>NZ_JBGCCS010000007.1:0-316154 GCF_041262645.1 Streptacidiphilus sp. EB129
AGGCCCGGCTTCATCGCCTGGCCCGCCTGCGCAGCCACTTGGCCTCAACCCTTAGGTCGGGAAGAGGTGTCCTGATCCGGAGCGTCTCTCGACGGTTGGGATCAGTGGCCTGTGTCCGTGAAGACGCCTCACCGAACGAGGTGTCTGTTGAAACAACGTTCACATAATGAACCTGTAAGACGGGAGTGTCAATTCGGGAAAGGCCCTGCGGGCGGCGCCGGCGTGCAGGCGGCGCCCGCTCCGGAGGCCGCGCTGCGGATGCGCCGACGATCACTCCGACCCAAGATGTCAGCACGGGATCGGACTGCCATCGAGGAGACGGAGTCGAGGAATGGCCTGGGCCATGGTGATCATCGCCGGCATGCTGGAGACCGGCTTCGCGGTCTGCCTCAAGCTCAGCGACGGATTCTCCCGACTCGGGCCCACCCTCGGCTTCGCGCTGTTCGCGCTCGGCAGCTTCGGACTGCTGACCACGGCCCTGAAGAGCCTCGACGTGGGTCCCGCCTACGCCGTGTGGACCGGCATCGGCGCGGCCGGGACGGCGATCTACGGCATGGTCTGGCTCGGCGACCTGGTCTCGGTGCTGAAGATCGTCTCGATCGTGCTGGTGCTGACCGGCGTCGTCGGACTGCAGCTCAGCGGCTCACAGCACTGACCGGCGCGGCACTGCCCGAATCACGGCACCGCCCGAGTCACGGCACTGAGACCCGCATCACGGAGCGGCGCGCGGCGGGTCGGTCGCGCTCGGCGTGTTGGCGTCCCGCAGGGCGCGCATCAGCTCCGCTAGCCGCCGGGCGCGCTCCTCGCCCAACGGCGCCAGGAAGTGCTCCCGCAGCGCCGCGACATGGATCCGCTGCGCCTCCTCGCCGATCCGCAACCCCTCGGGGGTCAGCACCGCGTGGGTGACCCGGCGGTCGCTCGGCGAGGTCTGACGCTCGATCAGTCCCGCGGTCACCATCCGGTCCGCCAGCTTGGTGAACCCGCCGCTGGTCAGCGCGACGTCCTGGGCCAGCCGGGTCATGGTCAGCCGCTGCCCCGGAGTGCGCAGCAGCCGCAGCAGCACCTCGAACCACGGCCCCGGCACCTCCACCCCGCCGACCGGTCCCACCTGCAGCAGCGGCGCGGTCCGCGCGTACGCCTCGATCACCAGTCCCCACCAGGTGACCAGCTCCCGGTCCTGCACACCCGCGTCCACCGCCATACCGACCACCCTAACGACCGCACCCCGGACGGTGCTGGCTCCCCTCATCGCTGATCGTTACTGTTCGGACCATGGCCGACTACCACGACGATCTCCGCCTCGCCCACGTCCTCGCGGACCACGCCGACTCGGTGACGCTGGACCGCTTCAAGGCACTTGACCTCGCCATCGACACCAAGCCCGACCTGACCCCGGTCAGCGACGCGGACCGGGCGGTCGAGGACCTGCTCCGTGGCGACCTGCGGCGGGCCCGCCCGCGCGACGCGGTGATGGGCGAGGAGTACGGCAGCAGTGGCGGCCAGGGACCGCGCCGCTGGGTGATCGACCCGATCGACGGCACCAAGAACTACATCAGGGGGGTCCCGGTCTGGGCCACCCTGATCGCCCTGATGGAGCTGGGCCCCGGCGGCGAGCAGCCGGTCGTCGGCATGGTCTCCGCCCCCGCGCTCGGCCGCCGCTGGTGGGCCGCCAAGGGCTCCGGCGCGTTCACCGGACGCAGCCTGACCCGGGCCGGCCGGATGAAGGTCTCCGACGTGGCCCGGATCGAGGACGCCTCCTTCGCCTACTCCTCGCTCACCGGCTGGGAGGAGCGGGACCGGCTGGAGGCCTTCCTGGACCTCTCCCGCAGCTGCTGGCGGACCCGCGCCTACGGCGACTTCTGGCCCTACATGATGGTCGCCGAGGGTTCCGTGGACCTCTGCGCCGAGCCCGAGCTGAGCATCTGGGACATGGCCGCGACCTGCGTCATCGTCGAGGAGGCCGGCGGGCGCTTCACCGGGCTCGACGGCGTTCCCGGGGTACGCAGCGGCAACGCCGCGGCCAGCAACGGACTGCTGCACGGCGAGCTGCTGCAGCGCCTCGGCTGACCCCCGGAGCAGGGGCGGGACGGAACCATCCGGAAGGGACGGGACGTTCCCCCGGTACCGTGGAGAGGTCCCGCCCCCGCACCCCGCTGCGCGCGCAGCATGGAGGAACACCGGTGTCCTGGATCAGCGACCACCTGCTGGCGCTCAACGGCACCCTGGTGCTGCTCGCGGTCTTCCTGCTGCCCGCCCTGGAGTCCTCGGTCTTCCTCGGCTTCCTGATCCCCGGCGAGACGGCCGTGGTCATCGGCGGGGTGACCGCCTACAACGGGAAGAACGCGCTGTGGGTGGTGATGGCGGTCGCCATCGCGGGCGCGGTCATCGGCGACAGCATCGGCTACGCGGTCGGCAAGCGCTGGGGCGACCGGCTGCTGAACCGGATCCCGGCCAGGCTGATCAAGCCCGCGCACGTCCGGCAGAGCAAGGACCTGATCCAGCGCCTCGGCGGGCGCGCGGTCTTCGCCGGCCGCTTCGCAGCGGCGCTGCGGGCCCTGGTGCCGGGCCTGTGCGGGGTCTCCGGGATGCGCTACCGCACCTTCGCGGTCTGGAACGTGCTCGGCGGCGGCGTCTGGGCCGTCGGCTTCGTGCTGCTCGGCTACTTCGCCGGCGCGGGCTGGCACCGGGTGGAGCACTACGCCAGCGTCGCCAGCTGGGTGCTGGTCGGCGTGATCGTGGTGGCGGCGGCCGGCCTGCTGCTGCTCAAGCACCGCGCCGAGAAGCGCGCCGCAGCCCGCTTCGACCAGGAACCCACCCCCGAACGCACCCCCGCCTAAGGGGCGCGAGGAACTGCGCTGCCAACCATGCAAGTCGTAGGGCCTCTTCCCCAAGGTCCCCCGCGCAGCGGTCAGCGGTTATGCGCTGAGGTCCGCCTGCAAAGCCTCCAGCAGGCGCGCGGCGCGTTCGGCCACCCCGTCCGGCCCGTACTCGCCGGCCCGCTCGCACCACTTGCGGGCCAGCAGCAGGTCACCCCGCCGGGCCGCGATCAGGCCGAGCCGCAGCGCCGCGCGCCCGTGCCCGGCGTCGGCGGCACGGGTGTACCAGAGCATCGCCTCGGACTCGCTGCCCTCGCGGGCCAGCAGCAGCCCCAGGTTGAAGGCCGCGCTGCGGCTGCCGCCCTCCGCGGCGACCCGGTACCAGTGCTCGGCCGCGTCGGTGTCGCCGCGCTCGGCGGCCCGTACGCCGACCCGGACCTGGGCACGGTGGTGCCCGGCCTCGGCCGCCGCCGCGTACCAGCGCTCGACCTCCTCGGCGAAGCGCTCCTCCGCGCCCTGCTCCAGCAGCACCGCCAGCCGGAACGCCGCCTCGGCCGATCCCCGCTCCGCCGCCTGGCGGTAGCGCGTCGCGGCGGCGCCCAGGTCGCCGCGCCGCTCCTTGGCCACGGCCAGTTGCAGCGCCGCCTCGGCGTGTCCCTGTCCGGCGGCGCGGGCGTACCACTCCTGGGCGCGGTGCTGCTCGCCCCGTCCGGCGTGCAGGATGCCCAGGTTGAAGGCCGCGTCCACGCTTCCGGCCTCGGCCGCCTTGGAGAACCACGGCTCCGCGCCCGGCGTGTCACCGCGCTGCAGCAGCATCACCGCCAGGGCGTTGCTGGCGTCACGGTGCCCCGCGTAGGCGGCCCGGCGGTACCACTGCTCCGCCTGCGCCTCGCGGCCGTCGGCCGCGCAGAGCAGGCCGAGGTTGAACGCGCCGTTGTGGTCGCCCGCGTCCAGCGCGGTGCGGTACCACTGCTCGGCCATCTCGGTCTCGCCCCAGGAGGAGTGCAGCGCGCCGAGCGCGTTGGCGGCGTTGCCGTCACCCGCGTCGGCGGCCTCACGCCACCAGTCCGCGGCGCCGACCTCGTCCCCGCTGTCGCGCAGCAGAAAACCCAGCGCGCAGGCCGCCTGCGGCTCGCCCTCCTGGGCGGACTGCCGGTACCAGCGCGCGGCCTCCTCGCGCTCCCCGCGCCGCTCCAGCTGGACCCCCAGCCGCAGCGCGGCCCCGGCGTGGCCCCGGGCCGCGGCCTGGCGGTACCAGGGCTCCGCGCCCGGTGCGTCGCCGGCCGCCTCGCGCAGCCGTCCCAGCCGGTAGGCGGCCTCGCGGTGGCCCGCCTCCGCGGCGGCGCGGAACCACCGCCCGGCGCGCTCGTCACGACGGTGCTCCAGCAGGTCGGCCAGGGCGTAGGCGCCCCCGGTGTGGCCCTGCTCGGCGGCCTGGTGCAGCCAGTACTCGGAGCCGGGCTCGTCGCCGTGGTCGCGCAGGTGCAGCCCGAGCGCGTGCGCGGCCGGCGCGCTCCCCGCGACCGCGGCGGTGCGCCACCAGCCGGCCGCCTCGTCCCGGTGGCCGCGCTGGTGCAGCAGCACACCGAGGTTGTTGGCCGCGGCCCGGATGCCGGAGGCGGCGGCGCGGCGCAGATACGGTTCAGCGTCGTCCAGGTCGCCACGGCGCAGCAGCAGGGCGCCGAGCAGGCTGCCGGCCCCGGGGTCCTCCTCGGCGGCCAGCCGGTAGCGAGCTTCGAGGGCGGCCTCCTCGCGGGCCTCCAGGGCCGACTCGAAGCTGCGGAACCGGGACCCCTCACCGTCCGTGTCGTCACCGGCCTCCGCCGGGACGGTCTCGGCCACGCCGGCCCGGGACTCCGCCAAGGCGTCCAGCGGGGCCTCCGCCCGGAGGTCCGCCGGGGACGGGTCGGCCGCCGTGAAGTCGGCCGCTGTCAGGTCGGCGCTCGGGCTCGTCCCGGTGGCGCGCTGCAGTGGCAGCCGCCCCGCATGCGGATCGTCGTCGTGACCGACGCCCGCCACTCCCCCAGCGATTACCGACATGTCGACTCCTGCGTCCGCCGAGTCTCTGCGCAGCCCAGGCACGCACCGGAGCTCATGGTCGCTTTCCGACCTCGCGCCGTCCCCCATGGGTTTCATCGTCGCACCACCCGCAACCCGCGTACACCTGGTATACCCCAGCCGATGAGGTTACTTCAGCGCTTTGTCGATTTCGCGACACATCAACCTCATAACGCGGTTGCCCGGGCCGGTCGCTGATGCCGCCACAGGGCCGCCAGCCGACTCCTGAGCCCCGCTTTCCCCACCCGAGGCAGCGCTAGACGCATCGTCAGATTCCGTACCGGAACGGACGATTGGCATGAAGAGCCGATCAGCCCACCACACCGTACGCCCTCACCGCCCACAGGCCGATCACCCGCAGGGGTGAGACGTGCGCCACACTCCCTGTGCGAACCTGCCTCGCACGTGCGGAAGGCCCGGTGCTGATGCACCGGGCCCTCCGACTTCGCGTAGCGGGGACAGGATTTGAACCTGCGACCTCTGGGTTATGAGCCCAGCGAGCTACCGAGCTGCTCCACCCCGCGTCGTTGTGTCCTCAGACTATGTCACCGGCCATGACCAGCGCAAATCCCTTACCCGGCGGCCCACTCCGGCCGCGCCGGACAGGCTTCGCGGGACAGCGCCGCCGGATGGGGGCGCTCACCGGGCGTCACGCCGGGAACGGGCCGGGAATGCGCCGATGGCCCGGTGCTGATGCACCGGGCCCTCGGACTTCGCGTAGCGGGGACAGGATTTGAACCTGCGACCTCTGGGTTATGAGCCCAGCGAGCTACCGAGCTGCTCCACCCCGCGTCGTTGTGTCCCAACCATAGCACGGGGCCATGGTGCCAACGGACGCGCAGTTCACGGCCTCGCCATGCCCCCGTCGACGCCCCGCCGCGGCGCGGTCACGGTGCCTTCACGGACCTTTGGCGGCGGCTGCCGCGGCGCTCAGCGCTGCCGACAGCCGGGCCTGGGCCTGCTGGTAGCCGGCGGTGTCACCGTGCCGCAGCGCGGTCTGGCCGTCCTGGACCGCCTGCTGGGCGATCCGCAGGTCCGCGGCCAGTCCGGAACGGGCGCCGAGCACCCCCGCCAGCGCCGTCGGCAGGTCGTCGGCCAGCACGGTCCGGTCGCCGTAGGACGCCACCACCCGCACCAGCGGCGGGACGGCCGTGTCCGTGTCCGTGCCCGGCCCGCGCACATAGAGCGGCTCGACCGTCAGCATCCCCGCCCCCACCGGCAGGGTCAGCTGGCCGCCATACTGAACCGTCTCCCCGTCGCGCTGCCACTGGGCGAGCTGCGGCATCACCGCGGGGTCGGCCGTCAGCGCCGCCTGCACCTGCGCCGGGCCCGGGGCGGCCGGCGCCGTCGGCATCCGCAGCAGGTTCAGCCGTCCGTAGCCGGGCCCGGGCGTGGAGTCCACCGCCAGGTACGCCGCCAGGCCGCCGCCCCTGGCGCGTACCAGCACACCCGTCAGCGAGGAGGCCCCGGCGGGCTCGCCCGGCAGCGGCGCGGAGACGTAGGCCGGCGGCTGCGCCTGCCCGGCACCGCCGGTCGGGTCGGCCGGCACGGTCCAGGCGTCCCCGCCGTCGTAGAAGGTGCCCGGGTCGGTGACGTGATAGCGCGTCAGCACCTGGCGCTGGAGCGAGAACAGGTCCTCGGGATAGCGCAGCTGGGCCAGCAGTGCGGGGCTGATCGCGGCCCGCGGCCGGACCGTGCCGGGGAACGCCTTCATCCAGGTCCGCAGCACCGGGTCCTGCGCGTCCCACTGGTACAGCGTCACCGCGCCGGTCCCGGCGTCCACGGTCGCCTTGACCGCGTTCCGTACGTAGTTCACCTCCGGCCCGGCCGCCCCCAGCGTGCCGCGCGCGGCGTCGGGGTAGTCGTCGCTGGTGGTGTAGCCGTCGACGACCCAGACCGCCCGGTGGTCCAGCGTGATCCGGTAGGGGTCGCCGTCCGGGGTGAGCCAGGGCGCCACCGCCTGCACCCGCTGCAGCGGGTCGAGGTCGTACTGGATCCGCGGATCGGCGTCGGGCGCCGTAGGGAACAGCAGCGTCGGCGCCCCGAACTTCAGCGCATAGGCCAGTCGGGTGAACCGGCCGGACAGGCTCACCCCGCCGGCCGACGAGGCGTCGTCCACCAGCGAGTAGGCGGCGCTGCCGGTCCCCTCCGACGAGACACCGCCCGAGCTGCCCTGGCGGTCCGAGCCCGCCTGTGCCGGTGTGCCGTCCGCGCCCGGGCCCGCCGCGCCGCCGGTTCCGGCCGGGGCCGGGGGCAGTTGCAGCCGCAGGTCGGCGGGGGCCGCCGCCGGGCCGGCGACGAAGTCCGTGGTCCGCGTCCCGGCGATGCCGTAGGCCGCGCGGGTGGCGCTGATGCCGCGTTCGACGAACGCCGCCTCGCTGGCCTTCTCGTCCGGCCTGACCTGCAGCTCCTGTACGAACGCCGGATACACCGTGCCGACCAGGACCGAGCTCAGTGCCAGCAGGCCGAGGCCGGTCACCGGCAGCAGCCAGCTCCGCAGCACCGGCGTCAGCAGGAACAGCAGCGTGCAGATCGCGGCCACGCCGCAGAGCACGGTCTTCCCCGGCAGTACCCCGTTGGCGTCGACGTAGCGGAATCCGGTCCAGGTGTCGGAGCCGCGGAAGGTGCTGGGCTGCACCGCCAGCTCGTAGCGGTCCAGCCAGTAGGACACCGCCTTCAGGGCCAGGAACAGGGCCAGCAGCACGGCCAGGTGCGCCCTGGCCGCACCCGAGCAGCGGGCACCGCCGCCGGACTGCGCGCGCAGCCCGCCGAACAGGTGGTGGGCGGTCGCGGACACCAGCAGCGACAGCACCAGGGTGAGGAAGCCGTAGTCGACCACGAAGCGGTACCAGGGCAGCCGGAACACGTAGAAGGACAGGTCCTGGTGGAACTGCGGGTCCAGTTCGCCGAAGCTGGTCGCGTGGGCCCACCCCAGGAAGGTCTGCCAGGCCGCGGCGGCGGCGAGGCCGCCGAGCAGCCCGGGGAGGCCGGCCACCAGCAGCAGCACGCTGATCCCGCGCCCGTCGACCAGGTCCCGGTAGCGCTGCACGCTCAGCTGCTCCAGGGACCAGCCCGCCGGCGCCGGACGCAGCCGGTACGCCAGCCAGGCGTTGACGCCGGTCATCCCGGCCAGCACCGCGCCGAAGCCGGCGAACAGCAGCGCCTGGGTGGTCAGCCGGGTCGAGTACACCGACGAGAAGCCGATCGAGCGGTACCAGAGCGACCCCGTCCACAGGTCCGCGCCGATGGTCAGTGCGGCGAACAGCACCAGCGCCGGCACGCCGACGCGCAGCAGCGACCGGGACAGCCGGTGGCCGGGCAGGCCTCCGCCGCCCCAGCGGCCGGCGGGCCGGGAGCTGCCCCGATCGGGCATCTGGAATACCAACGCACGCACCTCGACAGGACTGGCCTCCGCGGGGACCGGTCCCCGCGGAGCTGGCCGCCGCGGACCGACCGCTGCGGCGGGAGGCCGAGCGCGACATCCCACGGTGCAACTTGGGAAGCCGTCGCCTGAGTTCCCGTACCGGCTCATCGGGCAGAACGTGTGAGGATGGATGCCATGTCCGAAACACCCGTGGAGAGCCTGCCCCCCGCCGCTCGCCCGATCACCCGCGCCGTCCTTGAGATCGACGAGTACGCCTCAGGTCTCGGCTGGGACCAGCCCGCCCGACTGTTCGCCCTGGTCGACACGGCCGCACTGCTGAAGAACGAGCCGGGCCTGGCCCGCCAGCTCGGTCTGGAGCCGGGCACGGCCGATCAGCTGACGCCGATCGAGCAGGACGAGGTGCCCAAGGGCACCCCGCTGGACAGCTTCCTCGGCACCATCGCCTGGCCGGACGCGGTGGCCGGCTGCGCCCTGGTGGTCGAGCGGCTGATCCTGCCGCCGACCGCCGAGGGCCGGATGCCGGAGGGCGTCTCCGAGAAGGAGCTGACCGCCTGGGTGGCCAGGCACCCCGAGCGCCAGGAGGTCCGGATGACCGTCGCCGTGCTGCGCGACGGCAGCCGGGAGACGGCGCTGCGGCTGCGCGAGAAGGACGCCCCGCGCGAGGTCCTCACCGGCCCCGACCTGGTGCCGGGACTGGCCGAGGCGCTGCTCACCACCTTCGCCTGACCGGCTGCCGCGCACTCCCTCGCGCGACCGCCCACCGTTCCGCCCCCGGCGCTGCCGGCCGCACCGGCTACCTGGTGCAGGCCGGCAGCGCCGCGGTGGCGCCGGAACGGATGTCGCCCAGCGCGGCCAGTGCGTCGGATAGCGAGTTCACCTTGACCAGCCGCAGCCCGGACGGGGTCGCCGCCGCGGCCTGCGCGCAGTTGTCGGCCGGGGTGAAGAAGTACTGCGCCCCGGCGTCGCGGGCGGCGATCAGCTTCATGGTGATGCCGCCGATCGGGCCGACCCTGCCGGTGTCGTCGATGGTTCCGGTCCCGGCCACGAACCTGCCGCCGGTGAGGTCGGTGGACTGCAGCTTGTCCACGATGCCCAGCGAGAACATCAGGCCGGCGCTCGGCCCGCCGACGTCGCCCAGGTTGATGTCGATGCTGAACGGGAAGGTGTGCTCACTGCCCGGGGTGATACCCACCAGGGCCTTGCCCGTCGCCGGGTTCTTCACCGTGGTGATGGTGATCTGCTGCCGGTCGGCGTCGGTCTTTCCGGGCGGCACGATGGTGAACACCACGTCCTGGCCCGGCGCGTGCCTGGTCACCAGCGGCGCGATCTGGTTCTCGTCGGTGACCTTCGTACCGTCCACGGCCAGGATCACGTCACCGGCATGCAGCTTCCCGACTGAGGGGCCGCCCTCGACGACCGCGGCCACGATGGGCTCGTTGCCGACCTTGTAGCCGAGCTGGGTGAGCGCCGCCGCCTTGGCGCTGTCCTGCGAGGCCGAGAACTCCTCGGCGTTCTGCTGCTGCGCCTGGGACTCGGTCTGGTTGTCCGGATAGAGGTTGTTGTGCGGGATGACGTCCGCGTCGCTCTTCAGCCAGCCGGAGATCGCCTCGACGAGGTTCAGCTCGTAGTCCGCGCTGGTCACCTCGACCGTGGTCATGTTGAGGTTGCCGCTGGTCGGATAGGTCTTCTGGCCGTTGATCACGATCACCGGCTTGCCGTTCTGGCTGCCGAGGGTGTTGTAGGTCGGCCCCGGACTCATCTCGGAGTAGGGCGCCTTGATCAGCAGGGCGGCGCAGAGCAGCGCTATCAGCAGCAGTGAGGAGGCGAGCATCGTCGCGGAGCGGCGTGGCATGGCACGACAGTACGGGATCACGTCTCCGGCGGCGGCTCCGTGGTCCGTTCCATCGCGGCCCGGAACCGCTCGTATCCGGCCAGCGACGCGTTGTCGCCGGTCGTGCGGGTCCGCGCGGACCAGGTCGCCCAGAGGGCGGCGAGGATTCCGGCGACCAGGGGAATGATCCACCACGCGAGCACACCCATGTCGTACTCCCAGCTCATCGTGCCTATGAGCAGACTATCTGCTCGCAGGACCAACGATCACGGAGCCATTGGGGTCACGCTCACGCGCCGACCGGGGCGGTGCCGCCGCCTCGCGGCCGGTACCCGCTTCGACCAGCCGCGCCGGCCGCCTGCTCCGACCGGGTGTCGCACCGCCCGGAACGGACGCCCTGCTCCGTCCAGGTGATGCCGGTTCCGAGCTGGTGAGCGGATCTCAGCAGGCGGAGACCCACTCCTCGGTCCCGTCCGCGAACCGCTGGTGCTTCCAGATCGGCACGGTGTGCTTGAGGTCGTCGATCAGCCGCCGGCAGGCCTCGAACGCCTCGCCCCGGTGCGCGCAGGAGACCGCGACGATGACCGCCGCGTCGGTGACCTCAAGCCGTCCGAGGCGGTGCACGGCGGCCAGCGCGACCACCGGGAAGTCGGCCACGACCTTCTCGGCGACGCGGCGCAGCTCCTCCGCGGCGCTGGGGTGCGCGCTGTACTCCAGCGCGGTGACGTGCTTGCCGCCGTCGTGGTCGCGGACCGTCCCGACGAACACGACGGTGCCGCCCGCCGTGGTGTCACCGACGGCGGCGTGCACCTCGTCGAGGGAGAGCGGGGTCTCCCGCAGGGCGAGCAGGCGGATCGGGTCGACGACATCTTCCATGTGCACCATGATGACCGAATCCTCCGACAGCTCACTCATCGATTTCGTATCGCGGACATCACATTCCATCATCCCCCGGTGACGCCACCGGTCCGCTTCAGATCCGGCGCCGCTTGCGGGCCCGGCGCACCAGGGCCGCGGTGCCGACCAGCGCCACGGTGGCACCGGCGGCGCCGAGCGTGGTCGCGGCGTCCTTGCCGCCCAGCCGGCGGCCGGCCACCGCGTGGTTCCCGGAGACCTGCTGCAGCAGCTCGCCCAGTACCTGCTCGTTGGTGCGCAGCGGACGCCAGCCCGCCTCGTGCAGCCGGCTGCCGGAGACCACCCACGGGTACATGGTGTAGGCCAGGTCCCCGGCCGGGGCCGGGGTCAGCCCGAGCCGGTGCAGCCGGGCGGCGGTGCCCAGGGCCAGCGAGGCGGGCAGCTCCATCCGGCGGATGCCGGTGATCTCCTCGACCTCCTCCTGCTCCAGCCAGCCGTCGCAGCCCACCGTGACCTCGCCCTCGACCAGCCCCAGCGCCGCGTACTCCAGCGCCGAGGCCAGGTCGTCGAGGTGGCAGAACTGCCAGCAGGGCCGGGAGCCGGCCACCACCAGCAGCCGGGGCGCCTCGAAGTGGCGCGTCAGTACGGTGTCCACGCCGGGGCCGACCACCACCGCGGGGCGCAGCACGGTGACCGAGAGCCCCGGGTGTGCCAGCGGCGCGCGCTGGGCCAGCCGCTCGATCTCCAGCAGGTCGCCGACCAGCGAGGCCTCCTCGGTGGCCTGCAGCGGCGCGTCCTCGGCCAGCGGCACCTCGTTGTCGGCCAGCGCCCCGTAGACCATCGCGGAGGTGCACAGCACCACCCGGTGCACCCCGGCGGCCGCGGCCGCGGTGAGCACGGTCTGGGTGCCGCGTACGTTGAAGGCACTGCGGGTCTTGGGGTCGCTGGTCATGCCGAGGTCCAGGGCCAGGTGGACCACCACGTCCACCCCGGCCAGCCGCTCGGCCACGGCCGGGTCGCGCACGTCGAGCACGCGCCACTGCACCCCGGGGACGTCGCCGCGGCGCTCGTCGAGGGCGAGCACCCGCCGCACCGCGGAGGAGGCGGCCAGCCGCGCCGCCAGGCGCTGGCCCACACCGGAGGCCGCCCCGGTCACGGCCACGACGAGCGGCGGGCCGCTGTACTCGGGCCCGGTGGGCTCCGCGACCGGCTCCGGCCCGGCGTCGGTCGCCGGGTCCGCCTCGGCCGGCCCGCCGGTCTCCGTGCCGGGAACAGCCTCCTCCGCACCCTCCGGAGCGGACTGCTCAGCGGTCAGCCCAGAGCGAACGTACGAAGGTGGGGAACTCACCGGCTCTCCTTCACGGTTAATTTTGATGCGTACGTGTGATGCGTACGCTCGTGTCACGTACCGACCATCCTGCCCGAGGCTGGGGCATGGCGGTGCACCCGGCACGGGGGTGCTCCGGCCACGGCCGGAAACCGCCCGTCCCCCTGCGCCGTCACGCACCTCCCCCGCACCGGGCGCAGACCATCCCGCCGCTCGGAGCGACGGCCGACGAGATCGAGGCACCTCGTGAGCGACTTCCCCTTCGGCTTCGGCGTTCCCGAGGAACCCGAGGACGGAAAGAAGAGCGGCAAGGGAGACGGGGGCGACTCGGACAGTGGCACGGGCTCGGGCGACTCGGGCTCCGGCGGTTCGGGCTCGGGCGGTTCGGGCTCGGGCGGCGGCGGCCCCGCCAACCCGTTCGGGTTCGGCTTCGGCGGGCTGCCGGGGGCCGGCGGCGGCAATCCGCTGGAGGGACTGTTCGGCGCGATGAACCCCACTGACCTGGGCGCGGCCTTCCAGCAGCTCGGCCAGATGCTGTCGTTCGACGGCGGCCCGGTGAACTGGGACCTGGCCAAGGACCTGGCCCGCCAGGCCGTGGTCCAGGGCGCCGAGGACGGCTCGAAGGACCGTTCGGTAGGTGAGTCCGAGCGGAACGCCGTGTCCGAGGCGATCCGGCTGGCCGACCTCTGGCTGGACTCCGCGACCTCGCTGCCGGTCGGCGCGAACAGCGCCGTCGCCTGGAGCCGGGCCGAGTGGATCGAGGCCACCCTCCCGGCCTGGAAGGAACTGGTCGACCCGGTCGCCGAGCGGGTGGCCGCGGCGATGGGCGGGGTGGTCCCGGAGGAGATGCAGGCCATGGCCGGCCCGCTGCTCGGGGTGATGCGCAGCATGGGCGGGGCCATGTTCGGCTCGCAGATCGGCCAGGCGCTCGGCGCGCTGGCCGCCGAGGTGGTCGGCTCCACCGACGTCGGCCTGCCGCTCGGCCCGGCCGGCAAGGCCGCACTGCTGCCGCAGAACATCGAGGCCCTGGGCGAGGGCCTGTCCGTGCCCGCCGACGAGGTCCGCCTCTACCTGGCCCTGCGTGAGGCCGCCCACCAGCGGCTCTTCGCCCATGTCCCGTGGCTGCGGCAGCACCTGTTCGGCGCGGTCGAGGCGTACGCGCGCGGCATCAAGGTCGACGCGAGCCGGCTGGAGGACCTGGTCGGGCAGATCGACCCGAGCAACCCGGAGGCACTGCAGGAGGCCATGTCCGGCGGGCTGTTCCAGCCGGAGGACACCCCCGAGCAGAAGGCCGCGCTGGCCCGCCTGGAGACGGCGCTGGCCCTGGTCGAGGGCTGGGTGGACGCGGTGGTGCACGCCGCCGCCGCGCCGCACCTGCCGCACGCCGCGGCGCTGCGCGAGACCCTGCGCCGCCGCCGGGCCACCGGCGGCCCCGCCGAGCAGACCTTCGCCACCCTGGTCGGCCTGGAGCTGCGCCCGCGCCGGCTGCGGGACGCCTCGCGGCTGTGGGCCTCGCTGGCCGACGCCCGCGGCGCCGACGGCCGGGACGCGCTGTGGGAGCACCCGGACATGCTGCCGACCGCCAAGGACCTCGACGACCCGGACGGCTTCGTCCACCGCGAGGAGCCGAGCGGCGAGGACGTGATCGACTTCTCCAAACTGGACGAGATGCTCGGCCGGGCGGCCGCTGCCGGGGACGAGGGCCGCCCCAAGGGCTCCGGCACTCCGGGGGACGGCGGTCACGACAGCGGTTCCGCCGACGGTGGCAACGACCACTCCGACGACTCCGACGACCAGGGCTCCGACGACGACCGCAAGGGAAACGCGTGAACCAGCAGCTGTTCCGGCCGGACGCCCTGCACACCGACGCCCGGCTGGTGCTGAGCGGCTGGACCGCCCCGGACGACGAGCAGGACCTGCTCCGTCGTGACTACCTGGATCATCTGGAGGCCCGCCCGGACGGCATGTGGCGCTCCTGCCGACCGGCGCACATCACCGCGAGTGCGCTGGTGGTGGACGTCGAGCGCGGGCGCGTGCTGTTGACCCTGCACCCGAAGGTGGGCCGCTGGCTGCAGCTCGGCGGCCACTGCGAGCCGGAGGACGTCTCGCTCGCCGCCGCCGCGCTGCGGGAGGCCACCGAGGAGTCCGGCATCGGCTCGGGCCTGGAGGTGTTCCCCGCGACGGCATTCCCCGGGACAGACCCCACCGGGACCGACCTCCCCGCGACGCCGGCCCCGGTGAAGCTGGACCGGCACGCGGTCCGCTGCAGCGGCAGGGACCAGCCGGAGAACACCCACCTGGACGTCCAGTACCTGGTGACGGCTCCGCGGGACGCGGTGGCGCAGATCAGCGAGGAGTCGCTGGACCTGCGCTGGTTCGGTTTCGACGCGCTCCCCGAGCTCACCGACGCCTCGGTCCGCGAGCTGGCCGCCCGAGCCCGGAAACTGCTCGGCTAGCAGACCGCCGGGCGCAGCCCCCCCGGCCGACCGCAGCCGGCTGGCCGCAGTCGGCCGGCCGGCCGCGGTCGGGCCGCCTAGCCGCAGTCGTCCAGCGCCTTCGGGTCGGCCTCGCCCCGAGGGCCGGGGATGTGCGGCAGCCGGGCCGCGGAGACCACGCCTTCCAGGTACCCGCGCGCCCGTTCGGTCCGCGGGTAGGCCTCCAGCAACGCCCAGAAGCGGCGGCCGTGGTCGGCGACCAGCAGATGGGCCAGCTCGTGCAGCAGCACGTAGTCGACCACGTACTCGGGCATGCCCTGGAGCCGGTGCGACAGCCGGATGGTGCCCTCGACCGGGGTGCAGGAGCCCCAGCGGGTGTTCTGGTTGGTGACCCATCGCACACTCACCGGGACGGCCCGGCCGCCCAGGTAGCGGGCGGAGAGCTCGGTCGCGCGCGCCACCAGGGCCTCGTCGCCCAGGACCTGACGGCTCTCCTGGGCGGCCAGCTTGTCCAGCATCAGCGCCACCCAGCGCTTCTCCTCGGCGGCGGACATCCGGGCCGGGATCAGCACCACCGTCCGGCCCGCCTCGCGATAGGCGGAGACGGTACGACTGCGGCGCGCGCTTCGGCGCACCTCGACATCCTGCGCCGCAGGGCGGTCCTCGGCTCCAGCCGGGACCCGCCGACGCGGCACAGAAGGACGGGAATCCGGTCCGGCTGCCACCCGCCAGACGTTACCCGCTGGCACTGACAGAAGTCGTGTCTCCTGGCTGAATTCCAGTGGCAGGAACGGGTTTTGGGCCTCCCAAATACGGTCATGCCCTGGCAAACCAGACAGGCTGCCGATGGCCTGATCCTGAGATGGTCGGACCATCGCCCCGAGCCTGTGGATAACTCTGCGCATGATTCCCACCGGGCGGGCATTCTCTGCTCAGGCAGTGAAAGGAGACCCATGCGCCCCTGTCTGAAGCCCGCCCTGCGTCGTGCCTGGCGCGACCGGGACACCCTGCAGTTCGGCATCAGCTCCGCCCACAGCGCCATCCTGGAGACCACCGGCCCCGGCGACGTCGCCTTCCTGGACCTGCTGGACGGGACCCGCGAGCTGCCCGCGCTCAAGGCCGAGGCCCAGCGCCTCGGCATCGAGCCGGAGCGGGCCGACGCCCTGCTGGCCGAGCTCAGATCCGGCCGGGTGCTGGACGACAGCATGGCGCAACGGGCCCTGCTGGAGCTGCCTCCGGCCGAGGTGGCCCGGCTCGGCCCCGACCTGGCCGCGCTCTCGCTCGCGCACCCGGAGCCCGGCGCCGCCCCGGCCCGGCTGCTGGCCCGCCGCCGGGCCAGGATCGAGGTGCGCGGGGCCGGCCGGGTCGGCACCGCCGTCGCCTCCGTCCTCGCCGCGGCGGGTGTGGGCCAGGTACGGGTGACCGACGGCGGCAAGGTCCTGGAGCAGGACAGCGCGCCGGCCGGGCTGCTGCCGACCGACACTGGGCGGCCCCGCGCCGCGGCCGCGCGGGCCGCCGTCGGCCGGGCGGCGCCCGGCCGGCCCGACGAGCAGGCGGACTCGGTGCGCGCCCCCGACCTGGTGGTGATCGCCCCGCGCGGGGCCACCGCCGGGCTGATGCCCGATCCGCAGCTCAGCCGGGACCTGCTGCACTCGGGCACCCCGCACCTCTACGCCGGCGTGCTGGAGACCCTGGGGACGATCGGTCCCTTCGTCGTCCCCGGTGCCGGGCCGTGCGGCCGCTGCCTGTCGCTGCACCGCACCGACGAGGATCCGGCCTGGCCCCGGCTGCTGGCCCAGCACTGCTCGGGGCGCGGCGGCGGCACCGCCGCCTGTGACACCGCACTCGCCACCACGGTGGCCGGATTGGCGGCCCTGCACTGCCTGATCTTCCTGGACGGGGGCGCACCCCCTAGCCTGGGCGCATGGGCCGAGGTCTCGATGGTGGACGGCTCGATGCGACGGCGTCCGCTGCGCCCGCACCCGGAGTGCGGCTGCTGCTGGGCCTCGGCGGACCAACCGGTTGGGGGACAATGATGACGGTCCTGGAACCCCGGGCCCGGTCGGCCCCTCCGACCTGCACCCCTCGGGTCTCAGAACGCGTGCGACCCGCCGCACCCGCTCGACCGGCGGCACGGTTGCGACGACAGCCCCGACACAACCCCTCGACTGGGAGGCAGGCGTGAGCGATCTTCCGCGCAAGGCCGTGACCCGCACGGCCAAGCTCGCTGCCCTCCCGCTGGGGATGGCCGGGCGCGCCACCCTGGGTCTCGGCAAGCGGATCGGCGGCCGCCCCTCGGAGGTCGTCGCCGCCGAGATGCAGCAGCGCACCGCCGACCAGCTGTTCCGGATCCTGGGCGAACTGAAGGGCGGGGCGATGAAATTCGGCCAAGCCCTGTCGGTGTTCGAAGCCGCCCTGCCGGAGGAGGTGGCCGGACCGTACCGCGCCGCGCTGACCAAGCTGCAGGAGGCCGCGCCACCGATGCCGGCCGCCTCGGTGCACGCGGCGCTGGCGGAACGCCTCGGCTCGGACTGGCGCGACCTGTTCCTGGAGTTCGACGACAAGCCGGCCGCCGCCGCCTCGATCGGCCAGGTGCACCGGGCGGTCTGGCACGACGGCCGCGACGTCGCGGTGAAGGTCCAGTACCCGGGGGCCGGTGACGCGCTGCTCTCCGATCTGACCCAGCTGGGTCGGGTGGCCCGGCTGATCGGCCCACTGATCCCAGGGCTCGATGTGAAGCCGCTGATCAGCGAGCTGCGCAACCGGGTCACCGAGGAGCTCGACTACGCCCTGGAGGCACAGTCGCAGCGGGTGCACGCCGAGGAGTTCGCCGACGACTGGGACATCTGCGTCCCGCACGTGGTCGCCCAGGGCGACCAGGTGCTGGTGACCGAGTGGCTGGACGGACTGCCGCTCTCGACGGTGATCGCCAAGGGCACCCGGGAACAGCGCGACCGGGCCGGACAGTTGCTGGCGCGCTTCCTGTTCGCCGGCCCGGCCCGCACCGGGCTGCTGCACGCCGACCCGCATCCGGGCAACTTCCGGCTGCTGGTCGACGACGGTCCGGCCGAGGGCTGGCGGCTCGGGGTGCTGGACTTCGGCACCGTCGACCGGCTGCCCGAGGGACTGCCGCTGCCGATAGGGACGGCGCTGCGGATGGCCCTGGACGGGGACGCCGACGGGGTGCTGGAGATGCTTCGCCAGGAGGGCTTCGTCAAGCCGTCGATCGACCTCGATCCCGGCGCGGTGCTCGACTACGTGCTGCCCATCATCGAGCCGGCGGCGGCGGAGGACTTCCACTTCACCCGCAGCTGGATGCGCGCGCAGGCGGCCCGCGTCGGTGACCCACGCTCCCCCGCGTACACGCTCGGGCGCCAGTTGAACCTGCCGCCCTCCTATCTGCTGATACACCGGGTGACGCTCAGCACCATCGGGGTGCTCTGCCAGCTCGACGCGACCGCCCCGCTGCGGTCCGAGCTGCTGGAGTGGCTGCCGGGGTTCGCCGAGCTGGAGGATTGGGCCGAGGTCTGAGCCCGGGACCGGGCGTGGGCGTGGGCGGCGGGACCGGATCGCGCCGGACAGCCCGCAGGCCCGGAACCAGGATGGTCCGGGCCTGCTCGGTGTTGATGTCTGACGGGTGTTCAGCTGCAGGATGTTCGACTGCGGGGTGTTCGACTTCAGGATGTTCGACTGCGGTGACGACTACTGCATGACGACGCTGGCGAGCGCCCTGCGGGCCCGCAGGGTGGCTCGCTCGGCGCGCCGCACCAGGAAGGCGGCCCGCACGAGCCGTTCGTGCTCGGCCTCCTGGAGGCGTTCCTGCATATGGACACGGGCCAGGGCTTCGGGCATGAGTTGCATGTGGAGGCTCCTACTGGGGCTGGTCTCGGAGGCCGCACCGCGGTGGGCGTCGGCGGTCATGGTGGTGTGCTGGAACATCAGGGCCTGCTTGTCGGACGTCGGATCGATGGACGGGTGGAGGGAGTGCAGCGCCGCGAGGTCGGACTTGGCAGTCGCTTCCCGGACGGACCTGCGCAGGGCGGTCACGCGTAGACCTCGTTCTTGCGCGGACGGCCACGGGGCCGCTTCCGGGCGACGACGACGCCCTGGACGAACAGCTCGCCGCCCCAGACGCCCCAGGGCTCCCGGCGCTCAAGGGCACCCTGCAGGCACGCGGCCTTGACCGGGCAGGTGACGCAGAGGGACTTGGCGTACTCCACGTCGGCGGGGGTCTCCGCGAAGAAGACCTCGGGGTCGAGGGATCGACACGGGATGGGCGCGTCGAGGCTCTCGGCCTCGTCGAACGCGGTGATCTGCATCAGGGATACCTCCGGGGGGTGGGCCTGCTCGGTCTGGGACGGGGTGGGAGCGGTCGGGGCTGGCGGGCTGGTCACCGGTGACACGTTGTCCTCGTTCATCTCTGTCGGTGTGGCTCTGGTCTGTCGGTGTGGCTCTGGGTGGTGCGAAAAACAGAAGGGCCGCGGATCCCTTATCGGGATTCCGCGGCCCTGGACAGCCGACCTGACACATGGTCAGGATCGTTCTCTCCAGGGATCAGGCCCGCGGAAGGCCCTGCGTGCAACGTTCTGTGCGACATTCAGCGCTGCGTGCTGCCTGGCTGCGTGCTGCTGCTGGGGCTTTTCGGCACCCGCCGCGTAGGCGTAGCCACTGGTGGCTGCGTCTGCTGCTACGGCTGCCGACATCGGTCGCTCGTCGCGCATGGTCGTCCAGAGCGCCGGTCCACTCTCGACACGGATCGCGTCGAATCCACCGAGAACGGTGGACAGGGAGATGGACAGGGACGGCCGAACGGAGACGGGCATGCCGAGGCAGGGGGCGGCCATGGGCCGACCAGTCATTTTGATCAGACTCGTGCTCACAATGTCCGCCTCCCTTCGGCGTGCTCGGAACCCGGCGGGGCTGGGTTCTTCAGATGGTCAGTTGTGGTGGTACGTGGGGCTACGCCCGCGCCGGATGTGACTCCGGTGGGGCTGACGGCCTCGTCTCCTCGACCGTCATCGGCGACGCTAGTGCGCTTCGCGCCGAAGACGCAAACTATTTTTCCGGCGAGTTCTCATCGGTGCCGGACTCGTCCGAGACGTCCTGAAAATCACCCGCGGGAAGCTCGTCCCGACACAACGACAGCACGGCCGCTCCGTACTTGTCCAGCTTCGCCCGGCCGACTCCGGCGATTTTGGCCAGATCTCCAGCCGAGGCGGGGGCGTCCTCGGCGATGGCGACCAGGGTCGCGTCGGTGAACACGCAGTAGGCCGGGAGGCTCTGCACCCGGGCCTGCTCCGCCCGCCAGTCCCGCAGCCGGCCGTAGAGCGCCTCGTCCAGATCCGAGGGGCAGCCCTCGCAGCGGCGCAGCTTGCGCTCCACCGCCTCGGTCAGCACCCGGTCGCAGACCCGGCACCGCAGCGGCGCCGCGGCCCTGCGCCCGGCACCGCCCGGCTTCGACCCGGAGAGCCCGGAGCCCATCGTGCCCGCGGAGGCCCGGTGGCCCCCGGAGTGCCCGTCGCCGCCGTAGCCGGCCGCGCCACCGACCGCACCGGCGCCCCGCCCGGCGCCGCGCGGCGACCGGCCGGTCCAGCTACTGGGGCGCAGCCCGTCCAGGAACCGGGACGGCTGCCGGCTCGCCCGGCCGCCGGGCGAGCGGGACAGCGCCCAGGAGAGGGTCAGATGCGCGCGGGCACGGGTAACCCCGACGTAGAGCAGCCGCCGCTCCTCCTCCACCTGCTCGTCGGTCTTGGCGTAGCTGATCGGCAGCATCCCCTCGGTCAGGCCGACCAGGAACACCGCGTCCCACTCCAGCCCCTTGGCGGAGTGCAGCGAGGCCAGCGTGACGCCCTCCACCGCGGGGGCGTGCTGGGCCGCGGCACGGGCGTCCAGCTCGGCCACGTACGCGGCCAGGTCGAGCGGCAGCCCGGCACCGCGCCGGTCCGCCTCGAACTCCTCGGCGAGGCGGACCAGGGCCGCCAGCGACTCCCAGCGCTCGCGGACCGCGCCGGAGCCGGCCGGCGGCTGGACCGAGAAGCCGCGGGTCGAGAGCACCGCCCGGACCTGGTCGGCCAGGGTGTCCAGGTCGCCGTCGAGCAGCGGGTCGGTGCTGCCCCTGGCGGCCCCGCGCAGCAGCATCCCGGCCTCGCGGATCTCGGGGCGCTCGAAGAACCGCTCGGCGCCGCGCAGCTGGTAGGCGATCCCGAGGTCGGCCAGGGCCTGCTCGTAGACCGCGGACTGGCCGTTGATGCGGAACAGCACGGCGATCTCGCTGGCGCGGACCCCCGACGCCAGCAGCGCCTGGATCCGCTTGGCGGTGCCCTCGGCCTCGGCCGGTTCGTCCTGGTACTCGGTGTAGACCGGGTCGGGGCCGGCTTCGCGCTGCGAGATCAGTTCGAGGCGGCTCTCCGCGGCCCGGCCGCGCGCCTGTGCCAGCAGCCCGTTCGCCAGGTGCACCACCTGCGGGGTGGAGCGGTAGTCGCGGACCAGCTTCACCACCGTGGCGTCCGGGTGCTTCAGCCTGAAATCCAGCAGGTACGCCGGGGTCGCCCCGGTGAAGGAGTAGATCGTCTGGCTGGCGTCGCCGACCACGCACAGGCTGGAGCGCGGGCCGAGCCAGAGGTCGAGCAGGCGTTGCTGAAGCGGCGAGACGTCCTGGTACTCGTCCACCACGAAGTGCTGGTACTGGGACCTGACCTGCTCGGCGACCTCGGCGCGATCCTCCAGCACGGCGACGGCGAGCAGCAGCACGTCCTCGAAGTCGATCACCCCCCGTTCGCGCTTGAGCTCCTCGTAGACCTTGTAGACCTGGCGGATCTCGGCCGGATCCCTGGGTGCCTCGCGGCCCGCCCGGCGGATCGCCGCGGGATAGTCCTCGGGCACCGTCTGGGTGACCTTGGCCCACTCGATCTCGCCGGTGAGGTCGCGCAGCTCGGTCCGCTCCAGCCGCAGCCGGCAGCGTCCGGCCGCCTCGGCGACCAGCTGCACCTTGCGCTCCAGCAGCCGCGGCAGCTCACCGCCGACCACCCGGGGCCAGAAGTACTGCAGCTGCCGCAGCGCGGCGGAGTGGAAGGTGCGGGCCTGGACGCCCTCGGCCCCGAGCATGCGCAGCCGTCCGCGCATCTCCCCGGCGGCCCGCGCGGTGAAGGTCACCGCCAGCACCCGCTGCGGCTGCATGGCCCCGCTGTGCACGCCGTAGGCGATCCGGTGGGTGATGGCACGGGTCTTCCCAGTGCCGGCTCCCGCCAGGACGCACACGGGCCCGCTGAGGGCGGTGGCGACGGCGCGCTGCTCCGGGTCGAGCCCGGCCAGCACCTCGTCGGCGTCACGCGGGGCACGCGCGTGCGCCGACGCGACGCGCGGGACGTCGCCGACGCGGAGCGCGTCGTCGTGGAGGGGCTGTGCGCCCGGGAGCTCGACCTGCATGGGACCCATCCTCTCAAGTCCCACCGGCGGGCCCGCCGAGTTGTCCACAGGGGCCGTATGAAGATGTGGAATGTTCCGCGCGGGCCCCGCGTTCCACGGGTGCCCGCCCCCGTTCCCACGAAGGAGTCCTCTCGATGTCCGCCACGATCACGATGTACAGCACCACCTGGTGCGGCTACTGCCGTCGGCTGAAGTCCCAGCTCGACCGCGAGGGCATCGGCTACACCGAGATCAACATCGAGCACGACCCGGAGTCGGCGGCCTTCGTGGAGAAGGCTAACGGCGGCAACCAGACGGTCCCGACCGTACTGGTGGTCGGCGCCTCCGGGGAGCAGGCGGTCATGACGAACCCCTCACTGGCCCAGGTCAAGGCCGCACTCGTCTGAGTCCGCGGCCACCGCGTCCCCGACAGGACCCCCGCCCCCACCGGGCGGGGGTCCTGTCGCGTCCGGCGCCGCATCCGGGCCGGTCGCCGGTCGCGGGTTCCCCGTCGCCGGCCCCCGGTCGCCGGCCCTCAGTCGCCCGCGCGCTCGCCGAGGGCGTAGACCAGCCGGTTGCGGTCGGCGCAGTAGCGGGTCTCGGTGACCCGGATCGGACCGGCCGCGGTGAACCCGGTGCGCAGCTGCACCATCAGCGGCACGCCCGGACCGGCCTGGAACCACTGGGCCTCCTCCGGGTTGGGCATCCGGGCCGCCAGCTCGTCCACGCAGCCCACCTCGACATGCCCGGCCACACCCAGCGCCACCTCGTCGCCACCCTCGACCGGGTCCGGGTCCATCAGCGCCGTACTGGCGGCGAGCGCGACCGGATAGTGGGTTTCCTCGATCGACCACGGCTCGCCGTCCATATGCCGCAGCACCCGGCGCAGGACCACCGCCTCACCGGCCTTGATGCGCAGCCGGTCGGTGATGTCGGTGGTCGCCCGTACGATCAGCATCTGGAAGTCGGCCGTCAATTTCCGGCCGGCCCGAACGGCCTCCTGGGCATAGGCCAGCGAAGGGGGCGTGAGCGGTGTTCCGGGCGCCGCCACCGACGGAGATCGATACGCATGGTGATCCAGAACCGGGTGATCCTTCAGATAGGTCCCCTTTCCCTGGACCCTGACCAGCAGACCCTCATTGACCAGCACATCAACGGCTAGTCGGACAGTATTACGAGCGACACCGTATTGATTCTCCAGTTCGCTCTCGACCGGGAGCGGCTCACCGCTCTGCCACTCTCCAAGCATGATCCGGCGACGGAGATCAGCAGCCAGTCGCTGGTATTTGGGGGCCTGGCCGGGGCCGCGGGAAATGTTCACGCAGTGAATGTAGCCATTCGGGTTGCAGAACATCCGAGAAACCAGCCAACATAAGTCAAGATTGGCGCAATCCCTACTATTCCAACGACTTGCGCGGACAGCGCAATCATGCCCCCAATCTAGAGACACGGTTCGCCCCACGGGGCGGAACGGGTCGAGGACTTACCGCCATCAGCCATCACCCACGGCCGGAGCCGCCACGATGAACGACCGGAGAGCCTGGGCCGCGATCGCCTCATTCCCACCGCACCCGCAGAACGTCCGCCACGCCCGGCGGATCACCAGGACCGCGCTCGCGGCCTGGGGTGCGCCCGACCTGATCGACAGTGCGGAGATGCTGGTCTCCGAACTGGTCACCAACGCGCTGCGCTACGGCTGCGGGCCCGTTGACCTCACACTTGCCCTGACCGGGCAGTGTCTGCGGATCGCCGTCACCGACGAGGGCACCTCGCTCCCCGCCCCGCGCGAGGCCGGCGAGGACGCCCAGAGCGGCCGGGGCCTCAGCATCGTCGAGACCCTGGCCGACAGCTGGGAGGTGGTGGTCCGGCTCACCGGGAAGACGGTCACCTGCGAGCTCGCCGTCCAGCCGGTCACCCAGCCCGCCCCGGTGGGCTCGGAGCCCACCGGAGACGCCGTGGACCTCATGGACCCCACGGCGCCCGCCGGGAGCGCCCCGCCCGCCCCGGCGGCGGTCGCCGTCGGAGCGGGCGTCACGGCCGGTTCACGCCGCCCGCGAGGCCGCTCTTCGGGTGAAGCGGGAGCCTGATGCGACCGGGGGGCGCGCATCCGACCCGTTCACCACCTACCAGCGGGCCGCCTCGGGCAGCGGTCCGCCGTACCAGAGCTCCACCAGCCGCCGGGCGATGGAGATCCCGGAGGGCGGCAGCACCGCGCCACTGGCCATCCCTGCCGCCAGTTCCTCACGGGTGAACCAGGCGGCCTCGGAGAGCTCCTCGCCGTCGACGGTGATCTCGGTACCGCCGTCGCGCTCGTCCGCGCTGCCGAGGAAGCCCAGCATCAGGCTGGACGGGAACGGCCAGGGCTGGCTGGCCACGTAGCGGACCGTCGGCAGGTCGACGACCACGCCGGCCTCCTCGGCGACCTCACGGGCCACCGCCTGCTCCAGCGACTCACCGGGCTCCACGAATCCGGCCAGGGTGGAGTAGCGCCCCTCCGGCCAGAGCGAGTGGCGCCCCAGCAGCGCCCGGTCCTGCCCGTCGGTGATCAGCATGATCACCGCGGGGTCGGTCCGCGGGTAGTGCTCGTGCGCGCAGGAGGTGCAGCGCCGGACGTGGCCCGCGGCGGCGGGTCCGGTGGCATGCCCGCAGCGCGAGCAGAACCGGTGCGAGCTGTGCCAGTTCTCCAGCGCCACGGCATGCACCAGCAGCCCCGCCTGGCGGTCGTCCAGCAGCGCGCCGACCTCGCGCAGCCCGGCCGGCCTGGCGTCGCCGTCCAGCCGGCCGGGCAGCGTGCCGCCCGCCAGTGCCACCGCGAAGTAGGAGACGCCGTCCTGGTCCGTGCCCAGGAAGTAGCGCTCGCCGCCCTCGGGCGCCTCGAAGCTGGGCAGCAGGACCAGCTCGCTGCCCCGCTCCGTGTCCACCACGAAGGCCTTGCCCTCGGAGATCACCAGGACCCGGGTGGCCGGGTGGCTCCACGCGGCGGCGAGCCACGGCTCGTCCAGCCGGTGCTCGGCGGCGCGGTCCACGCCCGCCCTGGACAGGGCGAGCGGAGGCAGCTCCGAACCCGCCCCGACGTTCCCCGGCTGCGACTGCACCGTCACCTGGTCCCCATTCCCCGACGTGCTTCCACTCGACACCGCCTCGACACCGTCTCGGAACTCAGGACCGGTCGCCGGTGTTCCAGTGCTCGGCGAGGTCGCTCCAGAGGTAGGCCGACGCCTCCACACCCTTCGCCAGCAGGTCCAGCTCGACCTTCTCGTTGACCGAGTGCCAGCCGTCGGAGGGCACCGAGATGCCGAGGAAGAGCACCGGCGCGTCCAGTACCTCCTGCAGATCGGCCGCGGGCCCGGAGCCGCCCTCGCGGGTGAACCTGACCTCCTGCTCGAAGGCACGGCCCATGGCACGGGCCACCGACTGCAGCGCCGGGTGGTCCAGCGGCGTCAGGCAGGGGCGGGTGGCACCGGTGAAGGTCAGCTCGTGCCGGATGCCGGCCGGGAGCTGCGCGGCGACCCAGGCGGCGACGGCCTGCCGGGTCTTCTCCACGTCCTGTCCGGCGACCAGCCGGAACGACAGCTTGAGGTGCGCGGCGGACGGCACGATGGTCTTGCCGCCGGGGCCGGTGTAGCCGCCGTAGATGCCGTTGACCTCGGCGGTGGGCCGGGCCCAGACCCGCTCCAGCGTGGTGAAGCCGCGCTCGCCCAGAGTGGCCCGGGACTTGGCCACGGACAGCCACGCGGACTCGTCGAACGGCAACTCGGCGAAGAGTTCACGCTCGCGCGCGGTGAGCTCGACGACCCCGTCGTAGAAACCGGGGATCGCCACCCTCCGGTCGGCGTCGTGCAGCGCGGCGACCAACCGGGCCGCCTCGGTGGCCGGGTTGGGGACGGCACCGCCGAAGGAGCCGGAGTGGATGTCCTGGCCGGGGCCGGCCAGGTCGATCTGGCACTCCACCATGCCGCGCATCCCGGTGCAGACGGTCGGGGTGTCCTCGGCCCACATACCGGTATCGGAGATGATCACCACGTCCGCGGCCAGCCGCTCGGCGTGGGCCCGGATCAGCGCGCCGAAGTGCGGCGAACCGGACTCCTCCTCGCCCTCCACCAGCAGCTTGAGGTTGACCGCCGGAGCGCTGCGGCCGGTGACGGCCAGGTGCGCGCGGACGCCCAGGGTGTGGAAGAACACCTGGCCCTTGTCGTCGGCCGCACCGCGGGCGAACATCCGGCCGTCCTTGACCACGGGCTCGAACGGCTCGGTGGCCCAGCCGTCCGCGAGCGCCGCGGGCTGCACGTCGTGGTGCCCGTAGACCAGCACGGTCGGCGCGGCCGGGTCGCCGGAAGGCCACTCGGCGAAGACGGCCGGCAGGCCGCCGTCCTCGGTCTCCCACACCTCGGCCACCGGGAAGCCGGTGGCGCGGAGCTTGCCGGCGAGCCACTCGGCGGAGCGGCGCACCTCCCCGGCACGGCCCGGGTCGGCGGAGACAGAGGGAATGCGCAGCCAGTCGGCCAGATCGTCGAGGAAGGCGGGGCGGTGCTCGGCAATGAAGTCGCGGACCGCGCTGTCCGGGGAAGTCGTCATGGGACGACTCTAGTTCGAACCCGCCCCGCCTCCCGCACCAGTCCAGTCGATCAACGATCACGGCCGGACGCCGGGCTCTGCTGCCGGGCTCTGAGGCCGGGCTCTGAGGCCGGCCGCTCGTCCACCGGGCGGTGGAGGCTCTAAGTTCGGGGGGTGAGCCATCTCCGTGTCGCCACCTTCAACCTGTTGCACGGTCAGCCGCTGGACCCGGGCGGCCGCCCCCTCCCCCTCCCGCGCGACCCGGCCGCACCGCTGGCCGAGGCCATCGCCGCGCTCGACGCCGACGTCCTCGCCCTGCAGGAGGTCGACCGGTACCAGGAGCGTTCCGGCCTGGTGGACCAGGCCGCCGTCGCGGCCAAGGCGATCGGTGCGGCGGACTGGCGCTTCGCCGCCGCGCTGCACGGCAGGCCGGCCCCGGTGGCCGGCTGGATCCACGATCCCGAGGTGCCGGAGCTGCGGCTCTACGGGCCGGACGAGGTCGACAGCGGCAGCGGCACCCCCTCCTACGGGACCGCGCTGATCACCCGGCTGCCGGTGCACCAGTGGCGGGCCCGCCGGTTCCGCCCGGCCCCGTTCGGCCTGCCGCTGCGGGTCGCCGGCCGGCGCGGGCTCACCCCCGTCCCGGACGAGCCCAGGGCGGCCGTGGCCGCCGTGCTGGAGGCGGACAGCGGTCCCTTCACCGTGGTCGCGGCGCATCTCTCGTTCGTCCCCGGCTGGAACATGGGGCAGCTGGCCGGCATCCGCCGCTGGATCGCCGACCTGCCGGCGCCCTATCTGCTGCTCGGCGACTTCAACCTGGTCGGCGCGGTGCCCAGGACGGTACTCGGCGGCGCGGCGCTGGTGGACGCGGGCCTGCCCGGACGCGCCCGGCGTGCGGGGTATCCACGCCGGAGCGTGCGGATCCGGGCACGCGGGGCGGCCCCGCTGCCGCGCCGCCCCTCGCTGCACGGCTGGCGGGACCTGGCCAGGACCCCCACCTATCCCGCGCACCGGCCCTCGGTGCAGTTCGACCACGTGCTGGCGGTGGGGGTGCCGCGCAGCGCGGTGAGCGGGATCAGCACCCCGGTGCTCGGGGTGTCCGACCATCGCCCGCTGCTGCTGGAGGTCGAGCTCTGACGGGCGGTGGAGCCCCGGCGGACGTGGAGCCCCGACGGGCGGTGGAGCCCTGAGCCGGCCCGCCCGGGGCGGTCAGCGGACCCCGTCGGCGGCGCTGCCGCGCGGCGGGCCGATGGTGCGGGAGAGGTCCGACACGACAGCCGGGACCACTGGGGCGTACTGCAGCAGCAGCATCGCCGCGTCGTCGCCGAGCTGACGGCCGACATGGCGGCGGACGTCCTCGTGCAGCCGCTGCAGAACGTCGCCCGGGTCAGGGCCGACCGCGCAGTCCGGCAGCCGCTCGGCCAGCGGGTAGAAGGTGCCCCAGCGGTCGCGGGCCTCGATCACCCCGTCGGTGAAGAGCAGCAGCCGGTCGCCGTCCTGGAGCGGCAGCCGCAGCACCGGCGGGTGTACCTCCTCCGGCTCCAGCACCCCCAGCGGCGGGACCGGGTACTCCGGGTCGAGCGGCCTCACCGGAGTGCCGCCGCGCAGCAGGATCGGCGCGGGGTGGCCGCAGTTGACGATCTCGGCGACCTGGTCGGCGGCGATGCCGACCAGCACCAGGGTGACGAACTCCTCCTCGGTGCCCTCGTGGTCGTTGTCGTGCAGCGCCCGGTGCAGGCTGTCGGCCAGCCAGCCGGCCACCCGGTCCAGGGCGGGCTCCTGGTGCGCGGCCTCGCGGAAGGCGCCGAGCACGGCTGCGGCCGTCTCCACCGCGCCCAGGCCCTTGCCGCGCACGTCGCCGATCACGGCCCGGACCCCGTAGCGGGTCTGCACGACCTCGTAGAGGTCCCCGCCGATCCGGGCGTGCGCGGCGGCGGCCGCGTAGTGCACCGCGGGCCGCACCGGCCCGATCCGGTCCGGGATGGGACGCAGCAGCACCCGCTGGGCGACCTCCGACACCAGCCGCGCGTCGGCGAGCGCCTTCTCCTGCCGGTTGCGCAGCAGCACGCTGGTCGCGCCGATCACCGCGATCAGCACGATGGCGAAGACGCTGGCCGTGTGCACCGACTCGTGCATGGTGCCGTCATAGGCGGCGAGGACGAAGGCGGCCCCGATGGTCACCCCGCCGATCGCCAGCGGGAACCAGGTGCGGCCGCTGACCACCGCGGCCAGCGCGGGGCCCGCGGTGAGGGCCGGCTCGAAGGTGACGGCGGGATTGCCGCTGGTGCGGTCGAGCACGATTACCAGGACGATGCCTACCAAGGGCAGCACCAATATGGCGCGACTCCAACGGGTCAGCTGGCGGAACCTTCCTGCGAGTCTCAACGTCGTTTCTCCTGCGGGCGCTGTACAGACGGGTGCAGAACTGGCAGAGGCAGAACTGGCGGAGGACGGACCGGCGAAGAACTGACTGGCGGCAGCGGGTGACCCGCTTACTCTTTCAGGCGCTTTCAGTGGACCGAAGTTGACAGGTTATTGGGTCCACATTAGGCACGAAATGGACAGGCTGCACAGCCTTTTCACGCATCTCTCATCGCTCCTCCGCCTATGGTCAGCCCGTTCGGAGTAGTGCCTCTCATGAGATGTTCAAGTTCCGTGCGGCCGGGCAGCAGTTCGGGCCGCACCACATTGCCGCTGCGGACATAGAGAAAGGCCGCGGAGACCCGCTCCACCGGCACTCCGCACAACTCGGCCCAGGCCAGCCGGTAGACGGCGAGTTGCAGCGGGTCGGCGGTCTCCCGCTGGTTGGTCTTCCAGTCGACCACCTCGTACCGGGGCCCGCACGCGGACCCCTCGCCGTCCCCGTCGGTGCGGTCCCCATCGGTGCGGTCCCCATCGGTGCGGTAGACGGCGTCGATCCGCCCGCGCACCACCCGGCCGGCCAGCAGCAGCTGGAACGGGGCCTCGACCCGGTACGGAGTGCGGGCCGCGTAGGGGCTGCGCAGGAACGCCTCCTTGAGCCTGGTCAGGTCGCGCTCGTCCTCGATGCCCTCGTCCTCGGCGCCCGGCAGGGCGTCCTCGCCGAGCAGCAGCAGCGGCTCGAACCGGGCCTCCACCCAGGCGTGGAACCGCGTGCCGCGCCGCGCGGCAGGCTGCGGCGGCCTCGGCATCGGCCGGGCCAGCTCGCGGGCGAAGCCCTCCGGGTCCTCGGCCATCCGCATCAGCTGGGTGGCCGTGAGTGCGGCCGGCAGCGGGACGTCCCTGACGGTACGGCGGGCACGCAGCAGTTCGCCTGTCAGGGCCTCCAGATCCCGGTCCCAGGAGGCCGCCAGCCGCTGGTCCTCCAACGTCGGCAACAGCTCCGGCTCCGGCAACAGCTCCGGCTCGGACCCGGCACCGGTCTGCGGCTCGTGGCCGCGCCCGGACCCGGGCCCGTCGGAGCCGGTGCCGGCCGGACCGGCCGGGCTGCGCAGCCCGGCGAGAATGCGCAGCCCGGCCGCGCGTCGGGCCCGCTGCGCCTCCCGGTCCAGCGGCAGCGGCCAGGCGTGGTCGGCGGTCCGGGCCAGTGACGGGTTCTCCGCGTCCGGGGCGGGCGGCTCCGCCCAGGCCTCGATCTCGGCCCCGGGGCGGCTCTCGCAGTACTCGCGCAGTTCGTCCAGGAACGACGACGGCCCGCGCGGCTTCTTCTGGGCCGGTCCCCACCAGTGGCCCGAGGCCAGCAGCAGGTTCCGGGGCCGGGTGAAGGCCACATAGCCGAGCCGCAGTTCCTCGGTCGCGGCATGCGCCTTCATCTCGGCGGCGAAGGCCTTCATCCCGGGACCGGTCCAGGGCGGGGTGCCGGGCAGCGTCGCGCCGTCACCGCGCAGCGCGTGCGGCAGCGCCTCGGCCCTGCTGGTCCAGCGCTCCCGCCCGCGCTCCCCCGGGAACACCCCCTTGACCAGCCCGGGGACGGCCACGACGTCCCACTCCAGGCCCTTGGCCTTGTGCGCGGTCAGCACCTTCACGGTGTCGTCGCCGCCGGGCAGGCTGGTGTCCAGGCCCCGGTCGTACTCCTCGGCGGCGCGCAGGAAGCCCAGGAAGGCCGCCAGCGAGGGGTCCCCGTCCAGGTCGGCGAAGCCGGCCGCGACGTCCAGGAAGGAGTGCAGCGTCTCCCTGCGGCGCGACGCCAGCGCGTGCGGGGAGGCGGAGAGCTCCACCTCAAGACCGGTGACCGCGAGGATCCGGTGCAGCACGTCCATCAGCGGCTCGGCCAGCGCCCGCCGCAGCTCGCGGATCTCGGCGGCGAGGGCGGCGAAGCGGGCCCGGGCCTCCTCGGAGAACGGCAGCTCGCCCGCCCCGCCGCGGCGGCCGTCCGAGGGCAGCAGGAAGGTCTCCAGCGCGTCCGCGAGCGAGACCACCTCGGTGGGGTCGGTACCCGCGACCGCGCCGGCCAGCCGGTCCTGGTCGGCGTCGTCGCCGTGCACGCGGACCAGCTCGGCGGCCCGGCGGCCCAGCAGCGCCAGGTCGCGCGGGCCGATCCGCCAGCGCGGGCCGACCAGCAGCCGGACCAGCGCGGCATTGGCCGTCGGGTCCTGCAGCACCTCGCAGGTGGCGACCAGGTCGGCCACCTCGGGCAGGTGCAGCAGTCCGGACAGTCCGACCACCTCCACCGGGACGTCCCTGGCCACCAGCGCCGCGTGCACATCGGGGAACAGCTCCCGCCCGGCCCGGCAGAGCACCGCGATCCGGCCCGGCGGGGTACCGGTGTGCACCAGGTGCGCGATGGAGTCGGCCAGCCAGCGGACCTCCTCGTCGTGGGTGTCCAGCAGCGCGCAGCGCAGCACCCCCGCGTGCTCGGCGCCCGGCCCCGGGCGCAGCGCTTCGACGCCCTCGTGCATCTCCCGCAGCGGCGCAGCCAGCCCGTTGGCGAACTCCAGCAGCCGGCCGCCGCTGCGGCGGTTCTCGCTGAGCGCGTAGCGGGCGGCGGGGCTGCCGTCCGGGTTGGGGAAGTGCCGGGGGAAGTCGTCCAGGTTGGCGACCGAGGCCCCGCGCCAGCCGTAGATGGCCTGGCAGGGGTCGCCGACGGCGGTGACCGGATGCCCGCCGCCGTGCAGCCCGCTCTGCCCGAACAGGCCGGCGAGCAGCAGCCGCTGGGCGACCGAGGTGTCCTGGTACTCGTCCAGCAGCACCACCTGGAACTGCTCGCGGAGCTGGCGGCCCACCTCGGCGCTGCCCTGCGCGAGCCGCGCGCAGGCGGCGATCTGGTCGCCGAAGTCCATCAGCCCGGACTCCTGCTTGCGGCGCCGGTAGCGGGCGACCAGCTCGGCGAGCTCCAGCCGGGCGGCCGCGGCCCGCGGCACCTTGCGCAACTCCTCGTTGCCGAGCTTCGCCCCGGCCAGCTCGGTGAGCAGCGCGGTGTCGTAGGCCTGCAGGTCCGCCGGGTCGACCAGGTGCTCGGACAGCTCGCCGTCCAGCGTCAGCAGCTCGGCGATCAGGGTGGAGAAGCTGTTGGTCAGCGCCGGGTAGGGACCAGGGGCCTGGCGCAGCACCCGGGCCGCGAGCTGGTAGCGGGTGGCGTCGGCCAGCAGCCGGACGTCGGGCTCCAGCCCGATCCGCAGGCCGTGGTCCTTGAGCAGCCGCCCGGCGAAGGCGTGGTAGGTGGAGATCTCCGGCTCGCCGAGGACGTCGTCGGCCGCGGCCGGGTCGAGGTCCACCACGCCGGCCTGCGTCAGCGAGCGGCGGACCCGCTCGGCGAGTTCCCCGGCGGCCTTGTTGGTGAAGGTCAGCCCCAGCACCTGCTCGGGCCGGACCTGTCCGGTGCCGACCAGCCAGACCACCCGGGCGGCCATCACCGTGGTCTTGCCCGAGCCCGCGCCCGCGACGATCACCGCGGGGGCGAGCGGCGCGGTGATCGCGCGCGTCTGCTCCGCGGTGAAGGGGATGCCGAGGAGCTCGTTGAGCTGCTCGGGGCTGTTGAGGGCTGGACTCACCCGAGGAACGCTAGCGGTCGGCACTGACACCGACGCACCCGAAACCGTCCGCCGACCTCGCCCCCGCCCGTGACCCTGCTCACGCGGCCACCGCTCACTCCACCACCTGCCGCCCCTCCGGGCGGCCGCTGCAGCTGCGCCGGAACGAGCAGGTCTCGCAGGCCGGGCCGACGGTCGGGGTGAAGCGCTCGTTGACCACGCGGTCGGCGGCCTCGGCCAGCAGACCCTCGATCCAGGCGGCGTCCGGCCCGATCGAGGGCTGCGCCTGGACCTTGGGCCGGTCCTCGTCGGCCCGCCCGGCCGGCTGCCGGAGCTGGACCAGCTCCGCGCCACCGGGCTCCGCGGGCTGCCCGGCGAAGGCGTCCAGCTGGTCCAGCGCGCCCTCGCGCACCGCCAGCTGGTACACCCCCAGCTGCGGATCGGTGAGCAGGTCGGAGCTGGACACGACCCGTTTGCCGGTCTTGAAGTCGACCACGAAGGCGGCGCCGGTGGCCCCGTCCTGTTCGACCCGGTCCATGCTGCCCCGGATCCGGATCAGCTGCTCGCCGACCTTCAGATCCACCTCGAACGGGTGCTCGGTGGCCACCGGCACCCGGCCGCGCTCGCCCGCGTGCCAGTTCAGGAAGCGTTCCAGCGCGGCCCGCGCCTCGCCCTTCTGCTGCTCGGACTTCCACGGCGCGTCGAAGGCCAGAGCGTCCCAAACCGTGTCCAGCCGCTCCATCAGCACGCCCAGGTCGGGCGGGGTGTGCCCGGCGCCGACCTGCTCGGCCAGCACGTGCACCACGTTGCCGAAGCCCTGCGCTCCGCTGGACGCCTGCTCGGCGTGCACCTCGCGGCCCAGGAACCACTGCAGCCCGCAGCTGTTCACCTGCGCCAGCGCGCTGCCGGAGAGCCGCAGCGGTTCGTCCGGATCGCGGACCGGCACGGCGTTCTCGGTCGGTTCCGCCATCCCCCACCAGCGCCGGGGATGCGCCGAGGGCACCAGCGGCAGGCCGTCCTCGTCGGCCAGCGCGGCCAGCCGGGTCAGCCGCTCCGCCGCCGCCTCCCGCAGCTCCGGACTGCGCGCCGGGTCCACGACGGTCGCGCGCAGCTCGGCGACCAGCGCGGCGACCGCGAGCGGGCGGCGCGGCCGATGCGTGACGTCCTCCACCCGCACGTCCGGGACCCGGCTGCCGTCCGGCCGCTCGCGGTAGAGCTCGCGCAGGAACCGGGACGGCTCGTCGCCGTCCTCGGCCGGGGCCTTCACCGCGGTGACGATCAGCCGCTCCTTCGCCCGGGTGACCGCGACGTAGAAGAGCCGGCGCTCCTCGGACAGCAGCGCCCCCGGGGTCAGCGGGTCGGCCAGCCCGGAGCGGCCGATCCGGTCCGCCTCCAGCAGCGAGCCCCGGCGGCGCAGGTCCGGCCACAGGCCCTCCTGGACCCCGGCGACGACCACCACCCGCCACTCAAGACCCTTGGACCGGTGCGCGGTGAGCAGCCGGACCGCGTCCGGACGGACGGTCCGGCCGGACAGGGTGTCCGCCGCGATGTCCTGCTGTTCCAGCTCGGCCAGCAGGTTGAGCGCGCCGCGCGGGCCCCGGACCCGTTCCTCGGCGCGGGCCGCGATCTCGAACAGGGCGCAGACGGCGTCCAGGTCGCGGTCGGCGTTGCGGCCCGCGGCACCGGGGCGCAGTGCCGCCGTCTCCAGTCGGCGGCGCCAGCGCTCCGACCCCTCCCACAGCGCCCACAGCGCCTCCTCGGCGGAGGCGCCGCCGGCGAGCATCTCGCGGACCTTGCGCAGCAGCAGGCCCAGGTGCAGGGCGCGCCCGGCGAACGAGCGGTCCAGGGTGACCAGCCGCTCGGGCTCCGCGAGCGCCGCCCGGATCAGCACGTCGGCCGCGGGGACGGGCCGCGGCCGCTCGCCCGGCGCCGACTGCCGACCGGACCGGACCGCCGCCCGCTCCTCCTCGCGCAGGGCCCGGCCCAGGCGGCGCAGGTCGGCGCCGTCCAGGCCGCCGAGCGGGCCGGTGAGCAGCGTCTGCGCGAGCTCGGTGGTCAGCGGGTCGTCCGCCCGCGGGCCCGGCTGGGACTCCCACGCGGGCTCCCGCCCGGACGCCGGCTCGGACTCCGGCTCCGAAGCAGGCTCGGCGCCCGGCCAGGCGCCCGGCGCCGCGCCGGCGCGCTCGCGTACCGCGCCCACCGCGCAGACCCGCAGCGCGGTCAGGATCGGCGCCACCGCGGGTTCCAGGTGCAGTGGCAGGTCGTCGCCGTCGACCTCCAGCGGGACCCCGGCCGCGGTCAGGGCCCGGCGCATACCGGGGATGGAGCGGCCGCCGGCCCGGACCAGCACCGCCATCTCGCCCCAGGGGACGCCGTCCTCCAGGTGCGCCCGGCGCAGCAGGTCCGCGATGTTGTCCAGCTCCGAGCCGGGCGTGGGGTAGGTGTAGACCTCGACCGAGCCGCCGTCCCGGGCCGGGATCAGCTGCCGGTGCTGCCGCAGCGCGGCGAGCGGCAGCCGCCCGGTCGGCATCCGCTCGGTGACCGCGCGGGTCGACGCCAGCAGGGTCGCGCCGGAGCGGCGCGACACCCGCAGCACCCTGACCGGCGCCGGACTGCCGTCCGCCTGCGGAAAGTCCTGCGGGAAGTCGAGGATCCCGTTGACGTCCGCGCCGCGGAACGCGTAGATCGACTGGTCCGGGTCGCCGAACGCGACCAGCTCGGCGCCGTCGTCGGCGAGCGCGTGCAGCAGCCGTACCTGGGCCGGGTCGGTGTCCTGGTACTCGTCCACGAACACCACCCGGTACCGGCCCCGCAGCTGGGCGCGGACCTCCGGGCGCTCGGCGAGCAGCACCGCGCGGTGCACCAGCTCCGAGTAGTCCAGCGCCCCGTACAGGTCGAGCACGTCGAGGTACTGGGCCAGGAAGTCGGCGGCGGCCAGCCAGTCCGGGCGGCCGACACCGGCCGCGAAGCGCCGCAGCTCGTCCTCGCCGAGGCCCAGCTCGCGGGCGCGGGCCAGCACCGCCCGGACCTCGTCGGCGAAGCCCCTGGTGGTCAGGCAGGCCCGCAGCTCGTCCGGCCAGTGAATGCCCAGACCGGCCCTGGCGTCCTCGGCCCCGCCCGCCAGCAGGTCGCGGACCATCACGTCCTGCTCGGGGCCGGAGAGCAGCCGGACCGGCTCGGCGAACAGCTCGGCGTCCTGGTGCGCCCGGAGCAGGGCGTAACAGAACGAGTGGAAGGTGGTGGCCTGCGGCGTCCCGCCGTCGGCCGCCCCGGCGCGGGCGGCCATCCGGTCCCGCAGCTCCACCGCCGCCTTCCGGCCGAAGGTCAGCACCAGGATCTCCTCGGGCGCGACGCCCTCGGCCAGCCGCCGGCCGACCGCCTCCACCAGCGTGGTGGTCTTGCCGGTACCGGGCCCCGCGAGCACCAGCAGCGGCCCGCCCCGGTGGTCGACGACGGCCTGCTGGTAGGCGTCGAGCACCGGCGGTACGGGCGGTCGGAGCGGGTCGCGCACCAGGCGGTACGCACCCCCGCGCACGGTGGTGACAGGCTGGGAGGTCATCGGCAGGATCCAGGGGAAGTGCGGTCGCGGCAGGGCCGGGGAGGCCGCCTCAGGCGTCTCCCGCTACCGCGAGCCTACGATCCTCCCCCGTCGGTCCCCCTGTTGTCCCCGTTTCCGGGCAGATTCCCCCCGGCACACCTGACCCGCGCGCCGGTCCCGCGAGGCGGACCCGCACCGCCCGCCTCCGTGCCGGACGCGTCGGCGTGCCGAACGCCTCAGCCGCCGTCCCACCGGGCCCGGGCCAGGTCGACCCGGGGCAGGTCCTCGGCCGCGCCGGAGCCACGGGCCGGGCCGCGACCGCGCACACTGCGCAGCGGCGTCCCCTCGACCCGGTACTGCTCCAGCGCCCGCAGCTCGTGCCCCGGCAGCAGCGCGCCGTCCGCGCGCACCACCCGCCACCACGGCACGGCCCCGCCGTACAGCGCCATCACCCGCCCGACCTGGCGCGGCCCGCCCTGCTCCAGGTACTCGGCGACGTCGCCGTAGGTCATCACCCGCCCGGCGGGGATCTGTTCCGTCAGCTCAAGCACCCGCTCCGCGAACGGCGGCAGCGGCTGGGACTCCTCGTCATCGGTCACCCGCGCATTGTTCCGCACACCCCCGACACCGCTCCCGGCCCCGGGGCGCCGGACCCGTACGGCCAGACACGTACGAGTGGTACCGGCCCGGTACGTCCTCGCTCACCCGGGCGGAGGAATGTAGCATCCGCCGAGGGTTCACTGCCCAGGACCTGGCGGCAACGCGCACCTCCCACCCATGCCACCCTTAGAAGGGTCGGTGACAGGCGACCAGAAGGCATACGTCAGATGACCGGATCGAGCGCGAGCGCCGACCAGGCGGCGAACGCTTCCGGAGTGATGCCCCAGGACAGCGCCATGGACAACGGTACGGACGACGAGCCGGTCCGACCAGCCGACCCGCCCCCGCCGACGCCGCCGGTCGACCTGGTCAAGCATCCGCGGTCGCCGACCGCGGTGCCCCGCCCGGCCACCCACGTGTCCGTGGACGAGCCGCTGCTCACCGCCAGGGTGCACCGTCCCGCCGACCTGATCCGCTTCCTGCTCGGGGTCCTCGGAGTGGCGGCGGTCCTGGTCATCGCGGGCATCGCCCAGTCCACCACCAACGGACTGCAGCTCGACATCGCGGCCGGGACCAAGAAGGTCCCCAGCGCACTGACCACCATCACCAGCTTCCTCTCCACCGCCGCAGTGCTGATCGTGCCGCTCGCCTTCGCGGTGGAGCGGCTGATCAAACGCGACGGACTGCGGGTCGCCGACGGGGTGCTCGCCGCCGTGCTCGCGCACGGCATCTCGCTGGCCGTGGACCTGTGGGTGGTCAAGTCCGCCCCCTCCTCGGTCTCGGCCGCGCTGACCCAGAACCTCCCCAACGGCGCGGTCACCGACCCGGTGCACGGCTATCTCACCCCGGTCATCGCCTACATGACGGCGGTCGGCATGGCCAGCCGCCCGCGCTGGCGGGTCGCCCTGTGGGCGGTGGTGCTGCTCGACGCGCTGTCCGAACTGATCAACCTCAACACCACACCGCTGTCCATTGCAGTAACCATCCTGCTCGGCCTGACCGTCGCCTACGGCACCCTCTACGCCGTCGGCACCCCGAACGTCCGGCCCACCGGCGAGACCCTGCTGGCGGGCCTGCGCAAGGTCGGCTTCGCCCCGGTCAGCGCGCACCGCTCGCCCGACGGCCCCGAGGGCACCCGCCGCTACCTGGTCGTCCAGGAGTCGGCCTCCCCGCTGGACGTCCACGTCATCGACCGGGAACAGCAGGCCTCCGGCTTCTTCTACCGGCTCTGGCGGCGGCTGCAGCTGCGCACCGTCGCGGTCCGCTCCAGCCCGCAGTCACTGCGGCAGGCCCTGGAGCAGGAAGCCCTGATCGCCTACGCCGCCAACGCCGCCGGGGCGCACTCACCCCGGCTGATCGCCACCTCGGAACTGGGCCCGGACGCGGTGATCCTGGTCTACGAGCGGGTCGAGGGCCGCTCCCTGGACGGCTGCGCCGAGGAGGAGCTGACCGACCAGGTCCTGGCCGACGCCTGGACCTCGGTGAAGGCGCTGCACGACCGCCGGATCGCGCACCGCCGGCTCACCGGCGAGTCCCTGCTGGTCACCGAGCAGGGCGGGATCTGCCTGATCAACCTGGCCGGCGGCGACATCGCGGCCGGCGACCTGACCCTGCGGATGGACCTGGCCCAGCTGCTCACCACGCTGGCGCTGCGGGTCGGACCGGAACGCGCGGTCGCCTCCGCCAACGCCGTGCTCGGCTCCGAACGCACCGCCGGAGCGCTGCCGCTGCTGCAGCCGGTCGGCCTCAGCCGCTCCACCCGGCTCGCGCTGCGGCAGCACAACCGGACCCGCAAGGCGGCCGTGGACGCCGTGCACGCGGAGCAGATCAAGGCCGGGGTCAAGGTCGAGGACGCGCTCGCGGAGAACCCGGTGCCGCAGGACTTCCTGTCCGAGATCCGCGAGCAGATCCTGGAGGTCGTCCCGCAGGCACCGGTGGAACCCGCGCGGCTGCAGCGGCTCAAGCCGAAGACCCTGATCAGCATCGTCGCCGGGGCCTTCGCCGCCTATCTGCTGCTCGGCCAGCTGGCCAAGAGCAACCCGGTCACCGCCTTCAGCCACGCCAACTGGATGTGGATGCTGGTGGCCCTGGCCGCCTCGGCCCTCAGCTACGTCGGCGCGGCGATGAGCCTGGCCGGCTTCGTCCCGGAGCAACTGCCGTTCTGGCGGACCCTGTTCGCCCAGATCGCCGGATCCTTCGTGAAGCTGGTGGCTCCGGCCGCGGTCGGCGGAGTCGCCCTGAACGCGCGCTTCCTGCAGCGGGCCGGGGTCCGTCCGGGCCAGGCGGTGGCCAGCGTCGGCGCCTCCCAGCTGGTCGGCCTGGGGATGCACATCCTGCTCCTGCTCGGCTTCGGCTTCGTCGCCGGCACCGGCAGCAGCTCGGACATCCCGTCCTCGCGGACCGTGATCGCCGGGCTGCTGGTGGCGGCGGTACTGGTGCTGGTCGGAGCAGCCATCCCGCCGCTGCGGCGCTGGCTGCTGACCCGGGTGAAGACCCTGTTCGTCGGGGTGGTGCCGCGGATGCTCGACCTGCTGCGCTCGCCCAGCAAGCTGGCCACCGGCTTCGGCGGCATCATCCTGGTGTCGCTGGCCTTCGTCGCCTGCCTGGACACCAGCCTGCACGCGTTCGGCGGCGAGCTCCCCTTCGCCACCATCGCGGTGATCTACCTGGCGGGCAACGCCGCCGGCTCCGCCGTACCGACCCCGGGCGGTATCGGGGCCATCGAGACCCTGCTGATCGCCGGCCTCACCGGCGCGGGGCTGCCGTGGGCGGTCGCGGCCCCGGCCGTGCTGCTGTTCCGGCTGCTGACCTTCTGGCTGCCGGTCCTGCCCGGCTGGATCGCCTTCGCCTACCTCCAGCGCAAAGAAGCCCTCTAAGCCTCAGCCAGGCACACAAAGGGGCGCGGGGAACTGCGCTGCCAACCATGCACTACGCACAGGTCCAGCAGAACAGTTCCCCGCGCCCACAAAAGGGCCTTAGTACACCGGCTTCTCTGGCTCAACCGTGTTGACCCACCCGATCACGCCGCCACCCACGTGCACCGCGTCAGCGAACCCCGCCGAGTGCAGCACCGCCAGCACCTCCGCGGAGCGCACCCCGGTCTTGCAGTGCAGCACGATCTTCTTGTCCTGCGGCATCCGCCCCAGCGCGTCGCCCATCAGGAACTCGCCCTTGGGGATCAGCACGGCACCCGGGATGCTGACGATCTCGAACTCGCCGGGCTCGCGGACGTCGACGAGGAAGATGTCCTCCTTGTCGTCCTGCCACTGCTTCAGCTGCTTGGGCGTGATGGTCGAGCCCAGCGCCGCCGCCTGCGCCTCCTCGCTGACGACGCCGCAGAAGGCCTCGTAGTCGATCAGGTCGGTGACGGTCGGGTTCTCGCCGCAGAGCGCGCAGTTCGGGTCCTTGCGGACCTTGACCTGGCGGTACTGCATCTCCAGGGCGTCGTAGATCATCAGACGGCCGACCAGCGGCTCGCCGACGCCGGCCAGCAGCTTGATGGCCTCGGTGACCTGGATCGAGCCGATGGACGCGCACAGCACGCCGAGCACGCCGCCCTCGGCGCAGGAGGGCACCATGCCGGGCGGCGGGGCCTCCGGGTAGAGGCATCGGTAGCAGGGGCCGTGCTCGGCCCAGAACACGCTGGCCTGGCCGTCGAAACGGTAGATCGAACCCCAGACGTAGGGCTTGCCCAGCAGCACCGCCGCGTCGTTCACCAGGTAGCGGGTGGCGAAGTTGTCGGTGCCGTCGACGATCAGGTCGTACTGCGCGAAGATCTCCTTGACGTTGTCCACGTCCAGGCGGGTCTCGTGCAGGATGACGTTGACGTAGGGGTTGATCTCCTTGACCGAGTCGCGCGCGGACTCGCCCTTGGAGCGGCCGATGTCGGACTGGCCGTGGATGATCTGGCGCTGGAGGTTGGACTCGTCGACGGTGTCGAACTCGACGATGCCGAGCGTGCCGACGCCCGCCGCGGCGAGGTACATCAGCGCGGGCGAGCCCAGGCCGCCCGCGCCCACGCAGAGCACCTTGGCGTTCTTCAACCGCTTCTGCCCGGCCATCCCGACATCCGGGATGATCAGGTGGCGGGAGTACCTGCGGACCTCGTCCACGCTGAGCTCGGCGGCCGGCTCGACCAGGGGTGGCAGCGACACGGGTGACTCCGTTAGTCGTCAGTACGGGTTTTCTCCGCCAACAGTGCCACGCCGTGCGCTATTCCAGACCCCCGAGTCCGAGGTGCGAGACACCCGGTGAGACGTCGGCCCGGACGGTAAAGCTCAGACCCGACAGGCGGTCTCCATCCAGATGTCCGCCAGCGACTCCTCCAGCGGGACCCTGGGCCGCCAGCCCAGACGCTCGCGCGCGGTGCGGATGTCGGCCTGCCGCCACAGCACCTCGGCCGGGCGGTCCGCGCCGTCGGCGCCGGGGATCGGGCTGCGGGCCTCCTCCATCAGCCGGCCCTCGAAGCCCGAGGCCCGCACCAGCAGGTGAGCAGCGTCACGCATCCGCACCCCGCTGCCGCCGCCGATGTTGATCACCCCGGTCGCGGCCGAGACCGCGGCGGCCTGCACCGCGCGGGCGACGTCCCTGACGTCCACGAAATCTCGGAATGCGGACAGGTCGGCCGCCCTGACCTGTGGCTCGCCGCGCTCCAGGGCCCGGCGCAGCCCCTCCGACAGGCGGCCGAACATCGACCCGGCCGGGACACCGGGGCCCACCACGTCGAAGATCCGCAGCACCACCGCGTCCAGTCCCGAGGACAGCGCCAGTTCGGTCCCGGCCAGCTTGGTCACCCCGTACGGGCCGACCGGACGCGGCTCGGCGGTCTCGGCGGTGGCGGTACCGATGGGCACCGGGCCGTACTCGGCCGCGGAACCGATCTGGACCAGCCGGGCCGGGTCGTGGCTGCGCCGGATCGCCTCGCAGACGGTGGCCACCGCCTGGGTGTTGGCCCGCACCAGCTCGCGCGGGGTGCCGTAGGTCGCGCCGGAGCAGTTCACCACCACCCGGGGCAGCACCGCGTCCAGGAAACGGGCGAGCGCACCGGGGCTGCCGGCGGCGAGATCGAACCGGATGTCCGCGGTGTCCCGCCGGCCCAGCACGGTCACCTGCAGCTCCGGGTCGGCGAAGAGGCGGTCGGCGACGCGACGGCCGATGAATCCATCGGCGCCCAGCAGCAGCACTCTCATGACGTGTCCTTCCTTGAGCGGGGCCGGTCGGGCCCCGCGATGTGCGTGTGATGAGCGGACTGACGGGTGGCGGCCGGGTCCCGGTGCGACTGCGGGCGCAGCAGCACCACCCAGGCGTACGGCAGCAGCAGGGCCGCGGCCGTGCCGCAGCCCCACAGCAGTGCCGGAGTCGGCGCCGGTATGGACCAGGACAGCGGGGTGCGCAGCACCGCCGCGGCCACCCCGACCGAGGCCAGCGTGCCGAGCAGCGCCGCCAGCGCCTCCGCCCTCCGGTCGCAGCGCCAGAGCAGCAGCACCAGCAGCAGCACCGTGCCGGTGCACTCCTGCACCGACCAGGCCGTCCCGTCGGCGCCGACCACCGCGGCGGCGATGCCGGCACCGGCAACGCGGCGGTGCTCCACCGCGAGCGCGGCGAAGGTCAGCGCCGAGAGCGCCGCCAGGTACAGCGCCACCGCAACCGGGAGCACCGGGCGCATCCGCATCCGGAACTGCACCTGGGACCGCGCCGCGCCGAGATGGCCCCAGCCGATGTGCCGGAACCAGCGCGCGCACCACTCGGCCGCGCCGAGACCGCAGGCCAGCGCGGCGGAAAGGGCCGGGCTCGCGCCGCCGAGGGTGCTGAGCGCGAGCAGCGCGGCCATGCCGACGGCGAATCCGAAGCGGGCCGCGAAGGTCTGTCCCCGGCCCGCGCCCGCGGCCGCGGCCAGCGCGAAGAGCACGGCGACGGTGAGGCCGACCCCGAGCCCCCGGTCGCCGCCCCCGGTGTACCGGGCCAGCCGCAGCGCGGCGCAGGGGAGCAGGTAGAGCAGGGCGGCGAGCAGCGCCGGTCGGGCCCGGCGACGCCACGGGCTCTGCGGCGGCGGCACCCGGAGCGCACCCGGACGGCGTGGCACCCGGGCGAACAGTTCCTCGGCGAGCGAGAAGACGTCCGCATGGCGGTAGCGCGCGGCCGTGCTCGGCCCTATCCCGACGGCCTCCAGCTCTGCCGCGATCTCCAGCGGGTGGACGGCGGACTCACAGAGCGTCAGATGTCGTTCCAGCAGATCGTGGACCGGGTCGGCGGTGGCCGTCGGGCCACCGGACCGCGCGGGCAGGTCGGGGCGCGGCTGGGCGGCCGACCAGGCCGGAGCCGGTTGCGCGGTCACCGGTCGGTCCCGGCCCCGCGAGGAGCGATCCCGGCGGCGGGGTCCGTTCATCCGGCACCGGCCCAGAGCTCCGCCGGACGGCTGAACGGCTGCCGGGTGGCACCGGACGCCACCGGGCGCGAGGCCGGGCCCGGGCAGTGCGACACCAGCTCCAGATACAGCTCGCGGAAGGCGGTCGCCGCAGGCTCCACCGCGTAGAGCTCCTGGGCCCGCAGCCGTCCCGCGCTGCCGAGCCGGACCCGGCGCTCCTGGTCACGGAGCAGCGCGGCGCAGGCCGCGGCCAGGGCGCGCGGGTCGCCGGCCGGCACCAGCAGGCCGGTCGGGCCGACGACTTCTCTGGCCGCGCCGACATCGGTCGCCACCAGCGGGCGTCCGCTGAGCATGGCCTCGGCCAGCAGCCGGGGCGCGGGGCCGTCGACGCCGGAGAACACCAGCACCGTGCCGCCTTCGTGCACCGTCCGCTGGCCCTCCGGCCGGCCCTCGAACAGCACCGCGTCCTCGTCCGCCGGGAACAGCGTCCCGGCCAGCGCACGGCAGTGCTCCGCGTACGGTTCGGCACCGGAGCGGGCCTCCCCGTGGACGCGCAGCAGCGCCTCCGGGACCTCGGCGCGCAGCAGTGCGAACGCCTGGAGCATGTCCTCCAGCCCGGCGCGCGGCTCCAGCGGCCCGGACCAGGCCAGCGTCGGGGCCTCCGGCTCGGCACCGGCGGCCGGGCGGTCCGCCTGCTCGGTGCCCTCGTAGACGACCCGGATGGTGTCCGGGTCGGCGCCGCAGTGGAGCTGCCAGCGGCGGTCGTAGCCGCTGCCGGGAGTGATCAGCCCGGCCTGCTGGTAGCCCTCCCGGGCCAGCAGGCGGAAGAAGGCGAGCAGCAGCGCCCGCACCGGCCAGCGATACGGCGCGTCGCGGTAGCCGCGGGCCCGTTCGCGAAGGTGCAGGCTGTGCTCGGTGATGATCAGGGGTATGCCGTAGAAGTGCTTGGCCAGCAGCCCGGGCAGGACGGCCGGCCCGCCGCCCACCGCATGGCACAGGTCCACCTCGGCGAGCCCGGGCCCGGTCCCACCGTGGAGGCCGGCTCCGCCACGCGGGACGGCGGTGCCGGGGACGCCGGTATCGGCACGGCGTCCGGGGGCCCGCCCGGGGGCCGGATACCAGGGCGCGGACAGCGGCCGCAGGCACCGTTCCAGCAGGTCGGTGGCGACCAGCGCGTCCCGGACCAGCGGTTCGCCGGCCGCCCCGGTCCCTGCCGCGCCGAACGCGCCGGGAGCCTGCCAGGCCTCCTCGACCGCGCGCAGCGCGGCTCCCGAGCGCAGCACTGCCGGCAGCCCGCCGCCGCGCCCGGCCGCCGCCAGCGCGTACAGCGCGGGGCCGAAGCCGCTCTCCTCGCCGGGCTCGACCAGCGAGCGCAGCAGCGCCCGGTAGGCGGCCAGGGCCCGGCGCCGTCCGAGCCCGCGCAGCACCGCCGGGGCCGGAGCGCTGTGCCATAACGCCGACAGCCGGGCCGGCGGCAGTTCGGCCGGCAACGGGACATCCCCCACGGCACGGCGGCCCGTGCCCAGGGCGAACAGCTCGAACTCGTGCTCAGGGAGCCCCTGGGTGAGCCGGTCGCACCAGCCACCCTCGGCACTCCTCGCACTGGGAAAGGCACTCTCGGTGAGCAGGGCGATGCGCATGGAACCTCCCAGGAGACGTCGTGGCCCTCATGGGCCCGATGGATGGCCGTGATGGATGTGATGGATGTGATGGATGCGATCCAGCAGAGCTGGATGCGTGCGGCCCCTGGCTGCGCCCCCGAGACCGCTCCGACGCCTGTTCGGCCCGGCGGGACGAAACTACGTCCGGCCGCTGACCACCAGTCGGCCAATCCGACTCGCACCACCCGAAGGAGTGAACCCCCGAAACCCCCGGCATCCTGCGGCGTTGCGCTCACCTATCGCGTCCGGCGCACCCGTCGCGGCTGGCGCACCCCTCGCACCCGCCACTGCCGCAACCCGCGCCACCACGCGCGGGGTAACCCGACCCCGGCTGAGTCGTTGCCCCCGAAGGGCGAGGTGCGCCCCCGTCGCCCTGGAGGTCGCCGATGCCCCGCCGCACGTCCCCGACCCTGGCTCTGGTCCTGCTCTGTGCCGGTGTCCTCGCCGCCGGCTGCTCGGCGTCCCCACGTCTGTCGTCCGCCCTGCCGTCGCCGCATCCGCCGCCCGGCGCCGCCGCTCTGCCACCGCCCGGCACCACCGCGGCGCCGAGCCAGCAGCCCGCGGTGCGCGGCCTGGCCGTCGCCGACCCGGCCCCGGCGAGCCCACCGGCCATGCCCGACGCACGCCCCGCGCGCAACGACGGCGGTCATGGCGACGACCGCGGCGACCACCACGGCGTCGGACACCCGGCCGGGCACGGCGCCGAACGCGGGGAGGACCACGACGACGGTCGCGACCGCGCCCGGCCCCGCCGGTCGCCCGAGCCCGAGCGCCCGGCCACCGTCTGCGACCTGGGCCTGCACTACGCCGGCTGGTCTCCCGGCAGCAGCCAGGAGGCGACCTGCCGCGCCGTCTACGGCTGATCCACGCTCAGCCGGCCCACAGCGCGGCCCAGGCCTGCAGCCAGGGCGCGCATCCCGGGACACCGGCGCAGGGACGGCCGCTCAGCCCACCCGCGTCGGCACCGCCGTCAGCAACTCGCGGAACTGTGCCGCGACCAGCTCTGGGTACTCCATCATCGCCACGTGCCCGGCCTCCGGGAGCACCAGCAGGCGCGAGTCGGAGAAGGCCTGCCCGGCCCGTCGCGCCATCCGGTACGAGACCAGCTTGTCCCGCAGCCCGTACACCAGCAGCACCGGCACCCGCACCTGCTGGGCCTGCCGCCACAGCGACTGCTCGCCGCGCTCGGTGTAGGCGCGGACGATCCCGCGCGCCGTCCCCGACAGCACGTCCAGCGAGTACGGGAGCGCCATCCGGCGCTGGTACTCGGCGACCATCTGGGCCCTGCGTTCCGCGTCGATCTGCCCAGGATCGCCGTAGCAGAGCTCCAGCAGTGCCTCGGTCTGCTGGTCGGCCGGAGCATTCCGGGTGAGCCGCCCGAACAGTGCGGGCACTCCCGGCATCGCCAGCAGCGCGGTCGGCAGCGCGGTGCGCTGCGGGGGCAGCTCGGGCAGCGCCGGCGAGATCAGCGTCAGCGTCCGGACCAGGTCCGGACGCAGCGCCGCCAGCCGGGTGGCCACCGCCCCGCCCAGCGAGTTGCCGAACAGGTGCACCGGGCCGCGATCGGCCAGTTCCAGGTAGTCGACGACGGCGCGCATATGGGCCGTCACCGACAGGTCGCCGTGATCCGGCGGCGGGGACTGGCCGAACCCGGGCAGGTCGACGGCCTGGCCGTCGACGTCCCCGGCGAGCCGGTCCATCAGCAGTGACCAGTTCTGTGTCGACCCGCCCAGCCCGTGCACGAACACCGCAGGTGGCAGCCCCTCCCGCTCGGGTTGCACCGCGGCCACGGTCAGCCCGCACCCGGGCACCTGCACCGGCTGCAGCGGCCGCGGCACCGCACCGGCGCCGGGGTCGACGGCAGCGCCGTCGGGGCTGGAACGGGGGGTCTGGGGCATGTCGTCCACTGCGCTCATGACGACGATGCTACGAGCGTGGCAGCCGGAGCCCGACGGAACCCGGCCGCGGCGGTGCGCCGGGGCGCGGTCCGGAGCCCGGGCTTCTACGCTCAGTGAGCGGACCCACTCCATCGCGCCTGGGAGGCGCCATGACCGACATCGCGATCCAGGACCCCTCGGACGACGGGCCCCTGCACGACGAGACTCCTCAGGACGGGCCCGAGCCCGAAGAGGAGCTGGAACTGGAGGCCCCGGAGGCGGACACCGCCGAGCAGCACCGGGTGATCGTGCTCGACGAGGACGAGTACCGCTCGCCCTGACCGCCGCACTCCGCGCAGGGTGTCCGGTCCGTACCGGTACGACACGGTCCACCCCGTCCTGGGTTGTCCGTTCCGCACAAACGGGTGCCCAGGTTTCTTCTCACGACCTGCGGCGCACCGGATTACCGACAAGTAGGATGAACCCTGGAAAGTACCACCCGCACGGCCTCGGCCGCGCGCGGACGCCCCCCGCGCACCGGAGCCCCACAACATGAGTGAGGAGCGCCGTGACGGCCGTTCAGGACACGGACGAGCGCCCGCGCGCAGGCAAGACCGGCACCGGCCGCCTGCCGCGGAGCGCCCGACGCAACCAGCTGCTCGGCGCTGCCGAGGAGGTGTTCGTCGCCCAGGGCTACCACGCCGCCGCCATGGACGACATCGCCGAGCGCGCCGGGGTCAGCAAGCCGGTGCTCTACCAGCACTTCCCCGGGAAGCTGGAGCTCTACCTGGCGCTGCTGGACAAGCACTGCGAGGCCCTGGTCGACGCGATCCGCTCGGCCCTGGAGGCGACCACCGACAACAAGCTCCGGGTGCTGGCCACCACCGAGGCGTACTTCGCCTACGTCGCCGCCGAGTCCGGCGCCTTCCGGCTGGTCTTCGAGTCCGACCTCACCAACGAGGACGCGGTGCGCGAGCGCGTCGAGGCGGTCACCCGCGCGACGGCGACCCTGGTCAGCAAGGTGATCGCGGAGGACACCGACCTGCCGGCCGAGGAGGCCATGCTGCTGGCGGTCGGCGTCTGCGGCCTGTGCCAGATCACCGCCCGGTTCTGGCTCGCCCAGGGCGGCGAGATTCCCAAGGACGAGGCGGTCCGCCTGGTGTCCAGCCTGTCCTGGCGCGGCCTCAAGGGCTTCCCGATGCACGGCGGCGACGCGACCGCGCACTGAGCGCCCCCGGGCGCGCGGGGAGCGCGCCTCAGGGACAGCCCTGGGAATGCCCCCGGGCGCACTATGGTTGGGCGGGTACGGCGCGATCATCCGCGCATGGAACACAAGCAGCGCCTTGAGGGGCCGGAGGGACGAAGCCGTGGAGGTCAAGATCGGCGTGCAGAACGCGGCTCGGGAGATCGTTCTCGAGAGCTCGCAGACTGCGGACGAGGTCGAGAGCGCGGTCGCCGCCGCACTTGAGGGCAGCACGAAGCTGCTGAAGCTCACCGACGAGCACGGCCGCAAGGTGCTGGTTCCGGCCGAGCGCCTCGCGTACGTGGAGATCGGCGAGCAGGCTGCGCGGAAGGTCGGCTTCGGCGCGATCTGAGGTCGGCACCATGCCGTCGGATGCCCCGCCCCCTGCCGGGGCGGGGCATCCGCATGTCTGAGACAGTCGCAGCCTGGGGCAGTCGGCCGTCGCACCACCGGGGGGATCATCGCCCCATCCGCATGGGCCGGGCGGGACCTGGGTAGGCACATCCCGAATCGTTCGCGACCCGGGAGGAGCGTGCCCATGGCGTTGGAGCTGTTCGCATTCGCCCTGGTGGGACTGGCCGTCGGTGGCGCCGCCGTGCTCGCCCTGCCCGCGCTGTTCCCCGCACCCCGCCCGGTGACCGTACTGACCGGCGTCTGCTCGGCCCTGCTCACCGGCAGTGTGGGGCACGCCATCCTCGGCCCCGGCCACCAGCTGGCCACCGTACCGATCTCGGCCGTCGGCGCCTGCCTGCTGATCTCGCTGCTGGCCCGCCCGGACCAGCGGTCATCGCCCGCCCACGCCGCACACGCCGCACGCCACCGCCGCCCGCACCACGCCTGACCGACCGTCGGACAACGTCGGCCAGGCGTCGTCGCGCCAACGCGGCGCCCGCCGTGAACCCTCCGTCAGGAGGCCAGCCCCAGCGCGGCCATCCGCTTGGTGTGCGCCTCGGTGATCCGGTTGAACATCTTGCCGACCTCGACCAGGTCGAAGCCCTGCACCTCGACGCCGCCGATCAGCAGGTTGGACAGCGCGTCCCGCTCCGCGACCACCCGCTGGGCCTGGCTCAGCGCCTCGCCCATCAGCCGCCGGCCCCACAGCGCCAGCCGCCCGCCGATCCGCGGCTCGGCCAGAATGGCGTCGCGCACCTTCCCGACCGCGAACTCGGCGTGGCCGGTGTCGGCCATCACCCGCAGCACCAGGTCCCGGGTGTCGTCGTCGAGCCGGACCGCGACCTCGCGGTAGAAGTCGGCCGCGATCGAGTCGCCGACGTAGGCCTTCACCAGGCCCTCGGGCCAGTCCGCCGGCGCGGTCAGCCGGTGGAAGCCGTCCAGCGGCTCGGCGAAGGGCTGCATGGCCTCGGTCGGGTCGGCGCCGACCTCGGCCAGCCGGTCGTGCAGCTGCTGGTAGTGGTGGAACTCGGCGGCGGCCATCCCGGCCAGCGCGGCCTTGTCCTCCAGCGTCGGTGCCAGCTTGGCGTCCTCGGCGAGCCGCTCGAACGCGCTGAGCTCGCCGTAGGCGAGGGCGCCGAGCAGGTCGACGACGGCGGCGCGGTACTGCGGGTCGGCCGCGCAGGTCTCCCAGTCGCCGATGGAGGGGTGCGCCTCGGTGGCGCGGAGGTCGTCGGTGCTGTCCTTGGAATTCTCCATACGCGGCACCCTAGTACCTCCTCGGAACCTCCCCGGGCCCGGGATTCGGGGGCTCCGGCGCCATGGTCACCCAGGCCGGCGCGGGTCTGCCGCGATCCACTTGTCGCCTGGTTGTCACGCCCTTGTCGCCCGCGTCACATGTTCGATCTTTCGCTTGACGGTATGGTGGTAGTGAGGACCGGCGTATGCGCCGTCTACGACAGCAGCAATCGCCCCGGTCCTCACGCACGCGGATGCCCGGTCGGTGGAACGATCGGCTCCGACCGACCCAGCCCTTCCGATCCGGGGACGGACCACGAAGGGCCCCGCAGTGGCCGAGCGAGGGCCGCCGCAGACCGCACTCACGCGGTCCCGCGCCGGGCCTCCCACCATGGTCGCCGCTCGCAGTGCCGCCCGCCTCGCCGGTGACCCCAGTCGCCCGCGAACGAGCGAACCGGCGCGCGAGCCGACCGCGAGGACGCCGGTTGCGGTCATCGCGCCCATACGCGACACGTATGAGCGCCCGGCCGCCCCACGCCATCGGCCGCCCACACCGGAAGAGGCATCGCCCTGACTACGTTCCGAGACCTCGGGATCCTTCCCGAGACCGCAGAGGCCCTAGAGGCCGTCGGCATCATCACCCCTTTCCCGATCCAGGAGATGACCCTCCCCGTGGCCCTGAGCGGCCACGACGTCATCGGCCAGGCCAAGACCGGCACCGGCAAGACCCTCGGTTTCGGACTCCCGATCATCGACCGGGTGCGCGTCCAGGCGGACGTCGACGCCGGTCGCGCCACCGCCGCGGACCTGCCGTCCTCGCCGCAGGCACTGGTCGTCGTCCCGACCCGCGAGCTCTGCACCCAGGTCACCAACGACCTGCAGACCGCCGGCAAGGTCCGCAATGTGCGGGTCCTCGCCATCTATGGCGGCCGTGCCTACGAGCCGCAGGTCGAGGCGCTGCAGAAGGGCGTCGACGTGGTCGTCGGCACCCCCGGCCGCCTGCTCGACCTGGCCCGCCAGCACAAGCTGGACCTCTCCGCCGTCCGCATCCTGGTGCTGGACGAGGCGGACGAGATGCTCGACCTGGGCTTCCTGCCCGACGTCGAGAAGATCATGACCATGCTGCCGACCAAGCGGCAGGCCATGCTGTTCTCGGCGACCATGCCGGGCCAGGTCATCAGCCTCGCCCGCCGCTACATGAGCCAGCCCACCCACATCCGCGCCACCGCGCCGGACGACACCGGCGCGACCGTGGCGTCGGTCAAGCAGCACATCTTCCGTGCGCACTCGCTCGACAAGGTCGAGCTGGTCTCGCGGATCCTGCAGTCCGAGGGCCGCGGCCTGGCGATGATCTTCTGCCGCACCAAGCGCACCGCCGCCGACGTCGCCGACCAGCTCACCCAGCGCGGCTTCGCCGCCGGCGCGGTGCACGGCGACCTCGGCCAGGGCGCCCGCGAGCAGGCGCTGCGCGCCTTCCGCAACGGCAAGGTCGACGTCCTGGTCTGCACCGATGTCGCCGCGCGCGGCATCGATGTCGAGGGCGTCACCCACGTCATGAACTACCAGTGCCCCGAGGACGAGAAGACCTACCTGCACCGCATCGGCCGCACCGGCCGCGCGGGCGCGTCCGGCACCGCGGTGACCCTGGTCGACTGGGACGACATGCCCCGCTGGTCGCTCATCAACAAGGCCCTCGACCTGGGCCTGGGCGAGCCGGAGGAGACCTACTCCACCTCGCCGCACCTGTACGAGCTGCTGCACATCGCCCCCGGCACCAAGGGTGTGCTGCCGCGCGCCGACCGCACCCGTGCGGGCCTGGGCGCCGAGGAGATCGAGGACCTCGGCGAGCCCGGCGGCCGCGGACGCCCCACTGCGAGCGGCCGGTCCGCCGAGCGTCCCGCCCGTGGCGGCCGCGGCGACGGCCGCAGCGAGAGCCGCAGCGACAGTCGTCGTCCCGCCGTCGCGACGGAGGCCCCGGCCGAGGAGCGGCCGCGCCGCGAGCGCTCCCGCCGCCGCACCCGTGGTGGCGCCGGCGACGGCGCACCGGTCGAGCTGACCGCCGCCGAGGTGACCGCCGCCGCGCAGACCGAGGCGGGCCTGGTCGCACCGGCCACCGCGCCGGAAGCCGCCGTCGAGGCACCGACCCGCCGCCGCCGTGGCTCCAGGGCCGCCGAGGCTGCCCCGACGGCCGAGGCCACCGTGCACCAGGCGGCGGAGACCGTCGCCGAGGCCGCGGCCGAGACCGTCGCCGACGCCGCCGAGCCGGCCCCCCGCCGTCGCCGTCGGCGCGGTGCCGCCGCCGACGCGGAGGCCGTCGTCGCGACCGAGACCGTCGTCGCGACCGAGACCGTGGTCGAGGCGACTCCGGTCGTCGAGGTGACCGAGACGGTCGCGACCGAGGCCCCGGCCCCGCGTCGCCGCCGTGCCGTCAAGGCGGTCTTCGCCGAGCCGGTGATCGCTGAGCCCGTCATCGCCCAGCCCGTCGCGGCGCAGCCCGCCGCCGAGGTGGCCGAGGCCGTCGAGGCGTCGGCACCGGCCCCGCGCCGTCGCCGTGGCGGCAAGGCCGCCGAGGCGGTCGTCGAGACGGTGAGCGAGGCCGCCGCCGAGGTCGCCTCCGCCGCCGTCGAGGCCGATGTCGAGGCTCCGGCCTCGCGCCGCCGTCGGCGTACCGCTGCCGCCGAGGCGCCGGTCGCCGCCGAGGCGCCGGTCGCGGAGGCCGTGACGGAGGCCGAGGCACCCGCCCCGCGCCGCCGTCGCAGCACCCGCGCCGTCACGACGCCCGGCGTCGAGACCCCGGCCGAGCCGGTGACCGAGACGGTCGCCGAGGTCGCGTCCGAGGCTCCGACGACCCGGCGCCGTCGGAGCACCCGCCCCGCGACGACGGTTGACGCCGCGACGGTGGCCCCGGCCACCGTGACGGTGGCCGCCGAGCCCGCCGCTCCGGCCGCCACGGGTGAGGCCGCGCCGCGCCGTCGCCGGGCCGGCCGTCCGGCGGGCGCCGCGACGGTCGCGCCCACCCCGGCGGAGGTCCCGGCCCCGCGTCGGCGCACCACGCCGGTCGCGACCGTGCCTGCCCCCGCGGGCGAGTCCGCCGCACCGCGTCGGCTGCGCCGCAGCGAGCGCCTCGCCGCGGCCGCCGCCGCGACGGCTGCCGCAGAGGCGCGGGGCGCACGCTGACGGCGCGAGCCCTCAGCGGAGTAACACCGTGCGGGCCGGCACCGTGCCGACAGACACGGTGCCGACAGACACGGTGCCGGCTGAACCGGTGCCGGCTGAACCGGTGCTGCTGACCAGGTGAAGTGACGACGGCGGGCGAGTTGGACCGGTACTGGTCCGACCCGCCCGCCGTCGCCGTGTCCGCTGTCCGCCACGCAGTCGTCATATCCGCCGGATAGGGTCCTGACAGGCCAGTACACCGCCACCCCGCCGCCGGACGGAGACCATCATGAGCACGCCCCGCTTCCTCACCCTGCCCGCCTCGGCCCGCAGCGTGCGGTTGGCGACGGCGCGCGGGGAGTTCGCCGCGCTGCACGCCCGTCCGCCGGTGGGTCCGACCCTCGGCACCGCCCTGCTGGTCCCCGGCTTCTCCGGCAGCAAGGAGGACTTCATCGCCCTGCTGGAGCCGCTCGCCGACGCCGGGTTCCAGGTCGTCGCCATCGACCAGCGCGGCCAGTACGAGACCGGCGGCCCGGACGACGAGTCCGCCTACAGCCTGGAGGCGCTGGCCCTGGACCTGCTCGCGGTCACCGAGGTGCTGCCGCGCGGCGAGGCCCCGGTGCATCTGCTGGGCCATTCCTTCGGCGGCTATGTGGTCCGCGAGGCCGTGCTGCGCAGCGCCAACGCCCTGCCCTGGGACTCGCTGACGCTGATGAGCACCGGTCCCGGCGTGGTCGGCGCGGAGGAGGGCGAGCGGGCCAAGCTGCTGGTGTCGGTGCTGCCGGTGATGGATCTGGAGGCCATCTGGCAGGCGATGCAGGAGATGGACGCCGCCAACGGCGCCGACCAGGAACTCCCGGAGGACATCCAGGACTTCCTGCACCGTCGCTGGCTGGCCAACGTCCCGGCCGCACTGGCGGTGACCGGTCGTCAGCTCACCGAGGAGCCGGACCGGGTGGACGCGCTGGCCAAGGCCGGACTGCCCACGCTGGTGCTGTCCGGCGAGGCCGACTACGCCTGGCCGGTGGCGGAGCAGGCGGCGATGGCCCAGCGGCTCGGCGCACCGTACGTCGCCGTCGAGGGCGCCAACCACTCCCCCAACGCCGAGCGTCCGGCGAGCACGGCGGCGGCGCTGGCCGACTTCTGGCACGGCGTCGGCTGACATACCGCCAGGCGTCTCAACTCGCCGTTCGGAACAGAATCATCGACAATTCCGCCAATTGTCGGACAAGGGCCGGAATCGAACGCGACAGAAGTCGTCCAATTCAGTAAAGTGCGCAGTGCTGGAATACCTCTGCCCAGCATTGTCGTTCCCCACACTGCACACCGTGCGCGCCCCACTTCCCTTCAGCTGCGGGGACCTCCCGGACGCCGGCCCCCCGAAACACGGGGGCAACGACGGGGCAACCGCTGCGACGCAGCTCGGCTGCAGAGTGGACGAAGAAGGAGTGGGTGCGGGCGTGACGCCGCGCACCGCCCGTTCCTCGCAAGAGGTCAGGAAGGGAGAGCCCCCATGCGTTTTGAGATCACACGCCTGGACGACAACGAGAGCGCCGAGGGCGCCGACACGGATCGCCTCATCGCCGACGCGGAAACCGTCCGCGCCATGGTGGAGGACGCCGCCGAGAGCGGCGAGCGCCTCTACATCCGCCCGCACCAGGCGCCCTGACCGCTCACACCGCATGCGCTCAGCGGTCAGCGGGCCGCGAGCTCGTCGGCGAGGGCGGACGGCCCGCCGGACGCCGGGGCCGACGCGGCCGGCAGTTCCCTGGCGTCGTGCCGCAGATGGCGGCGCTGGGCGACCACCACCAGCATGGCCAGCAGCGCGGTTCCGGCCGCGACCACGAACGGCATGTGGATGTTCACGTGGTCGGCGAGCTTGGGCGCCAGGAACGGGGCCGCCGCCGCGGCGAACCAGCGGACGAAGTTGTATCCGGCCGAGGCGACCGGGCGCGGGGCGTCCGATATCTCCAGGGCGAGCTCGGTGTAGACGGTGTTGTTCATCCCGATGAAGGCGCCGGACAGAATGGTGGCGACGACCGCCGCGGTGTGCGAGCCGTAGCCGAGCAGCAGCAGGTCGGCGGCGAGCAGGGTCAGCGAGGCGCCGAGCACCCGGAGTGAGCCGAAGCGGTCCTGCAGCCGGGGGGCGACCAGCACCGAGCAGACCGCCAGCAGCAGGCCCCAGGCGAAGAACACCCCGCCGCTCCGGTACGGGCTCATGTCCAGCACGAACGGCGAGAACGCCAGCACCGTGAAGAAGGCGTAGTTGTAGAAGAACGCGCTGGCGGCGGTGGAGGCCAGGCCCTTGTGGCCGAGGGCGCGCAGCGGCTCTGCGAGGCCGACTTTGCGCGACGCCTTCGGCTGTTCCTTGAGGAGGAAGGTGATCGCGACGAAACCGACGGCCATCAGGGTCGCGGTCCCGAAGAACGGGTAGCGCCACTTCATGTTGCCGAGGACCGCGCCCAGCAGCGGCCCGCAGGCCATACCGAGGCCCAGCGCCGACTCGTACAGCAGGATGGCCGCCTCACTGCCGCCGCTGGCCGCACCGACGATGACGGCGAGCGAGGTGGAGACGAAGAGCGCGTTGCCGAGACCCCAGCCGGCCCGGAAGCCGACCAGCTCGCCCACGCTGTGCGAGGTGCCCGCCAGGGCCGCGAAGAGCACGACCAGGGCGAGCCCGGCGAGCAGCGTCTTCTTCCCGCCGATCCGGCTCGACACGAAGCCGGTGACCAGCATGGCCACCGCGGTGACCAGGAAGTAGCTGGTGAACAGCAGCGACACCTGGCCGGGGGTGGCGTTCAGGCCCTTGGCGATGGACGGCAGGATCGGGTCGACCAGGCCGATGCCCATGAAGGCGACGACCGCCGCGCCGGCGGTCGCCCAGACCGCCTTCGGCTGGTGGAGGATGCCGGCCCGCTCCCGCTCGTGCTCCTCGAACCCGTGCCCTTCGAACTCGCGTCCCTCGAATCCTGTCGAAGTCCGTGGCTGTCCCACGACCGCCTCCTCCGTCACCGTCGCCGAATTTAGATTCACCATACATCTATCTAGTTGCTCTCTACAACCGATACCTCGGGCGGGTGATCGTCCTTGACGAGGCGGTCGGGAGGGAGGACCGTTGTCGTCCATGAGGGGCGAGCCCAGTTGCCCGAGGTGCGGGGGCCGTGTCCGCGCTCCCGGACTGTTCACCGATGCCTGGCAGTGCGACGCCCACGGCACTGTCCACCCGCTGCAGCCCGTGGTCCCTCCCAGCGTGGAGGCGCTCGGCGTGGCCGTGGCGCGCGCCGAGGTGCCGGTCTGGCTGCCCTGGCCGCTGCCGGTCGGCTGGCTGTTCACCGGGATCGCGCACGCGGGTGACGACCTGTCCGGTGCCCGCGCCACCGCTGTGGCCTGCTCGGGACCGGGACCGCTCGGCGGTCCGGGCGAACTCATCCTGGTGGCCGAGGAACTGGGGGTCGGCCTCGGCGCGCGTTTCGCCGGCCTGCCCGGACCCGACCCCGGCGACGCGATCAGCGTCGACCGCCCCCCGCACGCCAAGGTGCTGGCGACCGGTCGGCCGACGGCGCTGTGGCATGTCAGCGGCACCCCGGACGACCGCGCGGTCTTCGTCGGCGAGGCCCGCGGCCTGTGGCTGTGGGCCGTCGTCTGGCCCGAGCGCAGCGGACTGCTGATGTACGACGAGCTGGTGCTCACCGACCTGCGGGACGCGGGCGCGGAGCTGGAGCTGCTGCCCTGCGGCGCACTGTCGCCCAGGCTGCTGTCCTGACCCACCGCCGGTCCGAAGCCCGGTCGGCCCGCCGGACCGGCCCGGGTAGGGTCGGGGGACAGCTTCCGACGCCCTGGAGTCGCCCCCGTGCGCATCGACCTGCACGCCCACAGTTCCGCCTCGGACGGCACCGACAGCCCTGCCGAGCTGGTCCGCAACGCCGTCGCGGCCGGGCTGGACGTGGTCGCGCTGACCGACCACGACACCGTCTCCGGCTACGCCGAGGCGACCGCGGCCGTGGCCGGCACCGGGCTGACCCTGGTGACCGGGGCGGAGCTCTCCTGTGTCGTGGACGGAATCTCCATGCACATGCTCGCCTATCTCTTCGACCCGCAGGAGCCGGAGCTGGCCCGCGAGCGCGAGCTGGTCTACAACGACCGCTTCCGCAGGGCCGAGGCCATGGTGGAGCGCTGCCGTGCGCTGGGCGCGCCGATCACCTGGGAGCAGGTGCGGCGGATCGCGGGCGGCGGCGCAGTGGGGCGTCCGCATGTCGCCAGCGCGCTGGTCGAAGCCGGCGTGGTGGCGAGCGTGGACGAGGCGTTCACCCCGCAGTGGCTCGCCAACGGCGGCCGGGCCGACGTCCGCAAGCACGAGCTGGACCCGTTCGAGGCGGTGCGGCTGGTCCGCGGCGCCGGCGGGGTGCCCGTGTTCGCCCACCCCGGCGCGGTGAAGCGCGGGCACACCGTCCCGGAGAAGGTCATCGCCGACCTGGCGGCGGCCGGCCTGGCCGGTCTGGAGATCGACCACCTCGACCACGACGAGGACACCCGTGCGCGACTGCGCGGACTCGCGGACGAGCTGGGGCTGCTGGCCACCGGCTCCAGCGACTACCACGGCGCACGAAAGTCGGTCCGGCTGGGCGCGAACACCACTCCCCCGGCCGTCTACGAGGCCCTGGTCGCCCAGGCCACCGGCCGCGCGCCGATCACCGGCTGACCCCGCCCGGCCCGGACGCCGACCGCAGCCGCGCACACAACGGGGCCGCGTACACAACGAGGCCGCACAGAAGCTGATGCCCGGAGCGGCGCGCCGTCAGCCGAGCGGGACGGTGCGGCGCAGCGGGTCGCGGAGGTCGGTGCCGTGCCGGAGCCAGCGCTCCTGGAGTTCGGCCGCGCCGTGCACCCGCTTGTGCGCGGCCTCGTTCGGCGTCATCGGCAGCAGCGGCAGGAACCGTACCGGCTCGGCGGGCTCCGGCAGCTCCAGGTCCTCGACCAGGCCGCCCGGCTCGGCCACCAGGAAGGCGGTGAACGGCGCGTCCGGCCACAGCGGCTGCCCCAGGTCCAGTGACGCCCCCGGGGCCACCACCAGGCCCTCGACCTGCGGTGACGCGGCCAGTGTGGCCAGCGTCCTGAGCACCTCGTCACGGCCGCCGCGCACGGTGAACACCAGCTCGGCGCGGGGGCCGCGGAGCGGGTCGACGACGACGGCGGTCGGGTCGGCCATCGGTGCGGCGGACATGCCCAGCGTGGCGTAGCGGACCAGCCCGTCGGAGCCGGGGAAGCGCAGCACCTCGATCCGGTCCGCCCCCAGGAAGGTCACCGAGGCACGGCCCTCCGGCTCTCCGAAGGTGCTGATCAGGCGTGCCTCGACGGCGGCGAGGACTTCGTCGGTGGGAACGTGGGCCATGAGGCAGAAGCCTACGACCTGCGCTGGCCCCGGATCACAAAGGCCAGCCCGAGCAGCACGATGGCCACCGCCGGGTACACCGCGACCGGCGGCGTCTGCCCCAGCCAGACCGCCGCGATCAGGGTCGCGCCGGGGGTCTCCAGCAGGATCGCGCTGGAGACCAGCGAGGGGCCGAGGGTGCGCACCACCCGGTTGCTGAGGGAGTGGCCGAGGAACTGCGCCGCCGCGGTGAGGAGTGCGATCTGCCACCAGGCGGTGCTGCTCCAGCCGCCGAGGGCGGTGCCGGTGCCGAGGCAGACGACCAGCAGCACCAGGGCCGTGGTCGCGTAGCAGACGAAGGTGTAGGCCGTGGTGCTGACGGTCCGTCGGACCGAGCTGCCGAGCAGGAAGTAGACCGAGGCGGCGAGGCCCGCGCCGAGCGCCAGCGCGTCCCCGGCGAGGGCGCGCGGCGAGAGGCTGAAGTCGACGCCGGTGAGCAGCAGCACCCCGGCGAAGGCGATACCGGTACCGAACCAGACCGCCTTGGGCGCGCGCTGGCCGCGCATCCGCAGGATCAGCGTGGTCCACAGCGGCGTGGTGGTGCAGAGCGCGGTGGAGGAGGCGATCGAGGTCATCCGCAGGCTGGGCAGCCACAGGGCGAAGTGCAGCGCCAGGAACGCCCCGGCGGCCAGGCTGGTCAGCAGGGTGCGGCGGCCGGCCCGGGACAGCAGCGCGCGGAGTTCCTCGCGCTGGCGCAGCAGGGCGATCGGCGAGAGCAGCCCGGTGGCGATGCAGTTGCGCCAGAACGCGATGGCCAGCACCGGCGCGGCGGTGGCGCTGATCAGCGGTGCGGAGAAGGCGACCCCGCTGACGGCGAGCGCCAGGAACAGGAAGTCGATCCGGGGAACGGTGCTGAGGTCCGGATGCGCGGAGCCGGCCGTCGGGGTCGCGGCGGACGGCGCGTCCGGCGCGGTGGCGGTGGTCTGCTGCATGGCGCTCCTCGGCGGGATCACTCCCCTCAGCGTCATGCCGGTAAGGGGCGCTCTGATGGTACGGGACTGACGACTGCGGAAGCGAGCACGGTCCGAGGCGCGGACGCCGTACGCTTCGGGCCATGAGCGAGGTGAGCGGGGAGCTGCTGGACCGGGCCCTGGTGCAGGAGGCAGCGCAGAAGTCGGGACTGCTGTGGGTGCGGGTCGCCCAGGAGCAGGGCGGCACTGACCAGCGCGGGCCGGCGTCGGGCGGGACGGTCTCGGACCGGGCGCTGTGGCAGGTGTGGCACGACGGCGCCGTCCTGGTGGTCGGCGAGGGCGCCGAACAGCCGCTGTACGGGCTGGCCGACGGACAGTCGACGGTGCTCACCGCGCGCAGCAAGGACAAGGGCGGACGCCTGGTCAGCTGGCCGGCCAGGGTCGAGGAGCTGGCCCCGGGCAGCGAGGCCTGGACCGCCGCGGTGGCCGAGCTGAAGGCCAAGCGGCTGAACTCGCCGGACCACGAGAAGGTCGCCGAGCGCTGGGCCCGGGAGTCCCGGGTGCTGCGGCTGGTGCCGGCGGGCGGCAGCGAGCAGAGCGCGGTGCGCCCGGGGTCGATGCCGGAGGGCTCGCACGCGGCGGCCCCGGTGCCGACCGGCGCCACCACCCGGCAGCCGATGCCGGCCGCACTGCCCCGGCTGCTGTTCGGCCGCCGCAAGCGCCGCGGCTGATTTCTCCCGACGGGGGCGTCGGCACCGGAACGGCCGCGGTCACATCGCCGCTGCCTGCAGCGCCGCCCTTGCGGTATGACTGTCATATCCATCAGCATCACGCTGCCCGGTAACCTGAGCGGGTCCGGCCATGGCAACGACAGGCAGCAAGGAAAGGTCGGAATGACCGGAGCGTCCTCTCGCGTGTTCGTCTCCCACCTCGCCGTGATGGCGGTCTTCGACCCCTCCGGCGACCAGGTGGGCCGGGTCCGCGATCTCGTGGTGAGCCTGCGGCTCGGCGGCAGGCCGCCGCGCGTGCTGGGCTTCGTCGTCGAGGTGGTCAGCAAGCGACGGGTGTTCCTGCCGATGAACCGGGTCACCAGCCTGGAGTCCGGCCAGGTCATCACGACCGGTGTGATCAACATGCGGCGCTTCGAGCAGCGCCCCGGTGAGACCCTGGTGCTGGCCGAGCTGCTGGACCGCAGGGTCGCCCTGGCCGCGAGCGGACCGCACGGTGAGGCCGGCGAGACGGTCACCGTGCTGGACGTGGCGATGGTGCAGACCCGGGCGCACGAGTGGGAGATCGACAAGGTCTTCGTGGAGAAGGGCGCACGGGCCCGGCTGCGCCGCAAGGGCGAGACGCTGACCCTGGACTGGTCCGCCGTCACCGGCTTCGCGCTGCGCGAGGAGGACCAGGGCGCGGCCAACCTGCTGGCCACCTTCGAGCAGCTGCGCCCCGCCGACCTGGCCAACGTGCTGCACCACCTCTCGCCCAAGCGGCGCGCCGAGGTCGCCGCCGCACTGGACGACGAGCGGCTCGCGGACGTCATGGAGGAACTGCCCGAGGACGACCAGGTGGCGATCCTCGGCGGGCTGCACCAGGAACGGGCCGCCGACGTGCTGGAGGCGATGGACCCCGACGACGCCGCCGACCTGCTCTCCGAGCTGCTCCCCGACGACGCCGAGCGGCTGCTTCAGCTGATGGAGCCGGACGAGGCCGCGCCGGTCCGACGGCTGCTCAGCTACGAGGAGCACACGGCCGGCGGGCTGATGACCACCGAGCCGATCGTGCTGGAGCCCGGCGCCACCGTCGCCGAGGCGCTGGCCCGGGTCCGGGTGGCCGACCTCAAGCCGGCCCAGGCCGCGCAGGTGTACGTCTGCCGCCCGCCGACCGAGACGCCGACCGGCATCTACCTGGGCCTGGTGCACTTCCAGCGGCTGCTGCGGGAGCCCCCGTACACGCTGCTCGGCGCGATCGTGGACGGCGACCTGGACCCGCTGTCACCGGACACCGAACTGCCCCGGATCACCAGCTACCTGGCGACCTACAACATGGTCGCCGCGCCGGTGGTGGACGCCGACGACCGGCTGCTCGGCGCGGTCACGGTCGACGACGTACTCGACCACATCCTGCCGGAGGACTGGCGCGAGGCCGCGCTGCACGGCGGGGACGCTCACGAGGGGGTGGCCGCCGATGGCCGTTGACCGTCAGCTGCGCGAACCGCGGATCCGCGAACCGCGCGAACGCCGCGAAGGCCGTCCCCGGGAGTCGGGCGGCCAGCGCACCCCCGAGCGCGACGACCGTCGCCGCGGCCGGCTCGACCAGCCGCAGCGCCGCCGCCCCCGGATGACCCTGCCCAACCCCGACTCGGAGGCCTTCGGCCGGCTGTCCGAGCGGATCGCCCGCTTCCTGGGCACCGGCCGCTTCCTGGTCTGGATGACGGTGCTCATCCTGCTCTGGGTGGTCTGGAATATCGCGGCCCCGGCGAGCTGGCGGTTCGACGAGTACCCCTTCATCTTCCTGACCCTGGTGCTGTCGCTGCAGGCCTCCTACGCCGCCCCGCTGATCCTGCTGGCGCAGAACAGGCAGGACGACCGGGACAAGGTCAACATGGAGCAGGACCGGGCCAGGGCCGACCGCACCGTCGCCGACACCGAGTACCTGACCCGGGAGGTCGCGTCGCTGCGGCAGGGCCTGGGCGAGGTCGCCACCCGCGACTTCCTCCGCTCGGAACTGCAGGTGCTGCTCAAGGAGCTGGACAACCGCTCGGCCGCGGCCGTGGACGAGGACCCGGCCGCCTGACCGGGACCACCCGCACGACCTCCGGCCGCGGCCGGTCCGCTGTGACCGGCCGCACGTCGGCAGCCGGTCTGGGCGAGCCGCACCGCGCCGTACCATCAGTGCATGGCTTCTGACACGCAGGCGACCGCTTTCGAGGAGTCCGTGCGCACGGCCCTCGGGACGGTGCAGGACCCGGAGATCCACCGGCCCATCACCGAGTTGGGGATGGTCAAGTCGGTGGAGATCGACGACGACGGCGCGGCCCGGGTCGCCGTCTACCTCACCGTCTCCGGCTGTCCCATGCGGGAGACCATCACCAGCCGGGTCACCGAGGCCGTCGGCGCCGTCCCCGGGATCACCTCGGTGGCCGTCGAGCTGGACGTGATGAGCGCCGAGCAGCGCCAGGAGCTGACCTCGATGCTGCGCGGCGGCCAGGCCGAGAAGGAGATCCCGTTCGCCAAGCCCGGCTCGCTGACCCGCGTCTACGCGGTGGCGTCCGGCAAGGGCGGGGTGGGCAAGTCCTCGGTGACGGTCAACCTCGCTGCGGCGCTGGCCGCCGACGGGCTGAAGGTCGCGGTCGTGGACGCCGACATCTACGGCCACAGCGTGCCCCGGATGCTGGGCGTGGACGGCCGTCCCACCCAGGTCGAGAACATGATCATGCCGCCGTCGGCGCACGGCGTGAAGGTCATCTCCATCGGCATGTTCACCCCCGGCAACGCCCCCGTGGTGTGGCGCGGGCCGATGCTGCACCGCGCGCTGCAGCAGTTCCTGGCCGACGTCTACTGGGGCGACCTGGACGTGCTGCTGCTCGACCTGCCCCCGGGCACCGGCGACATCGCCATCTCGGTGGCGCAGCTGGTCCCCAACGCCGAGATCCTGATCGTCACCACCCCGCAGCAGGCCGCGGCCGAGGTCGCCGAGCGCGCCGGGACGATCGCGCTGCAGACGCACCAGACCATCGTCGGCGTCATCGAGAACATGTCCGGCATGCCGTGCCCGCACTGCGGCGAGATGGTCGACGTCTTCGGCACCGGCGGCGGCCAGACCGTCTCCGACGCGCTGACCAAGGCCACCGGTACCCGGGTCCCGGTGCTGGGCAGCATCCCGATCGACGTCCGGCTCCGGCAGGGCGGCGACGAGGGGAAGCCGGTCGTGCTCTCCGACCCGGACTCCCCCGCCGGTGCGGCGCTGCGCGGCATCGCCGCCAAGCTGGGGAACCGTCAGCGCGGGCTCTCCGGCCTGTCCCTGGGCATCACCCCGCGCAACAAGTTCTGACCGCCGGAGGACCCGGACCGGGACCCGCCGCCTACTCCTCGTAGGCGGCGAGGTCGGTCACGGTGGTGAAGCCGAGGCCGTAGGCGCTGACGCCGCGTCCGTAGGCGCCCAGGTGGACCCCGGGGGCGTCACCGGCCAGCACCCAGCCGTACTCGGACTCGCGGTAGCGGAACGGCTGCGGGGTGCCGTTCACCGGCAGCGTCAGTGACGACCAGCAGGGCCCCTGCAGGTCGTCCGCCAGATCCCAGGCCAGCGCCGTCTGCTGGTCCAGCCAGTTCTGCCGGTGCTCGCGGGCCAGCGGGGTCTGCTCGGTCGCGGCCAGCAGCCCGGCCCCGGCCAGCCACGCGGCCGAGGACACCGACGTGGCCTCAAGTATCCCGGTCCCGTCGCCCAGTCGGCGGCCCGGTCGGCGGGCCACGGTGATCACCACCGCGTAGCGCCGTCCCTCCGTCTCCTCCGACTGGATCGCGGCGTAGCTGCGCACCGCGGTGTCGCCGTGGCCGATCGATCCGTAGTCCACCGCGCCGTCCGGGGAGGTGCCGACGGTGCCCAGCCAGCGGCGGCCGCTCCAGCCCTCGTCGAGGCTGTACCAGGGGAAGTCGGCGCGCAGGAACCCGTCGATCGGCACGCGGGGCGCGGGCGCGGGACGTCCCGGTTCGGTGGTGGCCGCCCCCGAGTGGCTTCTGGTGTCCATCCCGGCCCTCCTGCTTCCTGTCGGCACTGCGCAGTCGTCCGGTCGCGATCGGATCGGTGCGATCGGATCGGTGCGACCAGAACAGTCAGACCAGAACAATAGCGGGGGCGGGGGCGGCACTCCCTGAGGCGCCCTCCGCCCGGTCAGGTGGCGTCGAGATCGTACGGGGGACGCTCGTCCGCCGCGAGAGTCGGCGACTTGGCGAGCGAGGGGCCCGCCGCGGCCGGCTGGTCGGTCGCGACCTGCCCCAGCGGGTCGGCCTTGACGGCCTTCACCGCGGCCGCGGCGTCGGCGGCGTCCTTGCCGAAGCCGTTCCGCAGCTCCTTGATCTCGGACAGGCCGAACTCGTCCCCGTGCACGGCGAGCTGCTTGCGGACGAAGGTCTTGGGGTTGAGGTCCTCGAACTCGAAGTCCTTGAACTCGGGCCCCAGCTCCTTGCGGATGTCCTCCTTGGCGCTGTCCGAGAACTCGCGCACCTTGCGGACGAACCCCATCACCTCGGAGACCAGCTTGGGGAGCTTGTCCGGGCCGAAGATGACCACGGCCAGGACGATCAGCGCCACCAGCTTGAATGGGCCTATGTCGAAGAACACCGCGAAAGCTCCCCTGGGAGGTGAGTGACGACCGTCAGCGGGCACGTTGAGCGGCGCGTACCGGACCAGAGTAATCGCCAGGAGGCCCGCCGCGGGAGTCGGACGCGGTGCGGCGCCCGGACCGGCTGCGGCAGTGCGGTCGGCCGGGCAGGCGACCGGACCGCCGCACGGAACCGCGGGCCCGGCTACCGGAGCAGCGAGTGGCCGTTCCCCGCGGCGCCGACCGCGCTCGGGGTCGGTACGGCCGTCGCCGAGGCGGCCCCGGACGGGGCGTACGGGCGGCCGGAGCTGAGCTGGCTGAACGAGCCGGGCGCGTTCGCCGGGACGCCCAGCGCCAGCTGGCCGGAGCCCGCGTAGCCCGCCCTGACGCCGGCGAAACCGGCCACGGCGCCCGAGGTGTCGGCCACCGGGGTGACGTTGCCGTAGGGCTCCTCCACCGGCTGGTCCGCCGTGGTCACACCGGTGATCGCGCTGCCGAGCGCGACCGCCGCGACCGAGAACGCTCCGGCCGCGGCGAAGGCGAAGCGCCGCCCCCGGGCCGCGGACGGGCGGGAGGGTTCGCGCGCCGGGAGACCCGGCGCGCCCGGTCTACTCGGCGCCGCGCCGTCGACCGGGGCGCCGGGGGCGCGGCCGGCCCGCAGCCGGGCCGCGATCGGCGTCGGCTCGACGGCCGAGGCACCCCGCTCCGCGCGCGGGTCGACCCCGGGCACCGGGCGCTCCGCGCCCAGCGCGCCGCGGCCGAATCCGCTGCCGTGGCCGAAGGTCGCGGTCTCGCCGCCGCCGAAGACGCTGCCGCCGAACGCGCTGCCGCCGAAGGCACCGGCGCCGAAGCCGCGCCGGGGCGGGCGACCGCCCGGGGTGTTCCGCTCGTCGTCGTCCAGGGAGTCGCCGGAGTCGCCGCCGCTCCCGGCGATGGCCATCAGCCGGGACATGAACAGCATGCTGGGATCCGGCGGCAGGGCCGCCGCGAGGCGGCGCTTGATCCGGCGCTCCTCCTCGGCCCGGGCCAGGCAGGCGGCGCAGCCGGCCAGGTGCGACTGCACCCGCTCGCGGGCGTCGTGGTCCAGTTCGCCGTCGACGAAGGCGGCCATCCGGTCGCCGAGGTGCTGCTCCTCGGCCGCGACGGCCGTTCGGGCCACCCGCAGCTCCCGGAGCTCGACGACACCCTCCAGCGGCCGGGCCGCGCGGCGGGGCTGCTCGCTCACAGCGACCGCCTCCGCTCAGCGGACTCGTCGGCACTGCCGCCCGCCGGGACGAACGCGGTGTCGCCCGACTCGGCCGCCTCCGCACCCGCACGGCGCTCGCGGCCCTCGGCCGCGCCCGGGGCACGGTGCTGCAGCGCGGCACGCAGATGCGCCCGGCCGCGGTGGATCCGGCTGCGGACCGTACCGAGCTTCACGCCCAGCGTCGCGGCGATCTCCTCGTAGGAGAGCCCCTCGATGTCGCAGAGCACCACGGCGGCCCGGAACTCGGGCGCCAGGGTGTCCAGGGCCTGCTGCACGTCGGCGTCGAAGTGGGTGTCGTGGAAGTGCTGGGCCGGCGAGGGCTCACGGCTGGGCAGCCGCTCGGCGGCGTCCTCGGCCAGGGCGTCGAAGCGGATCCGCTGCTTGCGACGCACCATGTCCAGGAAGAGGTTGGTGGTGATCCGGTGCAGCCAGCCCTCGAAGGTGCCGGGGGTGTAGGTGGACAGCGAACGGAACACCCGGACGAAGACCTCCTGGGTGAGGTCCTCGGCGTCGTGCTGGTTGCCCGTCAGCCGGTAGGCGAGGCGGTACACCCTGGCGCTGTGCGTCTGGACGATCTCCTCCCAGCTGGGGGGAGTCCAGGCGGTGACCGCGCCGTCCGCGTCGAAGGAGGCGGTCTGGCTGCTCTGCGCGTTCTCGGGCGTCGACTCACTCATCACGGGCTTCGGCATCAGGGCCGGCGCGTGACCGCGAACGAGCCGCGAACGAGCGCCCCCCTCAGCCACACCTCCTCGATCGGCTCTTCTGCCAAGCAGGGCCACCACCATATCCGCCTCACCCGTCAGTACCGGATAAAAGCCAATCACCATACGACCCGCCTGCGGCGATTCGCCGGGTCACAGCGGTCGGATCCGGTCCTTCCGCGCGCCGCGCCCATTCCTCACAACGGCCCGCACCCATCTCGGGTTCCACCATGACCCACTAACCTGTGGCCAGAAATACCAGCAGCCCAGAATGACCAGCAGCCCAGAATCATCAGCGGCGGGGAACCGCAGCGCAGGGGCAGACCCAGGGAGGGACCGACCATCACCGGCTACGGGCCGTCGGATCCGGGCCTCGCCGACGCCTATGCCGTCGAGGACGAGGTGCTGCTGCGTGCCCGCAGGCAGTCCGAGCTGGCCACGGTGCGGCCGGTGTCGCCGGCCAGCGGCGCGGCGCTGCAGTTGCTGGCCGCCGCGCTCGACGCCCGGTCGGTGGCCGAGATCGGGACCGGCGCGGGCGTGTCGGGGATCTGCCTGCTGCGCGGCATGCGCCCGGACGGCATCCTCACCACCGTCGACGTCCAGCCCGGTCTGCAGCGGATGGCCCGGGAGATGTTCGCCGGCGCCGGCTTCGCCGCCAGCCGGGCCCGCTGCATCCCCGGCGCGGCGCTGGACGTCCTGCCGCGACTCGCCGACGGCCAGTACGACCTGGTCTTCTGCGACGGCGATCCGGCCGAGTCGCCGGAATATCTTGCTGAATCGTTGCGCCTACTGCGACCTGGGGGAATGGTCTGCTTCGAAGGCGCCGTCAGCGCCCTGGACACGGCGGTGTTCGAGGCGCAGAGCCATGCCGCGCGGGAGCTGGTGCGCACCGTCCGGGAGCACCGGGCCCTGCTGAGCGCGCTGCTGCCGGTCGGCGACGGGCTGCTCTGCGCGGTGCGCCGCTAGCCTGCTCGGGCCGGTCCCCCGGGAGCGCGCCGGTGCCGCGGAACGCAACTGTGGCCCTGGTTCCGTACCCACACCGGGTACGAGGCCAGAGCCACAGTCGCCTACACAGAGTCAAGGAGTCGTCAGCCGCAGGCCTTCTTCAGAGCCTCGCCGAGGGCGTCGGCCTCGTCCGGCGTCAGTTCGACCACCAGCCGTCCGCCGCCTTCGAGCGGTACTCGCATGACGATGCCCCGCCCCTCCTTGGTCACCTCGAGCGGGCCGTCGCCCGTCCGCGGCTTCATGGCCGCCATGCTCGTTCCCCTTCCTGCAACCTGCTCACCGACGCACCCACGGCCCGTCCACCGCAGGTATCGAACGCATTGATCGGAGTCCAGTATCCCGCATCGGAGGGCCCGATGACCAACATCACTGCTCTCTCCCGCCCCGGCCGACCCGCCGGGGCACTCCGAGCGCGTCGCCCGCCGTCACTCAGTTCCCTTGGCCCGGACGGCGCGCCCCGCTTCCGGCACGCGGTACGGACAACTCCGCCACGCCCTGAGACAGTGCCCTACGTCACATCCGCCAAGCGCCCGCAGATCCGTCATGCTGGCCTGGGACTACTGATCAGTAACGAGGAGATTCGCATGGCCGACACCGTGCTCTACGAGCTGCAGGACGGGCTCGCCACCGTCACCATCAACCGGCCCGAGGCGATGAACGCGCTCGACACCGCGACCAAGGTCGCCCTGCGGGACGCCATGGTCACCGCCAAGGAGGACCCCGCCGTCCGCGCGGTGCTGCTCACCGGCGCGGGCGACCGGGCCTTCTGCGTGGGCCAGGACCTCAAGGAGCACCTCGGCAAGCTGTCCGAGGCCCGCGAGTCGGGCCAGGGCCAGGCGCTCTCCACCGTGCACGAGCACTACAACCCGCTGGTCACCGCCATCGCCACGATGCCCAAGCCGGTGGTCGCCGCGATCAACGGGGTGGCCGCGGGCGCCGGTGCGGGCCTGGCCTGGGCCTGCGACTTCCGGATCCTGGCCGACCACGGCGGGTTCAACACCTCGTTCGCCGGCGTCGCGCTGACCGCCGACTCCGGGGCGTCCTGGACCCTGCCCCGGCTGGTCGGCCAGGCCAGGGCCGCCGAGCTGCTGATGTTCCCGCAGACCGTACCGGCGGCCGAGGCGCTGACGCTGGGCCTGGCGCACCGGGTGGTACCGGCCGCCGAGCTGGCCGCGACCGCGCTGGCCTTCGCCCGTACCCTCGCGGCCGGGCCGACCGTCGCCTACGCCGCGATCAAGGAGTCGCTGGCCTTCTCCTCCTCGCACTCGCTGGTCGAGACGCTGGAGAAGGAGGACGAGCTGCAGACCCGCGCGGGCGCCTCGGCGGACCACTGGATCGCGGTGCAGGCCTTCATCGCCAAGGAGAAGCCCAAGTACACCGGATCCTGAGCCATTGGAGCCTGAGCCATCGGGGCCTGAGTCACCGGGGCCTGAGTCACCGAAGCCCGAACCGCCGTCACGCGCCCCGGGCGTGACAGTCCGCCAGGTGGTCGTCGACCAGGCCGCAGGCCTGCATCAGCGCGTAGGCCGTGGTCGGGCCGACGAACCGGAAGCCGCGGCGCTTGAGCTCCTTGGCCAGCGCCGTGGACTCCGGGGTGACCGCGGGGACGTCGGCCAGGGTGCGCGGGGCCGGGCCCGGCTCCGGGGCGAACGACCAGACCAGCGTGTCCAGGCCGCCGTCCAGCGCCAGCACCGCCGTGGCGTTGGCGATGGCCGCCAGCACCTTGGCGCGGTTGCGGATGATGCCGGGGTCGGCCATCAGCCGCTCGATGTCGGCGTCCCCGTAGCGGGCCACCACGGCGGGGTCGAAGTCGGCGAAGGCCTTACGGAAGGTCTCCCGGCGGCGCAGGATGGTGATCCAGGACAGCCCGGACTGGAACGCCTCCAGGCACAGCCGCTCGTAGAGCGGCTGCTCGCCGTGGACCGGGCGGCCCCACTCCTCGTCGTGGTACGCCAGGTAGTCGGGCGCGGACAGCCCCCAGGGGCAGCGCAGCAGGCCGTCCGGGCCGGGCAGGGCCGCGCTCACCGGGGGTCCGTCCCGGCGTCGGTGACGTCCTCGGTGCCGGGCAGCACGTCCTGTCCCGGCGTCGCCGGGGGGCCGGACGCCGGCTCGAAGCCCATCCGCAGCGCCTCGAACACCGCGCTCGGCGGTGCCCCGGGCTCGGACGGCGCGGCGGCCAGCGCGGCGGAGAGGGCGGACTCCAGCTCGGCCAGCCGGATGTCACGGTGCGTCAGCTCCGCTCCGAGGCGGTCCAGCACGTCGTCCACCTCGTCCATCCGGTAGCCGCGCAGCGCCATCGGGAACCGCAGCGTGTCGACGTCCTCGCGGTGCAGCGGCCGGTGCAGCGGAAGGTGCGCGGCCAGCCGGTCCCGCTCGGCCTCCGGCAGGGCCCCGCCGCCGCCCAGCGCGACCAGCGCCGCCGCGCCGACGACCAGCACCATGACGACGACGATCAACCAGAACACAAGCCCCACCACTCCCGGCTCCCGGTGGGGGATCATGGAGACGCCCCACAGCGCCGCACCGACGGCGCTGGCCCCATCATGGCGTACGGACCTTGGAGGACGCATGGCTCTCGCGCTCGGACCGCGGGTTTTCGGTGAGGACGAGCCGGTGATCATGGCCATCGTCAACCGCACCCCGGACTCCTTCTTCGACCGGGGGGCGACCTTCGCCGACGACGCGGCCTTCGCCGCGGCGGAGCGGGCGGTGGCGGAGGGCGCGGCGATCCTGGACATCGGCGGGGTCAAGGCCGGACCGGGCGACGAGGTGACCACCGAGGAGGAGCTGCGCCGGATCGTGCCCTTCGTCGCGGAGCTGCGCAGGCGCCACCCGTCCACCGTGATCAGCGTGGACACCTGGCGGCACGAGGTCGGCGAGGCCGTCTGCGGGGTCGGCGCCGACCTGCTGAACGACGCCTGGGGCGGGGTCGACCCCCGGCTGGCCGAGGTCGCCGGCCGCTACGGCGTCGGCATCGTCTGCACCCACGCCGGCGGGGCGGAGCCGCGTACCCGGCCGCACCGGGTGGCCTACCCGGACGTGATGGGCGACATCCTGGAGCGGACCGTCGCCCTGGCCGAGCGCGCGGTGTCCCTGGGGGTCCCCAGGGACCGGGTGCTGATCGACCCGGGCCACGACTTCGGCAAGAACACCCGGCACTCGCTGGAGGCGACCCGGCGGCTGCCGGAGATGACGGCCACCGGCTGGCCGGTGCTGGTCTCGCTGTCCAACAAGGACTTCGTCGGCGAGACCCTGGACAAGCCGGTGGGCGAGCGGCTGCTGGGCACGCTGGCCACCACCGCGGTCTCGGCCTGGCTCGGTGCCCAGGTCTACCGGGTGCACCAGGTCGCCGAGACCAAGCAGGTCCTCGACATGGTCGCCGCCATCCGCGGCACCCGCCCCCCGGCGGTCGCCCGCCGCGGCCTGGCCTGACGGCGCGCCCGCACCCCGTGCGGGAGCCCCGGGGCGCGGTACGCCCCCGGGGCTCCCGCACGGCCGGGCTACTCCGGGTTGTGGGCGGGGTTCTGCACCCCGTTGCGGCGTGCGGCGTCGTCGAGGATCTTCATGGCCTCGTCGACCGAGTCGGTCAGCTGGATCAGCTCCAGGTCGGACGGCGAGGCCTTGCCCTCCCTGATCACGGTGTTGCGGACCCAGTCGACCAGGCCGGACCAGTAGTCCACGCCGAAGAGGATCACCGGGAACCGGGTCACCTTGTGCGTCTGCACCAGCGTCAGCGCCTCGAACAGCTCGTCCAGGGTGCCGAAGCCGCCCGGCAGCACCACGAAGCCCTGGGAGTACTTCACGAACATCGTCTTGCGGACGAAGAAGTACCGGAAGTTGAGTCCCAGGTCGACGTACTGGTTCAGCCCCTGCTCGAACGGCAGCTCGATGCCGAGGCCCACCGAGGTGCCCCCGGCCTCGTGCGCGCCCCGGTTCGCGGACTCCATCGCCCCCGGGCCGCCCCCGGTGATCACCGCATAGCCGGCCTCGACCAGGGCGCGTCCGATCTGCACCCCGGCGGCGTACTCCGCGGAGTCCACCGGCGTCCGGGCCGAGCCGAACACGCTGACGGCCGGCCCGAGCTCGGCCAGCGCGCCGAAACCCTCGACGAACTCGGACTGGATCCGCATGACCCGCCAGGGGTCGGTGTGCAGCCAGTCCGCGTTCTGCGCCGAGTCCAGCAGTCGCTGATCGGTGGTGCTGCTGTCGATCTGCTCACCGCGCAGCAGCACCGGGCCCCGGCGCTTCTCTGCGATCTTCTTCGGTTCAATCGTCATACCTACGGAGGGTACGACGGACGGATGACCGCCGGTGGGATCTCAGGTGACGGGCGTCAGTCCTGCAGCCAGGCCCGGATCCGCTTCTCGCACTCGGTGATCGCCGACAGCGAGCAGTGCTCCTCGCGGGTGTGGGCCAGGTTGGGGTCGCCGGGGCCGTAGTTGACCGCCGGAACGCCGAGCGCGGAGAACCGGGCCACGTCCGTCCAGCCGTACTTGGCCTGCGGGGTGGCCGAGGTGGCCTCGACGAACGCGGCGGCGGCCGGGTGCGAGAGCCCGGGCAGCGCGCCGGGGGCGGAGTCGGTGACGCGCACGTCGTAGCCCGCGAAGACCTCCCGGATGTGCGCCTCGGCCTGGGCCTCGTCGAGGTCGGGGGCGAAGCGGAAGTTGACCGTCACCGTGCAGGCGTCCGGGATGACGTTGCCGGCCACCCCGCCCTCGATCAGCACCGCGTTGAGACCCTCGTGGTACTCCAGGCCGTCGATCTCGACCAGCCTGGCCCGGTACCCCGCCAGCCGCTCCAGGATCGGGGCGGCCTTGTGGATGGCGTTGTCGCCGAGCCAGCTGCGGGCGGAGTGGGCCCGGTGGCCGCTGGTGCTGACGGTGGCCCGCATGGTGCCCTGGCAGCCGCCCTCGACCTGCGCGTTGCTGGGCTCCATCAGCACCGCGAAGTCCGCGGCGAGCCACTCGGGGTGGTTCCGGGCCAGCCGGCCGAGGCCGTTGCGGGTCGCCTCGACCTCCTCGCAGTCGTAGAAGACGAAGGTCAGGTCGCGGTTGGGGTCGGTCACACCGGCGGCGATCTTCAGCTGGACGGCGACCCCGGCCTTCATGTCGGAGGTGCCGCAGCCGTAGAGCAGGTCGCCGTCCAGCCGCGAGGGCAGGTTGTCGGCGATCGGCACGGTGTCCAGGTGGCCGGCCAGCAGTACCCGCTCGCCGCGGCCCAGCTGGGTGCGGGCGACGACGGCGTCGCCGTCCCGGTCCACGGTGAGGTGCGGCAGGGCCCGGAGGGCGGCCTCCACGGCGTCGGCGAGGGACCGCTCGTTCCCGCTCACGGAGGGCATGTCGACCAGCTGGGCGGTGAGCTCACCACCCGGCAGGGACAGGTCGAGGACCGCTCCGGGCGTCGTGGCGGAGTCGTTGGTGACGAGGCTGCGAGTCATGAGCAGCCAGGGTACGTGGTGCGCCGCACACCGGTGCCGAGAAACCGCGCCTGACGAGCCGGTCGTCGGACTCGGTAGGGTGCATCGAACACGCGAGGAGGAACCCGCCGGTGAGCCTGCAGGCGATGATGGACCAGCCCAGCCCGCCCTCTCGGAGGAGGCGCCGCGGGCGCCGTTTGGGGTGCCTCTCGTTCGCACTGATGCTGGCCGTGGTGGTCGGGGTCGGCGTGTACCTGGGCACGCACCGCGACCTGCTGCCGATCCCGGTACCCGAGGGCTGCACGGTCGACTCCGCGGACGGGACCATCGGCCTGTCGATCGAGCAGATGGACAACGCCGGCACCATCGCCGCCGTCGGCATGTCCCGCAGCCTGCCCGAGCGGGCGGTGACGATCTCGCTGGCCACCGCGATGCAGGAGTCCAAACTCATCAACCTGACCGGCGGCGACCGGGACTCGATCGGCCTGTTCCAGCAGCGCCCGTCGATGGGCTGGGGCACCCCGGACCAGATCGGCGACCCGGTCTACGCGACCAACAAGTTCCTGGACAAGCTGGTGCAGATCCAGGGCTACACCCAGCTGCCGCTGACGGTGGCGGCCCAGGACGTCCAGCACAGCGGCTTCCCGGACGCCTACGCCACGCACGAGACCGACGCCACGGTGCTGTCCGGCGCGCTCACCGGGCGGGTCCCGGCCGCGCTGAACTGCACGGTGAACAGTGTGGGAACAACCACCACCGGCTCCGTGAGCTCGGACGGGCTGCAGCCCGGGGCGAGCGCGGTGGTCCAGCGGATGCAGAAGGAGTTCGGCCGGGTGGTCGGCACGGTCCGGGCCGTCCCCAACGCCGACCCGACCGCGGCGGGAACGGCGGGGACCGGGACGGCGACGCCGGCCCGGTCGTCCTCGGCCACCCCGGCACCGGCCGGGCTGGCCCTGGACGTGACGCCGCGCGCCGGGACCGCGGCCGGCGGCTGGGCGATGGCCCAGTGGGCCGTGGCGCACTGCCAGGACCTGCACATCGCGGACGTGGAGTACGCCGGCAAGGCCTGGACCAGCAGCGACTCCACCAAGGGCTGGCAGGCCAGCACGGACGGCGCCCCGACCGGCTCGGTCCGGATCACCGTGGCGGGCCAGTAGCCCGGCGCCCTCGCGGCAGGCCTTCGCGGGCCTTCCCCGCCCGGGTTAACGACGGTGTGGCGGGTTGACCCGAACCGCCCTCGTTCGGCCCAGTGGCCCGCCGATTGCGAAGATCGCGTGTGCATGGCCGAAGGCCTGGAAACTCCGCGAGGAAACATTTCTGCACTGGCAGGGGAAATGTCCAGAATATGCAGATATTTCCCGAAAAAGATAATGCGATGCTTGGGAATTCTTTACCCGGGCCGACCGCAACCTTCTGGCTCCTGGAGCGGTATTCACCACGTCCGCCCGGCGGACTGGTCCTGTCCTCACCTCACTAGGAGCACCATGTCTCTCCCCCTCACGCGCCGGATCGTCCAGGCCGCGTTCATCGTCGCGGCCGGTGCGGTCCCCGCCGTCGCGGCGGGCGCGGCCTCCGCCATGCCGGCGCTGCCGGCGAGCGTCCCGGACCTGGGTGGGCTCAGCAGCCATCTCGACAGCGCCACCCTGGGCACCGGCGTCCAGGACGCCGCGCACCAGACCGGCATGCTGACCGGCGCCGGTGCCGCGAGCGCGGTGGGCACCGCGGTGCCCGGCGTCGCGGACACCACCGGCGGCGCGGCGGGCAAGGCCATCCCGGAGACCAACCAGCTGGCCGCCGCCACCACCGCGCAGCTGGCCGAGCTGGCGGGCTCCACCGCCAGCGCGACCGGCCCGCTGGCCGGCGCGACCGGCGGCGCGACCCGCGCGATGCCGTCCGCCCAGACGGCGAGCGGCGCGGTGCAGTCGTTCGCCCCGGAGGCCGTCCCGGCCACGGCCCCCGCCGCCGCGCCCGCCCCCGCGAGCGTGGTGCCGAACCTGCCGCTGAACTCCGCGCTTCCGGTGCAGTCGCTGCCGCTGGGCCAGGCCCAGTCCGCGCTGAACGGGGTCACCTCGGCGGCTGCCCCGGCCCCCGCGCAGCGCCTCGGCGGTCTGCCCGCTCTCGGCGGCAGCGGCGCGAGCGACCCGCTGAGCACCGTGACCCAGCTGCTGCCGCTCGGCGGCGGCCTCCCCGGTATCGGCTGAGAGCGGGCATCGGCTGAACGGACGAGGGGGTGGGGGGGGGGGGGGGGCCCCCCCCCCCCCCGGCCGGGGGGGGGGGGGGGGCCGGCCCCCCCCCCGGCGGCCCCGGGGGCGCCCCCCGGGCCCCGGGGGGGGGTGGGGGGGAGGGGCGCCCGCCCCGGGAGGACCCCCGGCCCCCTGGGCCGCCCCGGCGGGGGGGCCACCCCCTTGCGGGGGCGGGGGGGGGGGCGGGGGCGGGGGCGGGGGGGGGGGGGGCCCCGGCCCCCCCCCCACCCCCTCGTCCGTCTTGCCGCGTGCGGCCTGCCGCTCAGCCGGCGAGCCGCTGGACCGCCGCGCGGACCCGTTCGTCGGTGGCGGTGAAGGCGACCCGGACATGCGCCCGGCCCGCCTCGCCGTAGAACTCGCCCGGGGCCACCAGCACCCCGCGCTTGGCCAGGTCGGCGACGGTGTCCCAGCAGGGCTCGTCGCGGGTGGCCCAGAGGTAGAGGCTGGCCTCGGAGTGCTCGATCCGGAAGCCGTACGCCTCCAGCGCCCCGCGCAGCGCGGTACGGCGGCGGGCGTAGCGCTCGCGCTGCACGGCCACGTGCTCGCCGTCACCCAGCGCCGCGACGGTGGCCGCCTGCACCGGGGCGGGGACCATCAGGCCGCTGTGCTTGCGGATCTCCAGCAGCTCGCCCAGCACGGCCGGGTCGCCCACCAGGAACGCCGCCCGGTAGCCGGCCAGGTTGGACCGCTTGGACAGCGAGTGGACCGCCACCAGCCCCTCGTACGAGCCGCCGCAGACGTCCGGGTGCAGCACCGAGACCGGTTCGGCGTCCGGCTCCCAGCCCAGCTCCAGGTAGCACTCGTCGCTGACCACCAGCACCCCGTGCTCCCGCGCCCAGGCGACCGTGCGGCGCAGCTCGTCCACGCCGAGCACCCGTCCGGTGGGGTTGGACGGCGAGTTCAGCCAGAGCAGCCGCAGGCCGTCCGGGTCGAGCTCGCGGGGGTCGTCGTAGACCGCGTAGTCCGCGCGTGCGAGCCGGGCGCCGACCTCGTAGGTCGGGTAGGCCAGCCGCGGGTAACCGACCCGGTCACCGGGGCCCAGACCCAGCTGGGTGGGCAGCGAGGCGACCAGTTCCTTGGAGCCGACCAGCGGCAGCACATGGTGGTGCGTCAGGCCGCCTGCGCCCAGCCGCCGCTCCGCCCAGCCGACCAGGGCGTCGCGCAGCGCCGGGGTCCCCCAGACGGTCGGATAGCCGGGGCTGTCGGAGGCGGCCGCCAGGGCCGCCTGGACCAGCTCGGGCACCGGGTCCACCGGGGTGCCGACGGAGAGGTCCACGATGCCGTCCGGGTGGGCGGCGGCGGTGGCCTTGTAGGGCTCCAGCCGGTCCCAGGGGAAGGCGGGCAGCAGCCGGGAGACGCGGCGCGCCGCCCCTCCGGAGAGGGACGGCGCGGCGGCGGTGCTGTGGGGCACGTGGTTCACAGGACCAGGCCCGGAATCACTGGTTCTGCGGCGGGAGCGCCGCGATGAACGGGTGGTCCTTGTCGATCAGGCCGAGCTTGGAGGCACCGCCGGGCGAGCCGAGGTCGTCGAAGAAGTCGACGTTCGCCTTGTAGTAGTCCTTCCACTCGTCCGGGGTGTCGTCCTCGTAGAAGATGGCCTCGACCGGGCACACGGGCTCGCACGCACCGCAGTCCACGCACTCGTCGGGGTGGATGTACAAGGACCGCTTGCCCTCGTAGATGCAGTCGACGGGGCATTCCTCGATGCAGGCCTTGTCCTTCACGTCGACACAAGGCTGCGCGATGACGTAGGTCACGCTGACGTTCCTCCTCGTAGGGGCTGGCATTCGCGCAGGGAAGCGCGGCGTCGTCGATGCCCGCCCCTAGTATCGCCGTTTCAGGACGACGGTTGCACCGGAGGTAGCGGGTATGGCTGACAACACTATCGGACAAGGACGCTCGAAGATCCAGATCACCGCCGCTGACCTGGGCCGACGCGTTTCGGTGCGGCGAATTTCCGGGGTCGTCGAAGGCCGTCCGGAGTTCCGCGACGTGATCGGCGTGCTCACATCGTGGGACGAAGGGGTGCTCACCGTGGTGAATCGGGCCGGCGAGGAGGTCCACATCATGGAGAAGCTGCTGGTGGCGGGCAAGGCGGTGCCTCCGGCTCCGGTTCGCGCCGGGCGCGGGGCGGTGGCCGCGCACCGGGCGGTGGGCAGCGTGGAACTGCAGCGGATCGCCGGTCGCGGCTGGCCGCCGGTGGAGACCGCGCCGCTGGGCGGCTGGACCCTGCGGGCCTCGGCGGGCTTCACCCGGCGCGCCAACTCGGTGCTGGTGGACGGCGGCCCCGGACTGCCGCTGGAGCGGGCCCTGGAGCGGACCACCGAGTGGTACGCCGAGCGCGGCCTGTCGGCGTACCTGCAGCTCACCACCGGCGGCCCGGGCGGCGACACCGACGACTCCCTGGCCGCCGAACTGGCCGGGCGCGGCTGGACCGTCGAGGCGGAGGCGCTGCTGCAGACCGCGCCGCTGGCCCCGCTGGTGGGCTGCGCCCCGACCGACGCGGTCGTGCTGAGCCGGACCCCCGGGCCGGACTGGCTGGCGCGCTACCACCACTCCGCCGACCCGGCCACGGCCGGACCGGCACTGGCGGTGCTCTCCGGCGGACCGTCGGTCTGGTTCGCCGTCATCCCCGGCCCCGAGGGCGGTCCGGCGGGCGCCGCCGCGATCGGCCGCTGCGTGGTGGACGGCCGCTGGGCGGGCTTGGGCGCGGTCGAGGTCGCCCCCGAGCAGCGCCGCCGCGGGCTGGCCACGGCCGTCCTGGCGGCGCTCGCCAGGGCTGCCGCCGACGAGGGCGCGGACCTGGCATACCTGCAGGTGGAGGCGGACAACGAGGCCGCACTGAGGCTCTACGGGCGCTTCGGTTTCAGCACCCACCACCGCTACCACTACCGCCGCGCCCCGCAGCCGCCGGCGCGCTAGTCCACGCGGCGGACCGCGCGCCGCGGGCTGATGCCGCCGCACCCGTCCGCCGTCCGCATAGAATCCCCCGCGATGACCGAGGACAGCAGAGAGCGGTTCAGCGCCGAGGCTCGGGGCGCCGCGCCCGATCTCGCTCTGCTGTGCCTGCTGATGGGCTTCGAGGTGGACCTGGCCGTCCCGGACGCCGACGAGGCCGGTATCGACGCCTGCCTGGCGCCCGCGCGGCTGGCACTGGACCGGCTGGCGGCGCTGGCCGGGACCGCGCTGCGCGGCAGCGACAACCGCTCCCCCGCCGAGACCGCCGCGCTGCTGGCCGGCGCGCTGGCCGGGTCGGCGGACCTGCGCGGCGGGCCCGGCGTCTACCGGCGACTGGAGTCCTCGCTGCTGCACCAGGTGCTGCGCCGGGGACGCGGGCTGCCGATCACCGTCTCGGTGGTCTGGATCACCGTCGCCCGCATGCTCGACCTGCCCGTCTACGGGGTGGCCCTGCCGGGCCACTTCGTGGTCGGCGTGGGCGATCCGGACGGCGAGCATGTGCTCGCGGACCCGTTCCACGGCGGCCGGGTGCTGTCCTACCAGGACGCCGAGGCCATCACCGCCGAGGCGCGTGCTTTTGACCCCGGAGCCCGGCTGGCGCCCGAACTGCTGCGCCCCGCCGAACCGCTGGAGATGGTGCTGCGGGTGCTGGGCAACATCCGCAGCTGGGCGGCGGCCCGGCCGGAGCACGCCAGGACCCAGCTGTGGGCGACCGAGCTGTCGCTGCTGCTGCCCCGGCACCCGGCCCAGCTCCGGCTGGAGCGGGCCGAACTGATGGTGAAGACCGGCAGGTTCGTGGAGGGTGCGGCGGAGATGGACTCCTACGCGACGATCCTGGACGCCTTCGACCCGGAGTCGGCGGCCCGGGTCCGGCTGGAGGCCAAGGCCGCCCGGCACCGCCTCAACTGACCGGGCCGGGCCGGAACCGGGCAGACCAGGCCAGCCAGGCCGGCATCGAGCAGGCCGGACGACCCGGGTCGCCCGGCCTCAGCCGGAGCGCTCGCCGGCCCCGGCCAGCACCGGCTCCGAGCGGCGCCGCTGCGCCGGGATCCGTACCAGCATCGGCGAGGCGCGCCGCCTGCGGACCACCCGTACCAGCGCCGCGGCCAGCAGCAGCACTCCGAACAGCACATAGGGCGACGCCGGCGGCTGCTCCCAGGCGGGCAGCACCAGTGCCTCCCGGGGCGAGTGCGGCGCGATCCACATGCTGTAGCCGAGGAACACCGCCAGCGCCGCGGCCAGCAGCAGCCGCCAGCGCAGATGCCGCCGGGCGCGCGGGCGGCGGATCTCGGTCGCCGTCTCGGCGGCGAGCAGCACCAGCAGCGGTACGCACCAGACCCAGTGGTGGGTCCAGCTGATCGGGGAGATCAGCAACGCGGTGACCGCCGTGCAGACCACCCCCCAGGCCTCGGCGTGCGGGACGCAGCGGGCGGCCCGCGAGGTCCAGGCGGCGATGGAGAGACCGGCCACCGCGGTGACCGCCGCCAGCACCGCCCAGGACAGACCCGGGTCGGGCTCGTGCAGCAGCCTGGCCAGGGCGCCGCGCAGTGACTGGTTGTCGGAGATCTGGGTCACCCCGACCCGGTGCGAGTCGTAGAGGTAGTGCGTCCAGAAGCTCACCGAGGCGCCGGGGAGCGCGATCCAGCCGAGCAGCGCGGTGCCGAGGAAGCCGGCGAAGGAGACCAGCGCCGCCCGGGGGCGGCCGGTCAGCAGCAGGTAGACGCCGAAGACCCCGGGGGTGAGCTTGAGCCCGGTGGCGATGCCGATCAGCAGGCCCTTGCCGCGGGCGTGGTCCGGGCGGGTCAGGTCGGCCAGCACCAGGCAGGCGATGAGCAGGTTGATCTGCCCGTACTTGAGCGTGGTCCAGATCGGTTCCAGCCAGACCCCGGCGCCGACCAGCCCTATCACCGCGAGCGGTCGCACCGACCGGCGCGGCCAGTCCGCGAGCCGGAACGAGAGCCAGGCCAGCAGCCCCAGCAGTCCCAGATTGGCGCCGGTGACCAGGATCCGCAGCAGCCCGATCGAAAGGAACGATGTCGGCACGAACAGCAGGGCCGCGAAAGGCGGATAGGTGGCCGCGAGGTTGAAATGCGGAACGATCATGGTGTAAAGATTCTGGCCGTTTCGGACGGTGGCCCCCTCCGCCCGATAAACGATCATGTCGACCATGTCCACCCGGGTGGCGTGCCGCACCATCGCGTACATCGCCAGTGACATCGCCGCACCCGTGATGACCAGGGCATACACCGCGTAGGCGGGAATTCTCCGGCGCTTCACCGAGAGCAGTCCGACGCCTCGCCCTCTATTACCGAACTCTTTGCTTCGGCCGCTGGTCTGGCCTTTTACCGGCTCCAGTGCTGTCGCACCGGGTTTCTCGCGATCCACGACCCGTGCCCCCGCATCGTTTTGTGATCCGTCGTCCGCTGGATTCTAGACCAGCGGTCCCGGACGGCCCGGGCCGCGTTCAGAGCCAGCCCTTCTCGCGGGCGATCCGGACCGCCTCGGTGCGGTTGCGGGCGCCGGTCTTCTGGATGGCCGCCGACAGGTAGTTGCGCACCGTTCCCTCCGACAGGTGCAGCGCCTTCGCCACGTCCGTGTTGGCCGATCCGTCCGACGCCGCCGCGAGCACATCGCGTTCCCGCGAGGTCAGCGGGTTGGCGCCCTCGGCCAGCGCGGCCGCGGCCAGGGTCGGGTCGATCACCCGCTCGCCACGCAGCACCCGGCGTACCGCCTCCGCCAGCTGGGCCGCCGGGGCGTCCTTCACCAGGAACGCGTCCGCGCCGGCTTCCATGGCCCGGCGCAGATAGCCAGGCCGGCCGAACGTGGTGAGAATCACGATCCTGGTCGCCGGGCGCTTACGGTGCAGCTCCGCCGCGGCCTCGATCCCGGTCATTCCCGGCATCTCGATGTCCAGCAGCGCGACGTCGACCTCGTGCTCCAGCGCGGCCGCCACCACCTCGTCCCCCCGTGCCACCTGCGCGACGACGTCGATGTCACCCTCAAGCCCGAGCAGCGCGGCCAGCGCCTCCCGGACCATGCCCTGGTCTTCCGCCAGCAGAACTCTGATCACGTGTGCACGGTACCGGTCGCCGCCTCCGCCCGGTCGGGGGTGCGGCGCAGCGGCACCGAGGCGCAGAGCCGGAACCCGTGGTGCCGCGGGCCCGGGCCGGTCTCCAGCCGGCCGTCGGCGAGTTCGAGGCGCTCGGCGAGGCCGGTGAGGCCGTTTCCCGGGCTGGTGGAGCGACGGGGCCCGGCGCCGTCGTCGACGATCTCCAGCCGGAGCGAGCGGCGGCCGCCGTCCTCCAGGTACTCGGCCAGGCGGATGGTGCAGCGGTCGGCGCCGCTGTGCCGGACCACGTTGGTGACCGCCTCGCGCAGCGCCCAGCCGAGCGCGCCCTCCTCGTCCGGGCCCAGCCCCGGATGCGGGTCGGCGATGGTCGGGTCGGTGTCCGCCTCGATGTCGGCGGCGGCCAGCGCGGTGCGGGCGGCGGCGATCTCCACCGCCAGCTTGGGCCTGCGGTAGCCGCCGATGGCCTCGCGGACGTCGACCAGGGACTGCCGGCTGACCGTCTCGATGTCGGCCACCTGGGCCCGGGCCTCCTCGTAGCGCTCCTGGTCCAGGAAGCGCGAGGTGAGCTCGGACTTGAGGGTGATCAGCGAGAGCGAGTGGCCCAGCAGGTCGTGCAGGTCCCTGGCCATCCGCAGCCGCTCGTCGGAGGCGGCCAGCGCCGCCACCGCCTGCCGGGCCTCGCGCAGCTCCTGCATGGTGCGCACCAGCCGCTGCAGCCCGGTCATCCCGGCGCCGCCGAGGAAGGCGGAGACCGTGATCGGGATCAGCGCGGCCTCGTTGGTGTGCAGCAGCAGGCCGGTGACCACCACGGTCCCGGTCACCAGGCCGACCCCGTAGATGGCGAAGCGCGGGGGCAGTACCACCCCGGCCGCGACCGAGGTGTAGCTGAACAGCGCCAGCCAGTTGTCACTCAGCCCGAAGCAGCTGACCAGCGCGATCACCAGCATGGAGGCCAGCAGCACGCCGGCCGTCGGGCTCCAGCGGGCCACCTCCCCGGCGGCCTGGCGGCGCAGCACCAGGACGACGTAGCAGCCGAGGAAGGCCACCAGGCAGGTCCAGCCGGCCACCCGGGCGGCCAGGCTGTGCGGATTGACGATCAGATCGCTGACCGGATAGGCCAGGTAGATCATCCACAGCGACATCCAGCAGAGCTTCACGAACTGCTGGCGGCGGTTCTCCGGACGCATCCCGATCCGGATCTCACCGCCCCCGGACCCGCGCCCGGCCCGGGTACCGACGCCGGTCTCGCCGCCGCACAGGTCGTCCGTCGCGGACGGCTCCTGCCTCATCTCGTGGTCTCCCTTCGCACCGCGGTCGGGTCGTCAGGCCGCCTTGCGGTCCCGCTGGTACAGCCAGGCGGCCAGGGCGGCGAAGGCCACCAGGTACCCGGCCAGGCCGACGACCTGGGACAGCTGGGCCGTGGAGCCGGTCTCGATGACCTTGCCGAGCTGGTTGTAGAGGCCGACCGGAGTGTACTGGCCGATGCTCTGCATGGTGCCGGTGAGCGGGAACCAGGTACCGCCCAGGACCGCCATCAGCATGTAGCAGACCATCATCACCGGCTGCACCGAGTCGGGCGCGGCGGAGTAGCCGAGCGCCACACCCAGGGCCGAGAACACGAAGCTGCCGATCCAGATCGCGGCGACCAGGCCGATCCACTCGGTCGCGGAGAGCGAGACGCCTTCGGCGATCCCGGCCGCGAAGACCGCCAGGATGGCCAGCAGAGTGGCCGCGGAGGAGGCCAGGATCTTCGCGGTGACGTAGCCCCAGCCGGGCAGCGCGGTCAGCCGCAGCTGCCGGGTCCAGCCGCTCTTGCGCTCCAGCGAGATCCGCATCGCGGTGCTCAGCGCCGCGCCGACGGTGCCGAAGGTCGCCATCGAGACCATGAAGTAGGTCTTCGCCGACAGGCCCGGCGCCGGGGCGTTGTTCCCCCAGATCGAGACGAACATCAGGTACATCACGACCGGGTACAGCAGGGTGAAGAACAGGAAGCGCTTGTTGCGCAGGATCCGCAGGACCTCGACCTTGATCAGGGTGATCATCGTGCGTTCTCCTTCGCCAGCGCGGCGGACTCGTCGGCGGCGTCCTGCTCGCCGGTGATGGCGATGAAGGCCTGCTCCAGGCCCACGCCGGTGACTTCGAGGCCGCGCGGGTAGAACCCGGCGCGGTACAGCGCGGCGACGGTGGCGTCCGCGTCGTTGCTGCGGATCCGGACCGTGTGGCCGCTGACGTCCAGCCCGGACAGGGACGGCAGCCGGCTCAGCAGTCCCAGGTCGGGGACGCCGTCCTCCGGGTGCAGGTCGAAGGCGATCTTGCGCAGTCCGGCCCTGGCCTTGATCTCGGCGGCGGTGCCGTCGGCGATCAGGCGGCCCCGGTGCACCACCAGCACCCGGTCGGCGATGGAGTCCGCCTCCTCCAGGTAGTGGGTGGCGAAGAGCACCGTGCGGCCGGCGTCAGCCTGGGCGCGCATCACCGACCAGAAGGCCTGCCGGGCCGTCACGTCCATGCCGGTGGTGGGCTCGTCCAGGATGATCAGATCGCTGTCGCCGACGGTGGCGAGCGCGAAGCGGACCCGCTGCTCCTGGCCGCCGGAGAGCTTGTCGACCTTGCGGTCGGCGATGTCGGTGATCCCGGCGGTCTTCATGACGTCCTCGACGTCGTAGCCGCGCGGGTGGATGTCGCTGGCGAACTTCAGCATCTCGCGGACCTTGACGTCGGGCATCAGGCCGCCGCTCTGCAGCATCACCCCGACCCGGCCGTCCATGATGGCCTGCCGCGGGGTGCCGCCGAACAGGGTGATGCTGCCGGCGTCCGGGTCCTTCAGGCCGAGCAGCATGTCGATGCTGGTGGACTTGCCGGCACCGTTGGGGCCGAGGAAGGCGACGGTCTCCCCCGGGTGCAGGGTGAGGCTGATGTCGTTGACGGCCTTCACCGGGCCGAAGCTCTTGCTGACGTTGCGGAAGGCCGCGACCTCCCCGGAGCCGGGTCCCCTCAGACCCGCCCCCGTGACCTGCTCCACCGACGTGCTCATCGCCTGGCCTGCTCCCTGTCGTGCCGTTCCCGCTGACACCACCAAGACTGGCGGAGCGGCACACCCCCGGGGCAGTGCCGCGCCTCCTGACCGCGGCATGACGGATGTCATGGGCGGCACCGTGACGGCGCGGCACTTCCCCCCTGCCGGGATCCCCTCGGATCCCGGCAGATCCCCCCTCAGATCCCCAGGGACCGGCGCAGGAAGGCGACCTGAAGCAGCAGCAGGTTCTCCGCCACCTCCTCCTGCGGCGTCATATGGGTCACCCCGGACAGCGGCAGCAGCTCGTGCGGCCGTCCCGCGGCCAACAGCGCCGAGGACAGCCGCAGCGTGTGCGCGACCACCACGTTGTCGTCCGCGAGACCGTGGATCAGCTGCAGCGGGCGGGTCAGCTTCGGCGCGTCCGCCAGCAGCGAGTTCTCCGCGTACACCTCGGGACGCCGGTCCGGGTGGCCGAGGTAGCGCTCGGTGTAATGGGTGTCGTAGAGACGCCAGTCGGTCACCGGGGCGCCGGCCACGGCCGCGTGGAACACGTCCGGGCGGCGCAGCACCGCCAGCGCGGCCAGGTAGCCGCCGTAGGACCAGCCCCGGATGCCGACCCGGCCGAGGTCCAGCGGGTGCTCCTCGGCCAGCGCCTGCAGGGCCTCGACCTGGTCGTCCAGGGTGGCGCCGGCGAAGTCGAAGGCGATCGCCTTCTCCCAGCCGGGGCTGCGCCCCGGGGTGCCCCGGCCGTCCGCGACCACCACCGCGAAGCCCTGGTCGGCGAACCACTGCGAGGTGAGGTGGGCGTTCTGCGCGGCCAGCACCATCTGCCCGTGCGGGCCGCCGTAGGGGTTCATCAGCACCGGCAGCAGGCCGTCCCGGTCCCGGTCGTAGCCGGTCGGCAGCAGCACCGCGGCGGGGATGCGGCGCTTCCCGGCCAGGGTCAGCACCGGCCGGGCGGTGAGCACCGGGGTCTGCGCGAGCGAGGCGATCGTGATCGGCCCCGCACCGGCCCCGCCGCCCTCGCCGACCCCGCCGCCCTCGCCGCCCTCGCCGCCCTCGCCGCCCTCGCGGACCACGGTGACCCGCGGTCCCGGGCGGTCGAGCGCGGCGGCGGAGACCACGGTGACCGCCCCGGAGCGCACCGCCGAGTGGTACCCCGGCCGGTCGGTCACCCGGACCGGACCGGCGCCGGGGTCCTGATAGGAGATCCGGTACAGGTGCACCTCGCCCAGCTCCGGGTCGGCCGCCTGCTCGCCCGCCGCGGCGGAGACCAGCACGTCCTGCTCGCCCACGTCCAGCACGGCCCGCAACTGCAGCGCCGCCGTGCTCAGCACGGCGTCCCCCACTGCCAGCACCCGAGCGCCGTCGAGGTCCTCGATCCGGATCAGCCGCCCGTCCGGGGTCCAGGCCGGGACGCCCTGGTACGGCTCGACCCAGACCGGGTCCTGCTCGGTGTGCACGGTCGTGGTGCCACCGGTGTCGGGGTCCAGCGCCAGGGTGAGCTGCCTGCGCTGGTCCCTGGCCTGCACCAGCAGCAGCGGAGGCCCGCCCGCCGACCAGTGCACCCGGGCCAGGTACGGGTACGCCTCGCGGTCCCAGAGCGCCTCGACCCGGGAGCCGTCCAGGCCCAGCACGAAGAGCGTCACCTCGGCGTTGGCGGTGCCCGCCCGGGGGTAGGCGATCTCGGTGGCCGGGCGCTCGGGGTTCGCCGGGTCGGCGATCCACCAGCGCTGCACCGGGGTGGTGTCGGCCCGGGTGGCGAGCAGCCGGTCGCCCTCCGGGGCCCACCAGTAGCCGCGGCCGCGGTCCATCTCCTCCTGGGCGATGAACTCGGCCTGGCCCCAGGTCACCTCGCCGTCCTCGGCGCCGGAGGGACCCGCCAGGGCGCGGTCCCCGGTACCGTCCGCGCCGACGACCCGCAACTGGCCGTCGGCGGTCGCGTAGGCGATGTTGGCGCCGTCCGGCGAGGGGCGGGGGTCCAGCACCGACCCGCCGGCCTGCAGTTCACGGGTGCCGCCCCCGGCGTCCGCCGCCGCTCCGGTCAGCTCGGCCGTGAACAGCCGGCCGGACAGCGCGAAGGCCGCCAGCCGCACCTCGGCGTCGGTGGCGTAGCCGACGATGCCGGCCGACCCCTCCCGGCTGCGCTCGCGCCGGGCCCGCTCCTCGGCCGACAGTTCCTCCTCGCCGCTGTCGAGCAGCGTCGCCGGGTCGGCCGCGATCCGCTCCCCGGTTCGCCCGGACGGAGTATCGGCCGGTGGAAGATCCACCACTTGGAGCAGGTTCGCCCGTTCGGTCCCCCCGGCGGAGCGCAGGAAGACGACCCGGAGTCCGTCCGGGGACACCGTGAAGGAGCGGGGCGCACCCAGGGTGAAACGCAGGGTCCGGGAGTACTGGCGCGGGAAGCTGATCTCCGTGGTCATGACCCGACCCTAAGGGCACCCCGAGGCCCGTGGTGGGGCGCAAACGCACCTCGGCCCTCGCTCGCCCGTTCGGGCGCGTCCGCCGGTCGCCACGCCCGCGGACTTCGGCGGACATGTGCGCCCCGCTCATGCACCGATGCCCCGGCATATGCATGATGACGGAAAGTGACACCGTAGTCACTCGCCGGGTATCACCCAGGTGTACCGATACCCGCCCCGTCCTCCGGTGCGGCAGTCCCCGCCGTATCGCTGTCGAGAGGTGCGTCGCCGTGATTCTGCCCATTTCCGCCGCTGTCCTGATGCTGATCATCGTCATCCTGCTGATCAGGCGTTCCGGACTGAAGACCGTCCACGCCGTCACCTGCGCGCTGCTGGGCTTCTATCTCGCCTCCACCTCGATCGCGCAGCCGATCCACACCCTGACCACGAACGTGGCGGGGATGATCTCCGGTATCAAGCTCTGAGGCCCCGGACCGCAGCCGTTCGGCCGCCGCTCCCGGTGCCGACCGGCCGGCCGTCAGCGCCTCCCCGTACGCTGGCGCCATGACAGTCCTGCCTGACGCCCCCTCGGCGGCACGCCGCCTGCTGCTCGTCCACGCCCACCCCGACGACGAGTCCATCGGCAACGGCGCCACCATGGCCCGCTACGCCGCCGAGGGCGCCGACCGTTCCCTGGTCACCCTGGTCACCTGCACGCTGGGTGAGGAGGGCGAGGTCATCGGCGCCGAGCTGGCGCACCTCGCCGCCGACCGTGAGGACAGCCTCGGCGAGCACCGTGTCGGCGAGCTCGCGGCGGCCATGCGCGAGCTCGGGGTGACGGACCATCGCTTCCTGGGCGGGCCGGGCCGCTACCGCGACTCCGGGATGATGGGCGTGGACAGCAACCAGCGCCCCGACAGCTTCTGGCAGGCCGACCTGGACGAGGCGGCCGGCCATCTGGTCGGCGTGATCCGCGAGGTCCGCCCGCAGGTACTGGTCACCTACGACGAGAACGGCGGCTACGGCCACCCCGACCACATCCAGGCGCACCGGGTCGCGATGCGCGGCTACGAGCTGGCCGCCGACCCCGCGTTCCGGCCCGAGCTCGGCCCGGCACACGCCATCGCCAAGGTGTACTGGAACTGCGTGCCGCGCTCGGTGATCGAGGCCGGCTTCGCGGCCCTCCGCGCGGCCGGCAAGGAGTCCCCGTTCCCCGGCATCGCCAGTGCCGACGACGTACCCGGAGTGGTGGCCGACGCGGAGGTCGACGCCGCGGTCGACGGCAGCGCCTTCGTCGCGCGCAAGGCCGCCGCGATGCGCGCGCACGCCACCCAGATCGCGGTGGACGGCCCGTTCTTCGCGCTCTCCAACGACCTCGGCCAGCCGATGCCGGCCGTCGAGTACTACCGGCTGGTGCGCGGCGAGGCCGGGCCCCGGGGGGCCGACGGCCGGGAGCACGACCTCTTCGCCGGCCTGAACGGCACCGCTCCGGCCGGCACCGCACCCCTCGACGCCGCATCCGTCGGCACCGTTCCCGTCGGCACCGAAGGAGGTGTGGCGTGATGAGCACCCCTCAGGACCGGCCCCCGCAGCGGCCGGGGCGGGCGCACGTGCCCGCACCGCGCTCCGGCACCGGCGGTGTCCCGGTCGCCCCGGCCCGGCCAGGCCGGGCGGTGCGGATCGCCGCCTATCCGCTGCTCGCTGTGCTGGGCGTGCTGGTCGGACTGGCCGGCTGCTTCGTCCAGGGCCTCTGGTTCCCCGGTGGCCTGCTGCTCTCGCTCGGCGGCGCGGCGGCGCTGTTCTGCGGCGGCCGGCTGTTCACCGGCACCCGGGTGGGCGCGGCGCTGCCCGCCGTCGGCTGGTTCGCGGTGCTGCTGGTCGCCAACACCCAGCGTCCGGAGGGCGACTTCCTGCTCGCCGCGAACCTCGGCTCCTACGTCTTCCTGCTGGGCGGCATGGCCCTCGCGGTGCTGTGCGCGGCGATGCCCTCGCCGCTGCCGTTCCAGCTCGGCCGGGACACGGTCCCGGGTGACGCGGTACGGCGCTGACCCGGTAGGGTCCGTCCACCGCGGCAGGTGCCCGGGCGATGTGCCCAGGCACATACCCGGGCAAGGGGGACGACATCTGTTCACGGTGGGCGCACCGGAGCCGGGGCGACCCCAGTAAGGTGGTGCCGCAACACACGGGGGTGGTGTCGGCGGGGTGATCGAGCCCGTTGGCATCGGCCCCTTCAGGTGGCGGAAGCTCAGGTCTTTTCGAGTGCTGCCCGCCCACCGCGCCCCGGCGCGGGACCGACGATCCACAACCGCACCCTCGTCCCACAGGCGGCGGAGCGAACCGGAGCAGACGCAGTGAGCCGAGAATCTGACAATCCGTCGTCGAACCCTCCTCGCCCCGGCGCGGACGCCTACCCCTCGGGAACGCCCCCGTACGGGATTCCCAGCGACCCCTCGTTCTCCCGGGCCGGTCAGACGGGCCAGCCGCAGCAGCCGGGACAGCCCGGCCAGCCGCCGCGCCCCGCGCAGCCGCCGGCCGAGGAGACGCGTACCGAGACCACGCTGACGACCCGGATCCGGATCAACATCCCGGGCTCCCGTCCGATCCCGCCGGTGGTCGTGCGCAGCCCGATGCCCGGAGCCAACGGCGCCGAGACCGACCAGGACGGCGAGGCCGCCGGGCAGTCGGAGGCGTCCGCCCCCGGAGCGACCCGGCACCGGCACCGCTCGGACACCAGCAGCTCGCCGGTGCTCGGCGTGATGGAGTCCAGCAGCGGTACTCGCCCCTCGCTGCCGGACCTGCCCCCCGAGTGGCGTACCGACGGGGCCGCTCCGGCGTCCGCCGAGCCGGAGGCGCCCAGCACCTGGTTCGCCCCGCGCAAGAAGGCCCCCGTGGCCGCACCGGATCCCGCCCCGCAGCCGGGCGCTCAGCCCGGCACGCAGGCGGCTCCCGAACCGGCCCCCGAGCCGTACCGCTTCGGACCCACCGGCACCTCGCCCGAGCCCGCCCCGCGGCGCGCCTTCGAGCCACCGGCCTTCGAGCCGCCCGCCTTCGAGCCACCGGCCTTTGACCAGCGGAGCTTCGAGCAGCCGACGCCGCGTCAGCCCGGATACGAGCAGCCGACGTACGAGCAGCCCGGTTACGGCCAGCAGCCCTACGGCCGGCCGCCGTTCGAACAGCCGGGCTACGAGCGGCCGGCCCGCTCCCCCTTCGCTCCCCCGGTCGCGGCCGCCGCTCCGGCCGCGCCGCAGCCGGTCTACCAGCAGCAGCCCTACGGCCGGCCCGAGCAGCCGCCCGCCGCCGCAGCCCCCACCGCGCCGCCGGCCACCGCACCGCGACCGAAGCCGGCCGCGCGTCCCGCCGCCAACGGCAGCCGCCCGTCCGGGCTCAGCAGCGGCCTGGACTCCACCGCCGCGATGCCCTCGGTGCAGGCGTCACCGTCCGCGGCTCCGTCGGCCGCGCCCCCCGCGCCGCGTCCCTCGGCCGGTGACGGCTTCGCCGGCGGCACCGGCGGGGCGGGTGCGCCGCCGCGCAAGCCCCCGGCCGACGGCACCGCGGACGGCTCCGCCGCGACGTCCGGGGCCAAGGGCGCGACCAAGGGCACGACCAAGGCCAAGTCGGGCGGCCGTGCCCGGAAGCTCGCGGTCACCGGCATCGGCGTCCTGGTCATGATCTCCGGAGTGGCCTACGGGGCGGGCCTGATGCTCAATCAGTCCGACGTCCCCAAGGGCACCACCGTGCTCGGCCAGAACATCGGCGGGGACACCCGCGACGCCGCCGTGCACACCCTCGACGGCACCGTCGGCAAGCTCGCCAAGCTGCCGCTGCAACTGGTGGTCGGGGGCAGGACGGTACCGCTCGACCCCTCGGTGGCCGGGCTGACCATCGACACCAGCGCCACCGTGCAGAACGTCGCCCAGAAGAGCTACAACCCGGTCTCGGTGCTGGAGTCGCTGCGCGGCGGTGACCACCCGGCCGCCCCGGTGGTGCGGATCGACACCGACAAGCTGCGCTCCGCGCTGCAGCAGCTGGTCTCCGGCAGCGCCGGCGGCACCCGCGAGGGCAGCGTCCACTTCACCGCCGACGGCAGCGTGGTCACGGTGATGCCGCAGACCGGCCAGAGCCTGGACGTGGACGCCGCGATGACGCTGGTGGAGCAGGCCTACCAGAACCGCGCCGCGGGACGCCCGGACCAGCCGGTCACCATCCCGGTGACCACCGCCGCGCCCAAGGTCTCCGCCGCCGCGGTCACCGCTGCGGCCGACTCGATCGGCAAGTGGGCGATGAAGAACACCTTCACCATCAGGATCCACGGGGTCTCCTACTTCTACGGCAAGAAGACCTTCAGCAAGTCGCTGACCCTGCAACCGGACGCCAACGGCACGATGGTGCCGGTCTTCGACCTCGGGGCGCTGCAGAGCGCCTACGACTTCAAGAACGTCAAGATCAAGCACAACGGCACGCTCGGCCCGGTGACCCCGCAGGACATCGCCACCGCCCTGGTCCAGCTGCTGAGCAAGCCCGACGGCGACCACAGCATCACCCTCAGCTGACCCCGCTGACCCCGCTCGGCGCGCTGTCCGCCGGACAACGAGGCGCCCCCCGGACCAGGAAGGTCCGGGGGGCGCCTCGTTGCTACAACGGGTGCTGCTCAGCTCACTTGGTCCAGCCGACCTTGGTCCAGTCGGTGGTCTGGTTGCCGAAGGCACCGAAGTTGGCCAGACCGGCCTTCGCGGCGAAGATCTGCGGACGCTGGTAGAGCGGCAGGTTGACCGCCTCCTGCCAGATCATCGCGTCCGCGGCGTTGATGTCCGCGTAGTACTGGGTGGTGTCGGTGTCGCCACCGGCCTTGGCCAGCTGGGCGTCCAGCGCCGGCGAACCGAGCTGGGAGATGTTGGCGCCCGCGTTGCCCTTGTTCGGGGCCTGGTAGCTCGCCTCGGCGTTGTTCAGCGGCAGGAACGGCGGCAGCGCCGTGGCAGAGAAGATCGTCATGTCGAACTTCTCGGCGTTCAGGTCGTTGAAGAACTGCACGCCGTCCACGGAGTCGGTCGCCATCTTGACGCCGATGGCCTTGTACATGGCCGTCATCGCGGCGGCCTCCTGGGTGGCCACCGGGGTACCGGACGGGATCTTCAGCGTGAACGCCAGGTCCTGGCCGTTCTTCTGACGGAAGCCGTCGGAGCCCATCTTCCAGCCCGCCGCGTCCAGCTTGGCGCCGGCCGCGGTCTGGTCGAACTTGCCGAGGTCACCGGAGTTGTCCTGGTATCCGGCGGCGCTGGCGACCAGGAAGTGGTTGTTCAGCGGCTTGATGACCCAGGGCAGCGCGGACAGGTCGCCCTTGGCGATGGCGTTGCGGTCGATCGCCTGGAAGAGCGCCTGACGGACGTTGGGGTCGGTCAGGTTGGGGCTCTTGGCGTTGATCCAGGCCTGGCGCCAGTTGGAGCCGTAGGCCACCCTGATCGAGGTGTTCGCGACCTGCTTGGCCTGCTTGTAGATCTCGACGGACGGGCCGACGTCCTCGAAGTCGATCTCACCGGAGGCGAAGGCACCCGGGGTCGCGCTGGCGTCGAGGGTGATGAAGTGGATGGTGCTCAGCACCGGCTTGGCACCCCACCAGTTGGGGTCGGCCACCTCGGTGACGACCTTGGTGGTCGGGTTCATCGACTGCACCTTGAACGGACCGCCGGTGACCGGGATCTTGTTCTTGTAGGAGTTCTCCCAGCCGTCGACCGTGCCGATCTGGGACGCCGGGTAGAACGGGAAGAACAGACCCTTCCACTCCGAGTAGGGGCTGCTGTACGTGACCACGGCCTCGTACTGGTCCTTGCCCTGCGTCACCGAGGCGATCTGCGAGTAGCCCGCGGTGCTGGTCGCGTTGATCTTCGGGTTGGTGCCGTTCTGCATCAGCGCGTTCGCCTGGAAGTCCTTCCAGGTGATCGGCGTGCCGTCGGACCAGTGGGCCTTCGGGTTGATGTCGTAGGTGGTGACCTGCTTGCCACCCACGGTCGCCACGGTGGCGCTGGTCAGGTAGTCCGGGTTCGCCGAGAAGGTACCCGCGGCGTCCGTGGTGAACAGCTGCGGCAGCAGCGGACCCTCGGTGTCGGCGATCGACGCCTCGTTCTGGGACTCGGCGTTGTTCGAGTTCCACTGCGTGGAGTACTGGTCGACCGCGTAGTTGAACGTGCCGCCCTGCTTGAGGGTGGTCGAGTCAACCGGGTTGATGTCGTTGTCCGTGGACTTCTTCGCCACGGCAGGCGCGGCGGACTTGCCGCTGCTGCTGCAGGCCGAGGCGCTGAGGACAAGACCGGCGGACAGGGCGACGGCTGTCGCCAGCTTGACGGTGTTACGGGACAAGGCGGGTCCTCCCCTAGAGGTGTCAGTATGCAATCAGAACTGGCGTACGGCCGTCGGGCCGGCTACGTCAGACGACTTCCAGCGCCGCCGCGTAGTGGCAAGCCGCTGTGTGGTCCGCGGACATGACCTGGGACGCTGGGTCCTCGGTCCGGCACCGCTCGGCCTCCCCTTCGGAGAGTCCGAGGAACTTGGGGCAACGCGTGCGGAACCGGCAGCCGGAGGGGACGTCGGCCGGGCTCGGCAGGTCTCCGGTCAGCAGGATCCGGCGCCGTTCCCGCTCCTTGTGCGGGTCGGGCAGCGGCACGGCGGAGAGCAGTGCCTGCGTGTAGGGGTGCGAGGGGGCGTCGAAGACGGCTTCCGCGCTCCCGAGCTCGACGATCCGGCCGAGGTACATCACCGCGACACGGTCCGCGATATGCCGGATCACCGAGAGGTCATGGGCGACGAACAGGTAGCTGAGGCTCAGCTTGGCCTTGAGTTCGTCGAGCAGGTTGATCACGCCGGCCTGGATCGAGACGTCGAGCGCGGAGACCGGCTCGTCCAGCACGATCAGCTTCGGGTCGAGCGCGAGGGCGCGGGCGATGCCGATGCGCTGGCGCTGGCCGCCGGAGAACTCGGTGGGGTAGCGCTCCGCATGCTCGGGCAGCAGGCCCACCAGCGAGAGCAGCTCGGGGATCCGGGCCTGGATCCGGTCCTTGCTCCAGCCGTGGGTCTTCAGCGGCTCGGCCAGCACGTCGCCGACCGGCATCCGCGAGTCCAGCGACGCCATCGGGTCCTGGAAGACCACCTGGAGGTCACGGCGGATCTCCCGGCGCGACCTGCCGTTCAGCGACTTGGTCTCCTTGCCCAGCACGGTGACCGAACCGACCTGCTTGGTGGGCAGTTCCAGGATCTCCAGCAGGGTGGTGGTCTTGCCGCAGCCGGACTCGCCGACCAGGGCGAAGGTCTCCCCCTCGCGGATGTCGAAGGTGAGCCCGTCCACCGCGCGCACCGTGCCGACCTGGCGCTTGAACACCTGGCCCTTCAGCAGCGGGAAGTGCTTGGTCAGGTTGTCCACCCGGAGCACCTCGGTGCGCGTGGCGCGGTCCGACTGCACCGCCAGCTCCGGGAGTTCGGGAGTCGGGAACATGTTCGCCCGGGTCACCGCACCCGTGCCGATCTCGGCGGCACGGTGGCAGGCGCTCTTCAGGCCGGGCACACCGGGCACCGGCGCCAGCGGCGGCTCCACCGTGGTGCAGACGTCCACCGCGATCGGGCAGCGCGCCGCGAACGGGCAGCCCTTGGGCAGGTTCACCATGGACGGCGGGTTGCCCTCGACCGGGGTGAGCGCCTTGCGGCCACCGTCGTCCAGCCGCGGCACGGCGCTGAGCAGACCGATGGTGTAGGGCATGTGCGGCTGGTAGAAGACCTCGTCGGCGGTGCCGGACTCGACCGGCTTGCCCGCGTACATCACGGTCACCCGGTCGGCCATACCGGCCACCACCCCGAGGTCGTGAGTGATCATCAGGATGGCGGCGCCGGTGACCTCCTGGGCCTTCTTCAGCACCTCCAGCACCTGTGCCTGGATGGTCACGTCCAGGGCGGTGGTGGGCTCGTCCGCGATGATGACCTTGGGGTCGTTGGCGATCGCCATGGCGATCACCGCACGCTGCCGCATACCGCCGGAGAACTCGTGCGGGAAGCCGTCGATACGGCGCTGCGGGTCCGGGATGCCGACCAGGTCCAGCAGTTCCAGCGCCCGGGCCCGGGCGGCCTGCTTGCTGAGGTCCTGGTGGATCTGCAGCGCCTCGATCAGCTGGGTGCCGATGGAGAACACCGGGGTCAGCGCGGACAGCGGGTCCTGGAAGACCATCCCGATGTCCTTGCCGCGGATCTTGGACATCTGCGCGTCGTTGAGACCGAGGAGTTCCCGGCCTGCCAGCTTGATGGAGCCGTTGACCTCGGCGCCGTCGGGCAGCAGACCCAGGATCGAGGTCGCGGTCACCGACTTGCCGGAGCCGGACTCGCCGACGATCGCCAGGGTCTCGCCGGGGCTCAGCGCGAACTCGATCCCGCGCACGGCTCGCACCCGGCCGGACTCGCTGGGGAAGGAGACACGCAGGTCGCGGACCTCAAGGACGGGAGTGGTGGGGGTGCTCACGAGGTCAGACCTTCCTCGGTACGAACGTTCTGGCCGGTCAGGTCGAGGACCGGGGACTCGCTGTCGATCTCGTCCGCGTCGTCCTGGAGCCTGGCCTTGGACTTGGCCCCGACCGCGGTCGGGTCGAAGGCGTCCCGCAGCCCGTCCCCGATGAAGGCCACGCAGAGGCCCATCAGCACCAGGCAGGCGGCCGGCACGAAGAACATCCAGGCCGAGGTGGTGGCGTCGGGCTCGCCGGCCGCGATCAGGGTGCCCAGCGAGATGTCCGGGGCCTGGATGCCGAAGCCGAAGTAGGAGAGCGCGCTCTCGGCGAGAACGATCAGGCCGACCTGCACCGCGGCGTCCACGATCAGCAGCGAGGCCATGTTCGGCAGGATGTGACGGAAGATGATCGTCATCGGCCTGACGCCCATGTACTTGGCCGCGAGGACGAACTCCCGGTCCTTCAGCGTGTGCGTCATGCTGCGCACCACCCGACCGGTGACCATCCAGCCGAGGATCGCCAGCAGCACCACGAAGATCAGCCAGGTGCCGTGGGCGAGCTTCGGCGCGAGCATCGCCAGCAGCAGGAAGCCCGGGACGACCAGCAGCAGTTCCAGGAACCACATCAGGACGCGGTCGACCCAGCCGCCGAAGTAGCCGGCCGAGGCGCCGACGATCGCCGCGAAGAACGTCGTCAGCGGCCCGCCGATCAGACCGATGACCAGGGACTTCTGCAGACCGCGCAGGGTCTGCGCGAGAATGTCCTGGCCGGCGTGGTTGGTCCCCAGCCAGTGGTTTCCGTCCGGGGCGGTGCCCATGTTCTCAAAGTCGTTGTCGGTGTACTTCCAGTGCAGGAAGGTCGGCATCACATATGCGCCCACCACCAGCACGACCAGGATGGCGACCCCGACCAGGGCCAGCCGGTTGCGGCTGAAGCGGGCCAGCAGCAGCGCGCTGCGGCCACGGCTCTTCCGTACGACGGGGGCCGGCCCTGTGGGCGCCAGCGGGACTTGGGTAGTCATTCTCTTCTCACTCCTCGGGTGACGTGCTGGGGTTCCGGATCTGATGGTGGGTCAGGTTCGGACCCGAGGGTCGAGTGCCGCGTAGATCAGGTCGGACAGCAGGCCGGCGATCAGGACCAGCCCGGAGGTGAACACGCCGATCGCGGCGACCGCGTTGATGTCGTTGGTGTTGATCGTGTCGACCAGCCACTCGCCCATGCCGTGCCAGCCGAAGAGCTTCTCGGTGAAGGTGGCGCCGGTGAACAGCAGCACGATGTTGTAGACCAGCAGCGGCATCACCGGGATCACCGCGGTGCGCAGGCCGTGCTTGATCACGGCCTTGCGACGGGGCAGGCCCTTGGCCCGGGCGGTGCGCAGGAAGTCGCTGCCGAGCACGTCCAGCATGGTGCTGCGCTGGTAGCGGCTGAACAGGGTCATCTGCACGATCCACAGGGTGAGGGTCGGCAGGATCAGGTGTTCGAGGTTGCTCACCGCGATGGCGAAGAAGCCGTTGGCGCCGGGGTCGTACATGCCGGTGTACTGGATCGGCGAGCCCAGCCAGTTGTCCACCGTGCGGATCGTCACACCGATGACCACCACCGGGGTGGCGATGACGGCGTAGGAGAAGATCGTGGAGGCCCGGTCCGAGAACCGGTACTGCCGCAGCGCGTTCCAGGCACCGTAGACGACACCGGTCGCCGCGCCCAGGAACGTTGCCAGCAGCAGGAGTTCGGTGCTGACGAAGATGCGCTGGCTCATCTCGGTGTTGACCGAGCCGCCGTCGGCCGCGATGCCGAAGTTGCCGTGCAGCACCAGCTGCGTCAGCCAGTGCCAGTACCGCACGAAGACCGAGACCTGCGGGTCCACACCCTGCGAGTTGAGGATCTGGTAGACCGTCGCGATCGGCGGGTGCGGGTGCTTGGCCAGCAGGTTCATCTGCGGCTCAAGGGTGAGCGACGCGAGGAAGTAGACACCGCTGGAAGCGAGGAAGGTGAGGATCAGATAGTTGATCGCTCGCCGCAGTAGGAACCGCCCCATACCCGCATCCTCTGTCCGTTCAGGCGCACGGGAGATCACCTCTCCGCACGGCAACTCAAGCTCGGCTCCACCCTCGCGTGGTTCGACGGCGGAGACGGGTGACCCGTATCCGATGGCAATGCCGCCGGAGCCGCGCCGACCTGGTAGGTCGACTTGAACCCAAATCATGGCGTCGAATGGACGGCGTGACTACGGCTCATTGATGAAGTTTCCGTAACGCAGATCTGGGAGCACGATGAGTTGTCATTTGAGATTCTGTCAATTCACCGCCCGGTTTGCCCCGGTTCACCCGTCTATGCGGCTCCGATATGTGGACAGGATGCCCCTCGGCACCGGACAGACAACAGCGCGTCACGAGTGAAGGTTGAAAGTTGTGCAGCGCGTCACCCCGTCCAGTGGTGCCACAAAGCAACTTTCCCGCCCCACGATCCAACAATGCACGCGAATCTGTTACCGGCACCCCCGGTCCCTACCCGGAGCCACATCCCGGCACGCCATCGCACTCCCCCCACAAATGGCTGAACCCGCACCCCCCGAATGGGGGTGCGGGTTCAGCCGATCGGCGGGTTGGCGTCAGCCCGCGCCGACGATGTCCACGTCCTCGGCGAAGTGGCAGGCCGACTGGTGGGCCGCCGGCGTCGCCTGGCCGCGGAACACCTCGGGCACCGCGAGCAGCGGCAGCTCGACGCTGCACCGCTCCTGCGCCTTCCAGCAGCGGGTGCGGAAGCGGCAGCCCGAGGGCGGGTTGGCCGGCGAGGGGATGTCCCCCGACAGGATGATGCGCTCGCGCTGCTCGCGCCCGGACGGGTCCGGCACCGGCACCGCGGAGAGCAGCGCCTGGGTGTACGGGTGCGTCGGGTGCTCGTAGATCTCCTCGTCCGTCCCGATCTCGACCATCTTGCCCAGGTACATCACACCGACCCGGTCCGAGATGTGACGCACGATCGAGAGGTCGTGGGCGATGAACATGTACGAGAGGTCGAACTCGTTCTGCAGCTGCTCCAGCAGGTTGATCACCTGGGCCTGCACCGAGACGTCCAGGGCCGACACCGGCTCGTCCGCGATGATGATCTCGGGCTTGAGCGCGAGGCCGCGGGCGATGCCGATGCGCTGGCGCTGGCCGCCGGAGAACTGGTGCGGGTACCGGTTGATGTACTCGGGGTTGAGCCCGACCACGTCCAGCAGGTCCTGCACGGCCTTGCGGCGGTCGCCCTTGGGCGCCACCTCCGGGTGGATCTCGTACGGCTCGCCGATGATGTCGCCCACCGTCATCCGGGGGTTCAGCGAGGTGTACGGGTCCTGGAAGACCATCTGGATGTTGCGGCGGATGGCCTTCAGGGCCTTGCCGGACGCCTTGGAGATGTCCTCGCCCTTGTAGAGCACCGAGCCGCCGGTGGCCGGCTCCAGGTTCATCAGCACCTTGGCGAGGGTCGACTTGCCGCAGCCGGACTCGCCGACGATGCCCAGGGTCTCGCCCTGGTGCAGGTCGAAGGAGACGCCGTCGACGGCCTTGACCGCGCCGACCTGCTTCTTGATGACGATGCCCTGGGTCAGCGGGAAGTACTTCTCCAGGTCGCGGACCTGCAGGATCGGTTCGCCGCGGGTGACCGGAGGTACCGGTACCGCGGTCGAGGCCTCCGTGGGAGCGGTGTCAGCCATGGAGGGCTTCCTTCCAGAAGTGACAGGCGCTGCCGCGGCCCTCCAGCGGGGTGCCGTCGAGCTCGGTCACGGCGTGCAGCGGCGGGATCTCGGAGCGGCAGATCTCCTGCGCCATGGGGCAGCGCGGGTTGAAGGCGCAGCCGGAGGGGATGTGCAGCAGGTTGGGCGGGAGGCCCTTGATGGCGTAGAGCTCCTCCCCCTTCTGGTCAAGGCGCGGGATCGACTCCAGCAGACCCTTGGTGTAGGGGTGGGCCGGGCGCTTGTAGAGCTCGTGCACCGGGGCGGTCTCGACGATCCGTCCCGCGTACATGACCGCGATCTTGTCCGCGACGTCGGCGACCACGCCGAGGTCGTGGGTGATCAGGATCAGGCCCATGTTGTACTCGCGCTGGAGGTCCGCCAGCAGCTCCATCACCTGGGCCTGGACGGTGACGTCCAGGGCGGTGGTGGGCTCGTCGGCGATGATCAGGTCGGGCTCCAGGGCCAGCGCCATGGCGATCATGATGCGCTGGCGCATACCGCCGGAGAACTGGTGCGGGTACTGGTTGACCCGCTCCTTCGCGGCCGGGATCCCGACCTTCTCCATCAGCTCGATCGCCTTGAGCTTGGCGTCCTTCTTGGAGGTGCCCTTGTGCACCCGGTACATCTCGCCCAGCTGCATGCCGACGGTGTGGACCGGGTTGAGCGAGGACAGCGCATCCTGGAACACCATCGCCATCTGCGATCCGCGGATCTTGCGGCGTTCCTCGTTGCCGAGCTTCAGCAGGTCGCGGCCCTTGAACAGGATCTCGCCGCCGGTGACGAAGCCGGGCGGGCTGTCCAGGATGCCCATGACGGCCTGGGAGGAGACCGACTTGCCGGAGCCGGACTCGCCCAGGATGGCGAGGGTCTCGCCGGCCCGGACCGAGTAGTTGACGCCGTTGACGGCCTTGGCGACGCCGTCCCGGGTCCGGAACTCCACCTGCAGGTCCTTGACCTGCAGCAGCGGCGCGTCCACGGAGTCGGCGGTCACGGACCGGGGCGATCCGCCGGTGGCGGAGGTTGCAGTACTCACGCTTTTCGCCTCTCTCAGCGCAGCTTGGGGTCGAGAGCGTCGCGGACTGCGTCGCCGAGCATGATGAACGCCAGCACGGTGATGCTCAGTGCCGCTGCGGGGAACAGCAGCATGTGCGGCGCGTTGCGGAAGGTGTCCGAGGCCGAGGAGATGTCGATGCCCCAGGAGACCGTCGGCGGCTTGAGCCCCACCCCGAGGAAGCTCAGCGTGGCCTCCAGCGAGATGTAGGTGCCCAGGGCGATGGTGGCCACCACGATGATCGGGGCGATGGCGTTCGGCAGGATGTGACGGAGCATCATCCGGCTGTTGCTGGCGCCCAGCGCCCTGGCGGCGGTGACGTAGTCCTGCTGTTTTGCGGTGATCACCGCGCCTCGGGCGATGCGGGCGATCTGCGGCCAGCCGAGGACCACGATGAAGGCCACCACGATCCAGATCGACTGGCTCGGGATCACCGAGAGGAAGACCAGGCCGCCGAGCAGGATCGGGATGCCGAAGAAGATGTCGGCGATCCGGGAGACGACCGAGTCGAGCCAGCCTCCGAAGAAGCCCGCCAGACCGCCCAGCACCGTCCCCACCAGGGCCGCGCCCACGGTGGCGCAGACGCCCACGGTGATCGAGGCCCGGGCGCCGTAGATGGTGCGGGCGTAGACGTCGCAGCCCTGGGTGTCGTAGCCGAACGGGTGCCCGGAGGTGGGACCCAGCTGGGACTTGGACAGGTCGCACTGGAGCGGGTCGGTCGAGGTGAACAGGCCGGGCCAGAGCGCCATCACGACCAGGAACAGGATCAGCAGACCGGAGATGATGAAGATGGGGTTCCGGCGCAGGTCGCGCCAGGCGTCCTGCCACAGACTCCGGGGCGCCTCGCGGAGCTCGGCCGGCGCGACCTCCGGCTCGTCCTTGAGCCGTTCGTTCTTGATCAGGGTCTGCGCCTCCATGGTGCCGAGGTCCATCAGCCGGCTCTCGACCGCGCTCTGCATTTCCTCGTCGCCGGCGCCCGCCTCGGAGAGCGGGTCGGCTTGGTTGTACTTCTCCTGGTCAGGCATACCGGATCCTCGGGTCCAGGACCGCGTAGAGCAGGTCGACGAGCAGGTTGGCCAGCAGGAAGACGATCACCAGAATGGTCACGAAGCCGACCACGGTGTTGCTGCTCTGGCGCACGATGCCCTGGTAGAGGGTAAAGCCGACACCGTGGATGTTGAAGATCCGCTCGGTCACCAGCGCGCCACCCATCAGCGCGCCGAGGTCGGTGCCCAGGAAGGTGACCACCGGGATCAGCGAGTTCCGCAGCAGGTGGTTGACGACCACCCGGCGCCGCGGCAGGCCCTTGGCCACCGCGGTACGGACGTAGTCGGCCTTGGCGTTCTCCGCGACCGTGGTCCGGGTCAGCCGGGCGACATAGGCCAGGGACACCGAGGCGAGCACGATCCCGGGCAGGATGAACGCGCTCAGCGAGGTGTTGTCCCCGACGGTGGCGGGGAAGACGCCCCACTTCACGCCGAACAGGTACTGCAGCACATAGCCGGTGACGAAGGTGGGGATCGAGATCACGATGAGGGTCAGGATGAGCACCCCGTTGTCGGCGAACCGCCCGCGGCGCAGGCCGCTCAGCAGGCCCAGGCCGATGCCGAAGACGATCTCGATCACAAAGGCCACCGCGGTGAGCTTGAGCGTGATCGGGTACGCCGTGGCCAGCTGGTGGGTCACCGTGTCACCGGAGAACGTCGTCCCGAAGTCACCGGTGAACAGCTTGCCCATGTACTTCACGTACTGGAGCCAGAGCGGGTCGTTGAGGTTGTACTGGGCCCGGATCTGGGCCGCGACGGCCGGGTCCGGCGCCTTGTCACCGAAGAGCGCGTTCACGGGGTCGCCGAGCGCGTGGACCATGAAGAAGATCAGGAAAGTGGTCCCGATGAAGACCGGGATCATCTGGAGCAAGCGTCTGATGACGTAGCGCCCCATGAAACCTCCAGGGAGTCAGCGGGGCGGCAGCGGGATCCGGTGGGACCCTGCTGCCGCCCCGCATCGACAAGCCGTCAGTGTGGGGACGACTACTTGTTGACGGTGATCGCGGTGTAGACCGGGACGCTGAACGGGTCCAGGGTCACATTGGAGACCTTGGAGGACCAGCCCACGGTGCCGTTCTGGTACCACAGCGGGATCGCCGGGAGGTCCGTGGCCAGCAGCTTCTCGGCGCTCTGGAAGTCCTGGACCGCCTTGGTGGTGTCGGCCTCGGCGTTGGCCTGGTTCACCAGGGAGTCGAACTGCGGGTTGCTGTAGTGCGAGTCGTTCGAGCCACCGGTGGTGGTGTACACCGGCTGCAGGAAGTCCTGGATCAGCGGGTAGTCCATCTGCCAGCCGGTGCGGAACGGGCTGGTCATCTGCTTGTTGGTGATCTGGTTGCGGAAGTCCGCGAAGGTGCCGACCGGCCGGCCGACGCAGGCCTTGGTGTTGCCCATCACGTTGTTGATGCTGTTGCAGACCGCGTCCACCCACTCCTTGTGGGGGCCGTCGGCGTTGTAGCTGATGGTCAGCTGGCCGCCGGGGATGCCGCCGCCCTGCTCGATCAGCTGCTTGGCCTTGGTCGGGTTGTAGGTGCAGACGTCGCCGCAGATCCCGGCCTGGTAGCCGCCGGCCGCACCGAGGACCGGGGAGGTCCAGTCGGTGGCCGGGGTGCGGGTGTTGTTGAAGATCACCTTGGTGATCGTCGCCCGGTCGATGGCCATCGAGAGACCCTGGCGGACCAGCTTGGCGCCCGCGGTGTTCCAGTTCGCCTGGTACAGCGGGAAGGAGATGGTCTGGATGATGCCGGCCGGCTCGTTCAGGTAACGGCCGTTCAGGTCGGTCTGGATGGTCTTCAACGCGCTGTTGGGGATGCCGTTGTTGACGTCCAGGTTGCCCGACTGCAGGTCCGCGTAGGCGGCGTTGGTGTCGGTGTAGACCTTGAGGTTGATCCCGCCGTTCTTCGGCACGTTGGTGCCGGTGTAGTCCGGGTTCGGGACCAGCTGCATGTTGGAGCTCTTGGTCCACGACGAGATCTTGTACGGACCGTTGCCGATCGGCATGTTCAGGTACGCGGCGTGGTTCGTGAAGAACGACGCGGGCAGCGGGAAGAACGCCGTGTAGCCCAGGGTCTGCGGCCAGGTGGAGAACTTCTGGCTGAGCCGCACCGTGAAGGTGTTGGCGTCGACGACCTTCAGGCCGGACATGGTCTGCGCCGTGGGCGCACCAGTGGCCGGAGCGACGTTGTTGTAGCCGTCGATGTAGGCGAAGAAGCTGCCGTTGACCTGCTTGTTGGTGACCAGCGCGCCGTAGTTCCAGGCGTCCACGAAGGACGTCGCGGTGACCGCGGTGCCGTCGCTGAACTTCCAGCCGGGCTTGATCTTGACGGTCCAGTTCTGCTGGTCCGAGGAGGTGATGGAGTCCGCGACCGCGTTCTCCGCCTTGCTGGTCTTGGGGTCGTACTGGACCAGCCCGGTCATGATCATGTCCTCGACCGCGCCACCGTTGACCTCGTTGGTGTTCGCGGGCTCCAGCGGGTTCTGCGGGTCACCCCACCATGCGTTGACGACGCCACTGGCGTTCGAACCGCCCGAGCTGCCGGAGCTGCTGCTCCCGCTGCTGCAGGCAGTGGCCGCGAGGGCGATCACAATCGCGCCGACGGCGAACTTGGCTTGCGTGGCTCCACGCATGGACGTGCCTCCTCAGAACGTGCATTCCGGTCGTTCCGTGCGCTCGGCGCCCACCCCTGGGAGCCCTGCGCGCTGTCGCTCGTGAGCCCGCGCCGTAGGCAGCGGACCCCGTGACCCGAGCGTCGTGATACCTACTATCTGTCACTGTCGGCGATGCATATGACCAATTGACATCTCGTTTTGATCACACGCCTGTGATGCATATCTCGCAACCTGGGCATGGCCAGGTGGGTGCAAGAACCCACCAAACGGACAGCATCGACCGGCTAGACGCATCCTGTCACCGATATCCGTACCATCTCGCTCTGACACACGGCCGGGGGATCGTTACCTGGAGTGAGCGAACAGGGGTACGAAAAAACCGCCGGGCGGCACCTCCGAAGAGGCGCCGCCCGGCGGCCGGGAAGTTCCGAGGGATCAGCCCCGAGGGATCAGCCCTGAGGGATCAGCCCCGAGGGATCAGCCCTTGTTGCGACCGCGCTGGCGGCCACGGGTCTGCGCGTCCAGGATGACCTTGCGGATGCGCACGGTCTCCGGGGTGACCTCGATGCACTCGTCCTCGCGACAGAACTCCAGCGACTGCTCCAGCGAGAGCTTGCGCGGCGGCACCAGGTTCTCGGTGGTGTCGGAGGAGGCCGCCCGCATGTTGGTGAGCTTCTTCTCCTTGGTGATGTTGACGTCCATGTCGTCGGAGCGCGAGTTCTCTCCGATGATCATGCCCTCGTACACCTCGGTGGTCGGCTCGACGAAGATCACGCCGCGCTCCTGGAGGCCCATCATCGCGAACGGCGTCACGACGCCCGCGCGGTCGGCGACCAGCGAACCGTTGTTGCGCATCCGCAGCTCGCCGAACCACGGCTCGTGGCCCTCGAAGATGCTGTGCGCGATACCGGTACCGCGGGTGTCGGTCAGGAACTGGGTGCGGAAGCCGATCAGGCCGCGGGACGGGACCACGAACTCCATCCGGACCCAGCCGGAGCCGTGGTTCGTCATGGTCTCCATCCGGCCCTTGCGGACCGCCATGAGCTGGGTGATCGCACCCAGGTACTCCTCGGGCGCGTCGATCGTCATCCGCTCGACCGGCTCGTGCAGCTTGCCGTTGATCTCCTTGGTGACCACCTGCGGCTTGCCGACGGTCAGCTCGAACATCTCCCGGCGCATGGTCTCGACCAGGATCGCCAGCGCCAGCTCGCCACGGCCCTGGACCTCCCAGGCGTCCGGACGCTCGGTCGGCAGGACCCGGAGCGAGACGTTGCCGATCAGCTCCTTGTCCAGGCGGTCCTTCACCATGCGGGCGGTGAGCTTGTGGCCCTTGCCGCCCTTGCCGACGATCGGCGAGGTGTTGGTGCCGATGGTCATCGAGATGGCCGGCTCGTCCACCGTGATCAGCGGCAGCGCGACCGGGTTCTCCAGGTCGGCCAGGGTCTCGCCGATCATGATGTCCGGGATACCGGCGATGGCGCAGATGTCACCGGGGCCGGCCATCTCGGCCGGCTTGCGGGTGAGCGCCTCGGTCATCAGCAGCTCGGTGACCTTGACCTGCTTGATCGTGCCGTCCCGCTGGATCCAGGCGACCTGCTGACCCTTGCGGATCTCGCCCTCCTCGACCCGGCAGAGCGCGATACGGCCGAGGAAGTTGTCGGCGTCCAGGTTGGTGACGTGGGCCTGGAGCGGCGCGCCCTCGGTGTAGGTCGGGGCCGGGACGGACGACAGGATCGTGGAGAAGAACGGCTCCAGCGAGTCGCTGTCGGCCGGGACCGTGCCGTTCTCCGGCTTGGTCATCGAGGCCACACCGTCACGCGCGCAGGCGTAGACGATGGGGAACTCGATCTGCTCCTCGGTCGCGTCCAGGTCCAGGAACAGGTCATAGGTCTCGTTGATGACCTCGTCGATCCGGGAGTCCGGGCGGTCCGTCTTGTTGATGCACAGGATGACCGGCAGGTTCGCGGTCAGCGCCTTGCGCAGCACGAAGCGGGTCTGCGGCAGCGGGCCCTCGGAGGCGTCGACCAGCAGCACGACCGCGTCGACCATGGACAGGCCGCGCTCGACCTCACCACCGAAGTCGGCGTGGCCGGGGGTGTCGATGATGTTGATGGTCACCACGTCGCCGCCACCCTTGGGGTGGTACTTGACCGCGGTGTTCTTGGCGAGAATGGTGATGCCCTTCTCGCGCTCCAGGTCGTTCGAGTCCATCATTCGGTCGTCGAGGTGCTGGTGAGCGGCGAAGGCACCCGCCTGCTTGAGCATGGCGTCGACCAGGGTGGTCTTGCCGTGGTCGACGTGAGCGACGATGGCGACGTTGCGGATGTCATTTCGCGTGGGCATACGGGGGTGAATCTCCCGGGTCGTGGGGCGTGGTAACCGCCGTCACGACGCCGACCCTCCCGAGTCGTCCGCGCCACCTGCCGCCGGTCCACCTGCCGGGCACCACATGCCACGGCTTACCCCTATGGTACGTGGCCGGGTGGTGGAGCTCGCACCCCGAGGTCTCTCTCGCCCGTTACACCTTGGTGAACCCCATGTCCTGGAACCGCGGGGTGGCGAAGCCGAAGGCCCCCGCACCGACCACCGAGGTCCGCACCGCGACCAGTTCCGGGCGCTGGAACAGCGGCAGCGACGGGGCCTGCTGCCAGATCCTGGTGTCGGCCTGGTCCGCGAGCGAGGCCGCCTGCCCGGGGTCGAGCGCGGCCACGGCCTGGGTCAGCAGCCGGTCGATCTCGTCGGTGCCGGTGCCGGACAGGTTCTGACCGTTCATCAGCGAACCGTCCGCCCCGATCTGGGGCTTCGCGTAGAGCGGACGCTGGTCGGCGACCGGGAAGGCCGAGGCCGGCCAGCTGAACAGGGCGAGGTCGAAGTCTCCGGCGGTGACGTGGTCGGCGAAGAAGGAGTCGCCGGCCACTGCCCGGGTGGTGACCCTGACCCCGGCCCGGGCCAGCTGGGCGGTCAGCAGGGCGGAGATTCCGGTGTCGGTGGCCGAGCCCGAACGGGTGAGCAGGGTGAGCGCGGGCGCGCGGCCGTCCCTGCCCCGGACCTGTCCGCCGCCGGTGCCGAGGGCGGAGCTGTCGTCCTGGTAGCCCTGCTGGTCGGCCATGACCAGGTGGTTACCCAGCGGCACGGCCGGCAGGCCGAGCGGGGTGAGCACCGCGGCGGCGATCCGGCCCCGGTCCACCGCCCTGGCCACGGCGCGGCGCAGGTCCGGGTCGGCCAGCGGGCCGCTGCCGCCGTTCATGGTCAGCTGCAGGAAGGACGGCGCCGAGGCGCGGTGCAGCGCGACCCCGGGCAGCGCCGAGGCCTGGGTCAGCACGGCCGGGCCGCCGTCCTCGACCGCGCGGCTGAGGTCGGCGACGTCCAGGGTGCCGGCCCGCAGCCCGGCCGCGCGGGCGGCCGGGGCGACCGCGCCGAAGCTGATCGCGTCCAGCCGGGCCGGAGCCCCCCACCAGCGCGGATTGCGCACCACGGTGACCGAGCCACCGGCCCCGTTCGGGTCGGCCGGCTGCACCGAGGTCAGCGTGAACGGCCCGGCGTCGGCGGCGAGCCGGGTTCGCGAGCCGTCGTTGAAGGCGGCCGGGCCGCTCATCGCCGGGGCCGGGTAGAGCGGGGCGAAGAGCTGCTTCCAGGGCGCGTAGGGGGTGGCGAAGGTGACCTCGACGTCGTGCGGGGTGGCCCCCTGGCGGATGGCCCCGATGCTGTCGTACCCGTCGGTACGGGCGGTCCAGTAGGCCGAGTCCCTGCCGTTCAGCGCCTTCCACTGGGCGGTGAAGTCGGCGGCCGACAGCGGCCTGCCGTCGGTCCACACCGCCTTGGGGTTGAGGTGGTAGACGATGGTCTGCGGCCGCTCCGAGGTCTGCTCGACGCCGGTGAGGTAGTCCGGGTCCGGGGTTGCGGCCGCGTGCGCGTCCAGGGTGAACAGGGTGGGCAGCACGGCCTGGTCGACCAGGGCGGTGGCGTCGGTGGCGTCGGCCTGGAAGGCGTTCAGGGTGGTGGGCACGGCGTCGACGGCCCAGCGCAGGGTGCCCCCCTGGGCCGTCCTGGCCCGGTCGGCCGAGACCACGTCGGTGGCCCTGGGCGCGGGTCCGCCCCCGGCGCAGGCGGCCAGGGCCACCCCGAGGGCCGCGCAGACCGCCACGGCGAGCGTCCCGTACGGGCGACGGGCCGGCAGCGCGCCACCGTCCGGACCAACGGAGCCGCCGGCGGGGCCGTCCGGACCAACCGAGCCGCCGGCGGGGCCGTCGAGGGGACTGATGGGCACTGGCTGGACCTTCCGCGCGGCTCGGGCTCGGTGCTTCGGCGAGGGGCAGGTGCTGCTCCGTGCTGCTCCGTGCGCCTCTGTTGTGCTCCTTCAAGGGCAACTGAAGGGCAAACGGCGGCGCCCACCGGTCCGACACGGCCGACCCGTGCCGGGCGTCACCCGTTCAGGGCAGCGGTCGCGGTGCGGACGGGGCGCGCGACGATCGTGAAATCCCGCCAATCCTGCACAGCCCCTTCCCAGACGTATGTGATCAGGGCCACACTCGCTTCCGCACAACCGTCTGACGGCACATCAGAACTGTTGATCAGTACGACGCGCGGAGGTGAGCCGACCCATGCCCGCAGACAGCACAGCCAGCACCAGCACCACAGCCAGCCCCAGCAGCAGCCCAGGCACCGCCGACAGAACCGTCGAGCCGCTGGCCGAGGCCAGGCGCTGCCTGGACGACCTCGACCGGGCCCTGCGCGCGTCCTGGGCCCGCCACGGCGCGGGCAGCGCGCTGGACGTCCGCCGGGTCCGTGCCGACCTGGCGCACCTGCGGGAGAGCTTCGACGTGCTGTGCGCGTCCAGCACCGGCTCGACCGCCCCCACGGTGCGGGTGCGGCCCGGTCCTGACGTGATCGAGATCCCGGACACCCCGTACGACCCGGCGATGTGGCACGACGCCGACGACGAAGGCATCGGCTGCCGACACAGCTAGGGCCCCCGCGCCCGGCCAGTGCAGCCACCAGCAGGAGGAGCAGACAAGCGTGACCACCGAGATCCGGCCCCCGGAGATCCCCGCGCAGAGCCCGGAACCGTCAGGGCCGGCCAGTCGGGGGGTCCACTCCCCCGGCCGGGCCGCCATCACCGCCCGCCATCTCCGCACCGACCGCTGGTGGGTTCCCCAACTCGCCACCGCGCTGGGGCTGCTGGCCTTCATCGGGTACTCCACCTGGCGGGCGTTCTGGGGGGTGCACACCGCCTACTACGCCCCGTACGTCTCGCCGTTCTACTCGCCCTGCCTCGCCTCGAACTGCCCGACGATGCAGGGTGGGGCCGACTGGGCGCTGTTCGGCAGCTGGTGGCGGCTCTCCCCGGCGCTGATCGTGCTGATCTTCCCGCTCGGCTTCCGGATGACCTGCTACTACTACCGCAAGGCCTACTACCGGGCGTTCTGGTCCTCGCCCCCGGCCTGCGCGGTCGCCGAGCCGCACGCCTCGTACAGCGGTGAGACCCGGTTCCCGCTGGTGCTGCAGAACATCCACCGCTACTTCTTCTACTTCGCGATCGTGGTCGCCGGGATCCTGACCTACGACGCCGTCCTGGGCTTCCGCAACCACGCGGGGCAGTGGGGCCACGCCGGTCTCGGGACCCTGGTGCTGCTCGCCAACATCGGGCTGATCTGGGCGTACACGCTCTCCTGCCACTCCTGCCGGCACATCGTCGGCGGGCGGCTGAAGCACTTCTCCAAGCATCCCGTGCGGTACCGGATGTGGACCGTCGTCGGCCGGCTGAACGCCCGGCACATGCAGCTCGCCTGGGCGTCGCTGATCAGCGTCGGCGTCGCCGACCTGTACGTGTACCTGCTCGCCAGCGGAGCCTTCACCGACCCCCGCCTCTTCTAGACCCCCCGCCTCTTTGAGACAAGGACTGAACCAGATATGACCGAGGTGGAGCGCCACACGTACGACGTGGTCGTGGTCGGAGCCGGCGGCGCGGGGCTGCGCGCCGCGATCGAGGCCCGCGAGCAGGGCATGCGTACCGCGATCATCTGCAAGTCGCTCTTCGGCAAGGCCCACACGGTGATGGCCGAGGGCGGCATCGCGGCCAGCATGGGCAACGTCAACTCCGACGACAACTGGCAGACGCACTTCCGCGACACCATGCGCGGCGGCAAGTTCCTGAACCACTGGCGAATGGCCGAACTGCACGCCCAGGAGGCGCCGGACCGGGTCTGGGAGCTGGAGACCTGGGGCGCACTGTTCGACCGCACCAAGGACGGCCGGATCTCGCAGCGCAACTTCGGCGGCCACGAGTACCCCCGGCTCGCCCACGTCGGCGACCGCACCGGGCTGGAGCTGATCCGCACCCTGCAGCAGAAGGTGGTCAGCCTGCAGCAGGACGACTTCAAGGACTACGGCGACTACGAGGCCCGGATCAAAGTCTTCCAGGAGTACACCGTCACCCGGGTCTTGAAGAGTCGCAGCCTGAAGGACGACGACCAGGTCAGCGGGGTGTTCGGCTACCAGCGCGAGTCCGGGCGGTTCTTCACCATCGAGGCCCCGGCCGTGGTGCTGGCCACCGGCGGCATCGGCAAGTCCTTCAAGGTGACCTCCAACTCCTGGGAGTACACCGGCGACGGCCACGCGCTGGCGCTGCTGGCCGGGGCGAACCTGCTGAACATGGAGTTCGTGCAGTTCCACCCGACCGGCATGGTCTGGCCGCCCTCGGTCAAGGGCATCCTGGTCACCGAGTCGGTCCGGGGCGACGGCGGGGTGCTGCGCAACAGCGAGGGCAAGCGCTTCATGTTCGACTACGTCCCGGACGTCTTCAAGGAGAAGTACGCCGAGAGCGAGGCCGAGGGCGACCGCTGGTACGCCGACCAGGCCAACAACCGCCGCCCGCCCGAGCTGCTGCCCCGCGACGAGGTCGCCCGCGCCATCAACTCCGAGGTCAAGGCCGGTCGCGGCACCCCGCACGGCGGGGTCTACCTGGACGTCTCGACCCGGCTTCCGGCCGAGGAGATCCGGCGCCGGCTGCCCTCCATGCACCACCAGTTCAAGGAACTCGCCGACGTCGACATCACCGCTGAGCCGATGGAGGTCGGCCCGACCTGCCACTACGTGATGGGTGGCGTCGAGGTCGACCCGGACACCGCTGCGGCCTCGGTCCCCGGCCTGTTCGCGGCCGGTGAGGTGGCCGGCGGGATGCACGGCTCCAACCGGCTCGGCGGCAACTCGCTCTCCGACCTGCTGGTCTTCGGCCGCCGCGCCGGACTGCACGCGGCGCTCTACGCCGCGGCCCGGACCGAGCGCCCGGGCCTGGACGAGGAGCAGATCAGCGCCGCCGCGGCCGAGGCGCTCGCGCCGTTCGAGTCGTCCGTCGAAGGGCCGACGGAGAACCCGTACACGCTGCACCAGGAACTCCAGCAGACCATGAACGACCTGGTCGGCATCATCCGGCGGGAGGGCGAGATGGCCGAGGCGCTGCAGCGCCTGTCCGGGCTGCGCGAGCGCGCGGAGCGGGCCGTGGTCGAGGGCCACCGGCAGTTCAACCCGGGCTGGCACCTGGCTCTGGACCTGCGCAACATGCTGCTGGTGTCCGAGTGCGTGGCCCGCGCGGCGCTGGAGCGCACCGAGAGCCGCGGCGGACACACCCGCGAGGACCACCCGGAGATGGACAGCGCCTGGCGGAAGGTCAACCTGATCTGCTCGCTGGCCGACAAACCGTCGGCGGACGGCCAGATCGCCCTGCAACGCAAGGACAATCCGCCGATCCGGGCGGACCTGCTCGCCCTGTTCGGCGCGGACGAGCTGAAGAAGTACCTCACCGACGCCGAACTCCCGGGCGCGGAGATCCCCACCCAGCGCACCACCACCGACGTCCCGGACGGAGCCGAGCAGTGAGCTACCTGGCCAACTTCCGCGTGTGGCGCGGCGACTCCTCGGGCGGCGCACTGGAGCCCTTCGAGGTCGAGGTGAACGAGGGCGAGGTGGTCCTGGACATCGTGCACCGGCTGCAGGCCACCCAGGCCCCCGACCTCGCGGTCCGCTGGAACTGCAAGGCGGGCAAGTGCGGCTCCTGCAGCGCCGAGATCAACGGCCGGCCCCGGCTGATGTGCATGACCCGGATGTCCACGCTGCCGCCGGACGAGCCGGTCACGATCACCCCGATGCGGACCTTCCCGGTCCTGCGGGACCTGGTCACCGACGTGTCCTTCAACTACACCAAGGCGCGCGAGGTCCCGTCCTTCATCCCGCCGCAGGGGCTGGCGCCGGGCGAGTACCGGATGCAGCAGGCGGACGTGAACCGCTCGCAGGAGTTCCGGAAGTGCATCGAGTGCTTCCTCTGCCAGAACACCTGCCATGTGGTCCGCGACCACGAGGACAACAAGCCGTCCTTCTCCGGACCGCGCTTCCTGATGCGGGTCGCCGAGCTGGACATGCACCCGCTGGACGCGGCCGAGGAGAGCGGGCTTGACCGCAAGCGCACCGCCCAGGAGGAGCACGGGCTGGGCATGTGCAACATCACCAAGTGCTGCACCGAGGTGTGCCCGGAGCACATCAAGATCACCGACAACGCTTTGATCCCCCTGAAGGAACGCGCCGTCGACCGCAAGTACGATCCTCTGGTCTGGCTCGGTTCCAAGATCATGCGCCGCAAGTAGCAGGATCTGCACGCGGCCGGCCGTGCACCTGCCTAGGGGCGCGGGGAACTGCGCTGCCAGCCCTCTACGGAGGTGCATGGTTGACAGCGCAGTTCCCCGCGCCCCTTAGGCGTTGCGGGGCAGGCCCAGTTCGAACCAGACGGTTTTGCCTGTCGGCGTTCGCCGACTTCCCCAGCGGTCGGCCAGCAGGCTGACCAGCTGCAGCCCGCGACCCCCCTCGTCGGTGTCGCGGGCCCGCCGCTGCCGGGGCTGGGCGTAGCCGTTGTCCCAGACCTCGCAGACCAGCGTGGTGTCCCGGAGCAGCCGCAGCCTGATGTCGCCCCGGCCGTGCCGCAGGGCGTTCGTGGCCAGCTCGCTGACGAGCAGTTCGGTGGTGTCGATCAGGTCGTCCAGCCCCCGCGACAGCAGCCAGGCGCAGGCCAGCTCGCGGGCCCGGGCCACCGAGGTGGGCTCGGACGGCAGGGTCCAGTCGCCGACCGCGTCCTCCGGCAGGGCGTGCACCCTGGCCATCAGCAGGGCGATGTCGTCCTCGCCGTGGTGCGGGTCCAGCGCGGTGAGCAGGTGGTCGCAGAGGTTCTCCAGCGGCCGGGGCGGCCCGGACAGGGTGGCCCGCAGTGCCGAGAGCCCCTCCTCCAGCTGGTGCTTGCGGGACTCGACCAGGCCGTCGGTGTAGAGGCCGAGCAGCGCGCCGTCCGGGATCTCCATCGTCACCTCCTCGAACGGCTCGCCGCCGACGCCGAGTGGCAGTCCCGGCGGGACGTCCAGCATCAGCGCCTCGTCGCCGGGGATCACCAGCACCGGCGGCAGGTGCCCGGCGTTGGCGAAGGTGCAGCGCCGGGTGACCGCGTCGTACACCGCGTAGACGCAGGTGGCCAGGTAGAGCTCGACCCGGTCCGAGTCGTCGGCCTCGCCCGCGTTGGAGTCGCCGTCGCCGAGCCCGCTGGCGATCTCGTCCAGCGCTGTCAGGACCTCCGCCGGGTCGAGGTCCAGCATCGCCAGGGTCCGTACCGCGGTCCGCAGTTGACCCATGGCGACGGCGGCCCGCAGGCCGCGGCCCATGACGTCGCCGATCACCAGCGCGGTGCGGTTGCCGGGTAGCTGGATGACGTCGAACCAGTCGCCGCCGATCTCGGTGCCGCTGCTGCCGGGACGGTAGCGGCAGGCGATCTCCAGGCCCGAGGCGGCCGGGTTGCCCGGGGGCAGCAGGCTGCGCTGCAGGATCAGCGCCCGCTCGTGCTCCCGCCGGTAGAGCCGGGCGTTGTCGATGCAGACGGCGGCCCTGGCGACCAGCTCGGTGGCGATGGCCACGTCCCGGGCGTCGAAGGGCTCGCTGCCCTTGGCCCGGGACAGCTGGACCAGGCCGAGCACGGTGTCCCTGGCCACCATCGGCACGATCACGGTGCTGTGGATCATCGGGTCCGGGTCGGGGTTGCCGGGACCGGTCAGGGTGACGCTGCGTCCGGTCCGCAGCGCCTTGGCGTACGGGGAGCGCGGCGGGTAGCAGAAGGTGCCGCCGATCTCGGCGCGCGGCCCCTGGTGCTGCGGTTCCGGGTGCAGCATCGCGGTGTGCGCGAGCGTGCTGGCGGAGGCGACCCGGCGCAGCTCGCCGGCCCCGTCGGCGCGGCCCAGCTGCAGCCCGAGGCCGGGGTCGGTGTCGGCGGCGAGGACGCCGGTGTAGAGGTCGACGGCGGCGACGTCGCAGAAGCCGGGGACGGTGACGTCCAGCAGCTCCTTGGCGGTGGTCTCCAGGTCGAGGGTGGAGCCGATGTGCGCGCCGGCCTCGTTCAGCAGGGCCAGGCTGCGCCGGGCGCTGGCGGCCTCGCGTTCGGCGCGCTGGCGGCCGGTGACGTCGATGACCTGACCGGCCACGCCCATCGGGCGGTTGTTGGTGCTGAGCAGCCGGTAGAGCGAGATGGACCAGCGGCGACGGCCCGGCCTGGCCGGCACCGAGCCGTTGAAGCGCAGGTCGACGACCGGGTCACCGGTGGTCATCACCGCGTGCAGGGCCTGCTGCAGCCGCTCCGCCTCGGGGCGGGGCACCAGGTCGGCGATGGTCAGGCCGTGGAGGTCGTCGGGTTCCATCCCGAGGCCCTCGGCGAAGCTCTCGTTGACCCGCTGCACGGTGAAGTCGCGGTCGAAGAGCACGAATCCGGTCGGCGCCTGGCCGAACACCGCCTCGGAGGCGGCCAGGTCGGTCTCGATCCGGCGCAGTTTGCGCATGTCCACGGCCATGCAGACGACGCCGCCGCGGCCGTCCTCGCCCCTGGCGGGCATCAGGTAGAGCTCGGCGATGCTGTCCCGGCCGTCGCTGTCGCGGTACGGGGCGGTGCCGACCCACTCCTGCCCGGCCAGGATCTCGGTCATCCGCTCCCGGCCCCGGAGCCACAGCTCGCGCGGGGCGAAGGTGGTGATCGGGTCGCAGCCGACCGCCTCCTCGGCGGGCACGCCGAAGAACTCGGCGGCACGGTCGCTCCACTGGCTGATCAGCCCGTCCGGACCGATCGCGAAGGCGGCGACGCGTATGTAGTCGTAGATGGACCCCGGCTCGCCGTGGCCCCAGTGCTCCACGGACTCGGGGTCCGCGGCGAGTACGGGCAGGCGGATCTCGCCGGAGGGACGGGGAAAGGCGGATTGCTCCGCCGGTGCCCGCGCCGGCCCCCGGTCATGGTCGGTGAGCCCTGGGTCCGTCCCGCTGCCCAGAGACGCCCCGTGTGTCGGCATCTCGCTCAACTGCCCGAGTCCTCCAGCCGTCTACCCCTGGATGTCGCTGTGTCCGAGTATTCATCATGTCGCTGTGCAGGCACACGCCCCAGGAGTAACCAACATCAAATCGAGGTAAGGAATTGCCCTATCCGTGTCACCTCATGCCGGGTTTCCGCCCGACTGGGGCACCTTTCTGTCATCCTCCGGCAGCCTGACTGTCATCCTCCGACACCGCACCCCCCGGCAGAACACCAGTACGGCTACGGCAGCTCCTGTTCGAACCAGACCACCTTGCCATCCCCCTCGGCCCTGGTCCCCCAGCGCTTCGCGAGCCGGTGCACCAGTTGCAGCCCCCGGCCGCCCTCGTCGGTCCCGGCCGACTCGCGCTCGCGCGGCGGGTCCGGCAGCGGGTCGGCGACCTCGACCAGCAGCGTCCGACTGCGCGTCAGACGCAGGCCGATCGGCGCCTCCGAGTACCGGACCGCGTTGGTGACCAGCTCGCTCACCAGGAGCTCGGTGGTGTCCAGCAGGGTCGACAGATCCCATTCGGCCAGCGTCGCCCGGACCAGCCGCCGTGCGCCGGAGGCGGCCGTCGGCTCGGCCGGCAGGGTCCAGGACGCGGTGCTGGTCAGCGGCGGGGCCGCGCCGCCCAGCCGGGCCACCAGCAGCGCCACGTCGTCCGGTTCCTGCCCGCGCTCCAGGGTGTCCACCACCCGGTCGCAGACCTCCTCGACCGACGAATACGGGTGTTCGAGTACCGCGCACAGCCGCTTGGTGCCCACGTCGATGTCCTCCGTCCGCGACTCCACCAGCCCGTCCGTGTAGAGGACCAGCAGGCTGTCCTTGGGCACCGTCAGCTCCACCGAGGCGAACGGCACCCCGCCCACCCCCAGCGGCGTACCCGACGGCAGGTCCAGCAGCCGCACCCCGGTCCGCGCCTCGACCAGCACCGGCGCGGTGTGGCCGGCCTTGGCCAGCACCAGCCGCCGGGTGCCGGGGTCGTACACCGCGTAGACGCAGGTGGCGATCAGCGCCTCGTCCGGGCCCTGGGCCAGGTCGTCGGCCAGGTCGTGGACGTGCTGCAGCAGCACGGCCGGCGGCAGGTCGAGCCCGGCCAGGGTGCGTACCGCGGTACGCAGCCGTCCCATCGTCGCCGCCGCCCGCAGGCCGTGGCCCATCACGTCGCCGACCACCAGCGCCACCCGGTCACCGGGCAGCGGGATCACGTCGAACCAGTCCCCGCCGACCTCGGTACCGCTGCTGCCGGGGACGTAGCGGTAGCCGATCTCCACGCCCGGCAGCTGCGGCACCGTCTGCGGCAGCAGGCTGCGCTGCAGCATCAGCGCGGCGGCCCGCTCGCGGGCGTACAGCCGGGCGTTGTCCAGGGACGCCCCGGCCCGGTCCGCCAGCTCCCCGGCGAAGGCCAGCTCGTCCCGGTCGAAACCCTCGCGCCGCCCGGCCCGGCTGAGCACCATCAGGCCCAGCACGATGCCGCGTGCCCGCAGCGGCACCACCAGCATCGAGTGCACGCCCAGCGCGTACGCCGCGCGGATCCGGGGGTCGTCGGAGTCACTGGTGTCCTCCAGCCGGTCCGGGGAGTCCAGCAGTTCGGCCACGCCGGTGCGCAGCACCCGGGCGAACATCGAGTCCTCGGTCATGGTGATCCGCGCGCCCGGGGTCATCATCACGTCCGGGGTCGACCCCGGCTGGGCCGCCGCCGTCCCGGTCATCACCAGCGGGGTGAGCCGGCTGTGCGGATGCCGGGGCAGGTCGTCGCCGTCCGCGACCGCCTGCAGCAGGGCCACCCCGGAGTAGTCCGCCAGCGCCGGGACCAGTGCGGCCGCCAGCTCGCGGGCGATCCGCCCGGCGTCCAGCAGGTCGCCGATCCGGGTGCCCAGCTCGTTGAGCAGCGCCAGCCGACGGCGGGCCTGTTCCACCTTGGCGACGGCGCGGTAGCGGTCGGTGACGTCCATGATCATGCCGGTGACCCCGAGGATCCGGCCGGCCCGGTCGTGCAGCCGCGAGTACGAGACCGAGCGGAAACCCGGCTTGCGCGGGTTGGGCCCGGCGACGGTCAGGTCGATCACCGGCTCCCCCGAGGCCAGCACCTGGCGCTGGATCGCGGTCACCTCGTCGGCGGACTGCTCGGGCAGCGCCTCGCCGCTGGTACGGCCGATGTGGTCCTGCACCGACAGGCCGTTCATCCGGGCCAGCGTCTCGTTGACCCGGACATAGCGCAGCCGCCGGTCGAACACCGCGATGCCCAGCGGCGACTGCTCGAACAGCGCGTCCTGCACCGCGAGGTCGTGCTCGACCGCGTTGAGCTTGTCCGCGTCCGCCAGCCGGACCAGCAGGAACGGCACCCCGTCGCCGTCCACGAGCAGCGACAGCCGGGCGTCCAGCACCACCTTGGTGTCGTCCCGGTTCAGCAGCTCGACCGGGCCGCGCCAGCCGCCCTCACGGAGCACATGGGCGATCACCTCCCTGCCCTCCCGCAGCCGGTCCGGATCATCGCCGACCAGCGCCTCCAGGCCTCGTCCGACCAGGGTCTCGCTGGGCCAGCCGAGCAGTTCCTCGGCGGCCGGGCTCCAGAGCACGATCCGCCCGGAGGTGTCCAGCATCACGATGGCCACCCGGACCACGTCCAGCAGGCTGCCCGAGCGGGAGCCGCTCATCGGCTCCGGCCCCGGCTCCCCCGCCAGGGCGTCCGGGAACGGCGGCGGTGGGGAGGAGCGCGGCGACCCGGGCACCACCGAGCCCGCCGCGGGCGCCTGCGGACCGCGCCGGGCGACAGCCCCGCGACGCAGCCGCGCACGGGCGGCGGCGGTGCTCGGCCTGCGGCGGCGCTCCCTCACGTACTCCCCGTCCAGCTCGGGTCACGGACGGCCGCCCTGCGGGTCCCACGGGACCCGCTCGCGGTTCCTGGGCAGCCGGATACTGACATACCCTCTCAAACCTCGTCGTACCGCGCCGTCCGGGTCAAGTTGCCGACGTCACCTTTTTCGGCCCGCCCGCGGCTTCTCCGTCCGCCTGAGGCCTCTGCCCGCCCGGTCAGCGTCCCGCGAGCAGCCGGGCGAGGTACGGCAGGGCGAAGCGGTCCTGCTCCAGCCAGTCCACCGAGTGCAGCTCCACCAGGGTGAGCCAGCGCAGCTCGGAATGATCCTCCAGCGGCTCGGGGACGCCGGAGAGCAGTTCGGCGGTCCAGATCTGCAGCTCCAGACCCGCCCGGACCGGCCACGCGCCGGGGATCCGGGCCAGCACCCTGGCCTCCACCCCCAGTTCCTCGCGCAGCTCCCGCACCAGCGCCTGCGGCACCGTCTCCCCCGGCTCCGCCTTCCCGCCCGGGAACTCCCAGCGGCCGGCCAGCTCGGCCGGGGCGCTGCGCCGCGCGGCCAGTACCCGTCCCCGGTCCAGCACCGCACCGCCGACCACGACCCGCGGCGCCTCGGCCCGCCGCTCGTCCTCCAGCCCGTCCTCCTGCCGCCGGTCGGCCCGCCGTTGTCCGTTCGGCCGCTGCCCGTCCGGCCGCTGCCCGTCCCGCCCCTGTCCTGCGCCGCTGTACTCCGTCACGGGGGCGAGCCTAGACGGATCGACCAGGTCCGATCATCGCCAGCGCGGGCCGCCGCCGGTCTGATTCGATGGGTGCCATGACTGTTGATCAGGACAAGGCCCAGATATTCCGCGCCCTGCACGATTCCGCCGCGCCGCTGGCCCTGGCCAATGCCTGGGACGCCGCGAGCGCCCGGCTGGTGCAGCAGGCCGGTGCCCCCGCCGTCGCCACCACCAGCGCCGGCGTCGCCTGGGGCCTCGGCGCCGCCGACGGCAACCGGCTGGACCGCGACCAGGCGGTGGCACTGATCGCCCGGGTCGCCGCCGCGGTCACCGTCCCGGTGACGGCCGACATCGAGAGCGGCTTCGGCGCCACCCCCGCCGACGTCGCGGACACCGTCACCGCGGTGATCGCCGCCGGAGCGGTGGGCGTCAACATCGAGGACGGCGCCGACGACCGCAGCGGGCTGCGCCCCGTCGCCGAGCAGGCCGAACGGCTCGCCGCGGCCCGCGCCGCAGCGGACGCGACCGGTGTGGCGCTCTACATCAACGCGCGGATCGACACCTACCTCCGCGCGGTGGGCGAGCCGGCGAACCGGCTCCAGGAGACGGTGGACCGCGCGACCGCCTATCTCGCGGCCGGCGCCGACGGCATCTTCGCCCCCGGGGTCACCGACCCGGCGACCATCGCCGCCCTGACCGCGGCCATCGACGCCCCGCTGAACATCCTGGCCGGCCCGGGCGCCCCCTCGGTACCGGAGCTCGCCAAGCTCGGTGTGGCCCGCGTCAGCCTCGGCTCCGCCGTCGCCGAGGCCGCGTACGCGGTGGTCCGCAACGCCACCGCCGAACTCCTCGCCACCGGCACCTACGACGCCGTCTCCGACGCGCTCCCCTACGGCGACCTCAACTCCCTGATGTCCTGATCCCGTTCGCCGGATTCTGCCAATCTCCGTCCCTCGACGGCCAAGCCTGTCCCGGTAGTTGACTGTTCGGTAAGTTGTTGGGGCCGGGGAACCGATCTCGACGGCTCGGTCCTGGGGAGGGCCGGGGAGGGGACAGCATGACGACCACCGAGCAGGCCAAAGCCACCACCGACGCCACCACCGACCAGGCCGGCACCGCAGACCCGACGCACCGGGCCGATGATCCGCTGATCAACGACCTTGGCTTCAAGGCCGCCCAGCACGCCCGCTACACCGAGCTGCGCGAGCGCGGTCCGGTGCAGCGGGTGCGGCAGCCCAACGGGCTCGACCTCTACCTGGTCCTCGACTACGAGCTCGGCCGGACCGCGCTGATGCACCCGGACCTGGTCAAGGACCCGGAGGTGGCCCGAGCCGCACTGGACGCGGCCGGCGTCACCAGCTACCAGGGCCGTGGCCGGGGCCTGGGCGCCAACATGCTGATGGCCGACCCGCCCGACCACGCCCGCCTGCGCGGCCCGGTGGCCCGCTCGTTCACCCCGCGCCGGGTCGAGGCGCTGCGGCCCCGGATCCAGCAGATCGCGGACGAGCTGATCGACGCGATGGCGGCCAAGGCGGCGGCCGGGGAACCCCTGGAGCTGGTCGAGGACTTCACCGCGCCGCTGCCGGTGATGGTGATCTGCGAGCTGCTCGGCGTTCCGCTGGACGCCAGGGACGACTTCCGCCGCTGGACCCTCGCCGCCGTCTCCGGCGCCTCGGCCACCCCCTCGGCCGCCCAGCGCGAGGGCTCGCTCGCGCTGAACCAGTACTTCGCCCGGCTGATCGCCGCGAAGCAGACGGCGGAGACGCCCGGCGAGGACCTGCTGTCGGCGCTGATCGAGCTGAACCGGGAGGACGCCGACGCCCTCAACGACGAGGAACTGCTCGGCACCGCCGTGATCCTGCTGATCGCCGGCCACGAGACCACGGTCAACCTGCTCGGCAACGCGATGGCCGCGCTGCTGGACGCACCCGACCAGGCGGCGCTGCTGCGCGAGCGGCCGGAACTGCTGCCGGCGGCGGTCGAGGAGTTCCTGCGCTTCGACGCGCCCGTCGACCAGACCCCGCTGCGCTTCGCCGCGCGCGACGTCGAGCTCGGCGGCGTGCTGATCCCCGAGGGCAGCGCGGTCACCGTCTCGCTGGGCGCCATCGGCCGCGACCCGGCGACGGGAGCGGGTGAGGGCCGTCTGGACGTGACCCGCACCGACGGCAGGCATCTGTCCTTCGGCCACGGCATCCACTACTGCGTCGGCGCACCGCTGGCCCGGCTGGAGGGCGTGGTCGCTCTCGGCACGCTGCTGCGGCGGCTGCCCGGCCTGGAGCCGGCCGGCGCGTACGCCGAACTGTCCTGGACCCCCGGCGGCATCATGCACGGGCCGGTCTCCCTGCCGGTCACGCTGGCCCAGCCGGTCAGGCCGGCCCAGCCCACCGAGGCTCCGTAGCGCCGGCGCACCGCCTCGGAGCCCGGGCGTCGGACCGCCCGGGCTCCGTCGCGCACCGGGCCGGCCGTCACCGGCACCACTGTCGTCACGGGCACCACTGTCGCCACCGGCACCACTGTCGTCACGGGCACCACTGTCGTCACAATGGACGCCGTGGACTACCAGCAGCTCCTGAGTGACGCGATGGCCGCCGCCCGCCGCACCGTGGGCACGGGGCGGGTCGCCGACTACATCCCCGCCCTCGCCGCCGCCGACCCGGACGCCTTCGGCATGGCGCTGGCCACCGTCGAGGGCGAGGTGTTCGGGGTCGGCGCCTGGGAGCAGCCGTTCTCGATCCAGAGCATCTCCAAGCTGTTCACCCTGGCACTGGTGCTCGCCGAGGGCGGCGACGCCGTGTGGCAGCGCGTGGGCCGCGAGCCCTCCGGCAACCCGTTCAACTCCCTGGTCCAGCTGGAGACCGAGCAGGGCATCCCGCGCAACCCCTTCATCAACGCCGGCGCCATCGTGGTCACCGACCACCTGCACAGCCTCACCGGCGGCGCCGCCCACGCGGTCCGCGAGTTCCTGCGCGCGGAATCGGGCAACCCGATGCTGGGCACCGACTGGGAGGTGGCCGCCTCGGAGACCGAGCACGGCCACCGCAACGCCGCGCTGGCCCACTTCATCGCCAGCCACGGCAACCTGCTGAACCCGGTCGAGACGGTCCTCGACGAGTACTACGCGCACTGCGCGATCGCGGCGAGCTGCGCCGACCTGGCCCTGGCCGGACGGTTCCTGGCCCGCTACGGGCTCCGCGCCGACGACACCCGCCTGCTGTCGCGCAGCGATGCCAAGCGGGTCAACGCCGTCCTGCTGACCTGCGGGACCTACGACGCCGCAGGCGAGTTCGCGTTCCGGGTCGGCCTGCCGGGCAAGAGCGGAGTCGGCGGAGGCGTGCTCGCCATCCTCCCGGGACGGGCCGCGCTCTGCGCCTGGGGCCCCGGCCTGGACCGGGCCGGCAACTCCGTCGGCGCGGTCGCGGCCCTGGACGCCTTCACCACCGCCTCAGGCCTGTCGGTCTTCTGAGCCGTCCGTGCCGCCGCCGACGATCTCGTGGCTCCGACCTCCCCGAGTCGCTACCGTTGAGCCATGACCGCACTCCCCGACTGGATGCGCCCGCCGCGCGCGGAAGGCTGGTTCGCGGAGGACCTGGACCGCCTCCCCGAGGCGCCCCGCCACACCGAGCTCATCGACGGAGCACTCGTCTTCCTGATGTCGCCCCAGCGCTGGTGGCACGGCCACCTGGTCACGATGCTCACCGTCGCCCTCATGGAGCAGGCACCCGCCGATGTCAGGGTCGGGCGCGAGATGACCATCAGACTCGATCAGCGCAACCGGCCCGAGCCGGACCTGCTGGTGACGACGGCCGGCTTCGACGGTGACCGCACCTGGTTCGCGCCGGAGGAGGTACGACTGGTGGTCGAGGTGGTCTCCCCCGAATCCGCCCATCGGGACCGCACCGTCAAACTCCGCAAGTACGCGGAGGCCGGTATCCCGCACTACTGGTGCATCGAGGACGAGGACGGCGCACCCGTCGTCCACGTGTACGAACTCGACGAGCCGACCGCCGCCTACGCACCGGCCGGCATCTTCAGAGGCTCGCTCCTCCGTCCGGTGCCCTTCGAGATCAGCCTCGACCTGCAGAAGCTCGCCCCGCCCGGACGCGTCTGAGGCCCCACGGGCGGCGTTGGTCTAGTGCGGGCCGGACGGCAGTCCGGCCAGGTCGGCCATCATGCTCATCTGGTGGTCGAAGTACTCCCGGCGCGCCTCGATGGTGGTCCCGGTGCGGCCGAACACCTCAAAGCTGACCAGTCCGAACAGGTGGACCCAGCCGGCGAACACCCGCGCCAGCAGCTCCTCGGGGATCTCGCCGGGCTGCTGGTCGATCAGCCCGCGCAGGTCGACCCGGACCGCCTCGGGCAGCGGCGCGGACGGCGGGAGCGGGTCCGTCCGTTCCTGCGCCGCCTCGGCCGCGATCCCGGCCAGCAGCAGGACCACGGCCGAGGCCGGCGCACTGGTGCCCTGCGGCGCCGCGTACCCGGGCACCGGACTGCCGTAGAGCAGGCCGTACTCGGCCGGGTGGGCCAGCGCCCACTCCCGCACGGAGTGCCCCACCGCCAGCCAGCGCCCGCGGGTGTCCGCCCGGGGCACCCGGGCGTCGGCCTCCCCCGCGGCGGCGGCGAGTGCCTCGTACGCCTCCATGATCAGCGCGGTCAGCAGGTCGTCCCTGCTCGGGAAGTAGCGGTAGAGCGCCGAGGCGACCACCCCCATGTCCCTGGCCACTCCGCGCAGCGACAGGTTGGCCCCGTCGGCCGCCAGGCGCCGGCGCGCCACGGCCTTGATCTCCTCGGTCATCTCGGAGCGGACCCGGGCGCGAAGTGACGGTGCTGACATGCCCCCATCCTCCCACAGTCAGAGAACGCCATCCCATTCGGAGAACACTGTTCTTGACTCAGTGCAGTGTCCACTTGTACGGTATTGCCATTCGAGAACACCGTTCTCTCATTGGAGTCGATCATGTCCCTTCATGTCATCGTCGGAGCCGGCCCCGTCGGCTCGGCCACGGCCCTGCTGCTGGCCGAGCGGGGGGACGAGGTCCGGCTGATCACCCGCAGCGGCTCCGGGCCGGAACACCCCGGCGTCGAACGCGTGAAGGCCGACGCCACCGACCCGGAGGCCCTGATCCGCCTGGCCACCCGGGCCACCGCCCTGTACCACTGCGCCCAGCCCGCCTACCACCGCTGGGCGGCCGAGTTCCCGGCGCTGAACGCGAGCATCCTGCGCGCCGCCGAGGCGACCGGCGCGGTCCTGGTCAGCATCGGCAACCTCTACCTGTACGGCCAGGTGGACGGCCCGATGACCGAAGACCTGCCGGCCCGCCCGAACTCGGTGAAGGGCCGGGTCCGGGCCGAGCTCTGGGCCGCCCAGCTCGCCGCCCACGACGCCGGCCGCATCCGCGCGGCCGAGATCCGCGGCTCCGACTACCTCGGCGCCGGCGTGGTGTCCTCCTTCACCGTCATGGTTCTGCCCGCCGTCCTGCGCGGCCGCCGCGCCCTCGCCCCCGCCGACGTCGACTCGCCGCACAGCTGGACCTACACCGGCGACATGGCCCGCGCCCTCGTCGCCGTCGCCGACGACGAGTCGGCCTGGGGCCGCGCCTGGCACGCGCCGACCCCGCCGCCCCGGTCCATCCGCCAACTGGCCGACCTCGCCGCCACGATGGCCGACGCCCCCGCCGCCCGGACCGGCCGGATGCCCACCGCCCTGCTCCGCCTCGCCGGCCTCTTCAGCGCTGACGCCCGGGAAATCCCCGAGGTCCGCTACCAGTTCGACCACCCGTTCGTCCTGGACTCCACCCAGGCCCAGCAGGCCTTCGGCCTCACACCCACGCCCACCGAGGACGCCCTCCGCGAGACCGTCATGGCTGCAAACAGCGCCTGACGCAGCCCGGTCCACGGCGATGCGGCCGGTCACAGGTCGTCAGAGCCATTCGCCGGGTGAAGCGGTGGCGCGGCCCAGGAGCGAGGTGCCGGCGACGACGGCCGTACTCGGACCCCGAACGTCGGGGCGGTGCGCGCGCGTCAGTTCCCGGCCAGCTGCGCGGCGAGCGCGGAGCTGAGCCAGGTGTTGACGGCGCCGAGAGTCGGGGCCGGGGTCACCTCACCGGCGAGCGCCCAGTAGCGGCGCATCGCCGGGTGGTCCCCGGCCGCCAGGTCACGACCGAGGTCGCGGCGGAAATCGGGGGTGTCGCGGCGGTCGTGGGCACGGGCGTGGGCGGCCACGAAGCAGTCGAGCGCCTCGCCTGCGGCAGGGTCGCGCCCGGCGAGGAGCGCGGGCGCGGTCAAGTCGTAGGCCTCGCGCAGGCCGTCGTAGAGCACGTCCGGCCGGGGCGGCGAGGGACGGTGGTCGACCAGGCAGGCGTCGTCGGCGACACGGGTCAGCTCGTGCAGACCGGCGAAGGCCAGCACCTGCGCAGGGACGGGCTGCTCCGGCAGCGGTGGCACGGCCGCCTCAACGATCGAGGTGACCAGCCGTGTGGGGAGCCGCAGTGGCAGTAGCCGGCGCCAGTACCGGACCATCGTGTCCGTGCTGGGCGGCGTGCCGAGCGCGCCGACCAGGCGCAGCAGTTCGGCGCGCTCGCCCGGCGCGGCCTCGTGCAGCAACCGCAGCGCCGCCTCCCGCCACCGCAACGCGTCCAGCTCGGCCCCGAGGCTGTCCAACTGCCGCGCCACGATGTCCCCGAGGCCGTTCTCCCCCAGCCCGTCCGCGACGACGCGCGCGATCTGCGGCAGCGGCACGTCCAGCGCCCGCAGCGAACGGATCAGCCGCAACCGCTCCAACGCCTCCGGCGCGTACCGGCGGTGCCCACCACTGCTCCGGTCGGCCTCGGGCAGCAGCCCCTGGTCGGAGTAGAAGCGCACCGCCTTCACGCTCACCCCGGCGCGTTCGGCAAGCTCACCGATGCTCAGCAGCTCGTGTGGCAGCAAGACTTGAACCTCCCGTTAGGGGAGTTCCTACGGTATCCGCATGCGAAACGACCACGACATCACGACGGCGTTCATCCTGGCCTCCGGTCCGTTCACGGGCGGGCTGCTGTGGGATCGGGTGGGCGAGAAGCTGCGGGAGGCGGGAACGGAGGTGCACGCCGCGACGCTGACGGGCACCGGCGGCGAGGGGCCGCCGGCTGAGAAGGACGAGGGCGAGGTGGATCTGGAGACCCACATCGCCGATCTGGTCCGGCTGATCGACGGCGCCGCCGCTCCGGAGGTGGTGCTCGTCGGGCACGACTACGCCATCCACCCCGTGCTCGGCGCCGCACAGGAGCGCGTGGAGCGGGTGGCCCGGATCGTCTACCTCGACTGCGGACTGCCGCAGGACGGGGACCTGCCGCTCGCACTGGTGCCCGACACCGACGTGCATGCCTTGCTGCGGGAGCGGCCGGACGCGGCCGTGCCCGCGCCCGCGCCCGGGGAATGGCGGAAGTGGGGCGACACGACCGGCCTGTCCGGCGCGGATCTGGAGCGGCTCTCGGTGCTGGCCGCGCCGCAGCCCGGCCGCACGCTCACCCAGCCCCTGCGGCTGACCGGCGCACTGTCGGGCGTCCCGACCAGCGGGATCCTGTGCACGGAGGCCGGGCTCAGCATCCGGCTCGTGCAGCAGATGGTGACCTCGGGCATGCCACAGTTCCAGGCCCTGGCCGACCCACACGTGGGCTTCTTCGAGCTGGTGACGGGACACTGGCCGATGCTCTCCCGCCCGGACGAGCTGGCGGCGACCCTGCTGCGCGCCGCCGCAGGCGATGGCCACCGGCTCAGCCCGGCGACTGGCCGGCCGTTCCAGGGGCGCCCGTTTCTGCTGGACGTACCGGAGGCGGCGCGGGAACGCGTCGGCCGCGTCGACCTGCACCTGCCGGACGCCGCCACGCCGGAGGATCCGCGTCCCGCGATCCTCTTCGTCCACGGCGGCCCGCTCCCGAGGGACCTGGTGCCCGCGCCCAGGGACTGGCCGCTCTACGTCGGCTACGCCCGCCTCGCCGCGAGCGAGGGCGTCGTCGGCGCGGTCGTGGCGCACGGGCTGCACGCCCCATCCGACTATCCGGCGGCTGCGGTGGACGTCGCCGAGGCGCTGGAGCTGCTGCGCGCCGATCCGCGCGTCGACGCGGACCGGATCGCGCTCTGGTGCTTCTCCGGCGGCGGCCTGTTGCTGGCCGACCTGCTCGCCGCTCCCGCGCCCTGGCTGCGCTGCGTCGCCGCCAGCTACCCGGTGCTCGCGCCTTTGGCCGGCTGGATCGGCGTCGACCCTCGCTTCGCGCCGACGGCGATGCTGCCCAAGGCGAGCCGCATGCCGATCGTGCTGACCCGGGTGGGGCAGGAGAACCCGGAGATCGCGGCGACCGTCACGGCGTTCCTCACGGCCGCGGCGGACTGCGGCGCGGCGCTGGAGCTCGTGGACGTGCCGGACGCCGGGCATGGCTTCGACGTGCACGACCCGACGGAGGAGACCCGGGCCGCCGTGCGGCGCGCGCTGGCGGCGGTCATCGGGCACCTGCACGGCTGAACCCCGGAACCACCGAAGCCGGATTCTCATCCGGTCTTCATACGACGGGGGCGGGCAGCGGGTATCAGCCGGATGTCCAGGCAGTTCGCAGTACAGGGCAGGCGAGGCGAGGACCATGGGACCGTATGGACCTCTTCGAATCCGCGGCGACGGGACCCACGGCGACGGGCTCAACCCCCTTGGCCAGGTTGGTACTGGCCTGGGGGCGCCGCGTGACACTTGGCGTCACAGCCCGGGCCGAGTTGCATGGCGATCCACAAGGCGCCGTACAAGGCGGCGGCCGTGAGGACCACGCCGATGATGAGCAACCCCCAGCAGCCGCAGCCCTGGCGTCGAGCTGGTGTCCGTGCGGCTCGCGCCATGGTTCCCCCCGGCTGGTGTCCTGGCCACAGGATGACGCTGATGCTGCCGGAGCGGAACCAGGCCTGAGCAGCGTCGAGAATCCGGCCGTTCAGTGCCGCGAGGAGTCAGCAGACTGTGGTGATCGGGCCCGCTCGTGCCGCGGCCGGCGCAATCGACTCCGCACCGTTCCCGCTGGGCTGCAATTCTTGAGGCCAACCTCTGCAGTCGGCCGTCCCACCCACTGCCTCCACGACTCGGGCGGCAGTCTCAGCGGCTCAGGCGATCACGAGGTTCGGCACTGTGGGCCGAAACGACCAGGGTCTCTTCGACGCGGCGCGAGCCCGCTGCAGGAACGGGGCCGCACACGCCCGGCAGTACCTGAGCTCATAGCCCGGCCCGGACGCCGCCTCCACATGCCCGACGGGGATCGTCGCGGCCTGCTGCTCGCACCGGTCGCAGTACCGGCGCATCCACCCCGACTCCCACTGCAGGGCGTTGAGGAACGCCTCGTCATCCGGATACAGGTCGATGGTCACCGCGGTTCGCCAGCGGGCTGGCCGGCGCTGCCCGCGGACCGGCGCCGCAGGAGCTGCAGGAACCGCGGATACGTGGTGGGTGTGATGGCGCCGCGCTCGGCCGTCCGCTTGAGGGTCGCGAGCTCCCGCTCTTCGGCGGCGGTGAGCGGCTGCACGATCTGCTCCGTCGTCAGGTCAGGGGCGTTCACGGGGTCACCTCCGCCAGGTCGGCGACGAGGCGGAGCAGGTCTTCGACGGTGCCGGTCAACGCCGATGCGAGGAGCAGCAGCTCGGCCGGGGCGACGGTGGACAGGTCGGCCTGCCGGGCGCGTTCGAGATCGTGGCGGGCGACTCCGACCCGGAAGTCCTGGGCGGGCGTCAGCGTTGGTTTGGTGGTGACAGGTTCGGTCAGTGGCACGGGAACCCCCAGGTGTTTGGGACAGGCGGCCACCGGCCAGCCCAGACGGCCGCCGTCCCGGTCGCCGGTGTAGATGTGGCCGGCAGCGGTCAGGGGAGCCGTCGTGGTGCCGCAGGTGATGCAGGCTTCGCCGTGCAGGCGGGCGAGCAGAGCATCGTCCACCGGCAGCGCAAGCGTGGAGGGGCTCACTGAATCCGCCATGCCACCGACGGTAGAGATGGCCGGAATCCAGCCTCAATGGATGTGTGGCAACTTGCGCACGCTCACCCCAGCGCCTGAATCGCCGCCCCAATCAACCGACGGGCGTTCCCGCCGTACCTGGCCAGCGCCGCCAGGTCGGCGAACGTCTGCCCATACATGGCAACCTCATGCGGCTGCGTCACGGTCAGGTGGGCGGAGACCAACTCGACGTTCACCTGCTCGTCGTCGTACACCGTGAACGACTCCACGGGCCAGCCGGCACCGCGCCGCGCTCCCATCGGGATCACGCCCAAACTGACAGAAGGCAGCAGCGCCACTTGGACCAGGTGACCGAGTTGGGCCCCCATGGTGTCGACGTCGCCGATGACTGTGCGCAGCACCCACTCTTCCACCAGGATCGCGAAGCGGTGATCTTTCGATCGCAGGATGTTCTGGCGTGCCATCCGCACAGCCACGGCCTCAGCAACGTCATCGTGGACCCCGCGCAGGGACACGATCGTGTTCAGCACAGCCGTGCTGTACGCCTCGGTCTGCAGCAGCCCCGGGATCACCCACGACTGGTAGATGCGGAAGCGCCGCGTTCGCTCGAACAGTGGCCGCACGCTCTCCTGTGCCTGCCTCAGGCCAGCACGCTCAAGACGGCGCCACTCCACATACATGCCGTCGATGCCACGGGCGGTGGCGATCAGATCAGCGGCACGCCCCGGCACGCCGCAATGCAGCGTCCACGCCCTCAGGTCGCCATCCGACGGGGTCATCCTGCCGTGCTCGATGCGGGAGCACTTCGACTCGTGCCAGCCGCACAGCGCGGCCAGCGCCCGCGCAGTGATGCCGGCGTCGAGCCGGATCTCGCGGAGGCGCTGGCCGAGGGCCCGTCTGGCCTGCTCGATGCTGGACGCTGGTACGAGTGGTGACACGGTCCCAAACTGTCGGCTAGGCGGGCCGGTAGTCGTCGTGGTCGATGGCTCGCTCCCAGACCGCCTCGAACGCCGAGACGCAGAGCTTCACCACGGCCGGATCGCTGGTTACCTCTTCGCTGACGAAGTCGCCGTCACCGTTGAAGTGGTGGACCATCACGATGCTGTCGTCGATGGCCCAGAAGTCGTTCCCGGGCAGGGCGATGTCCGTGGCCCGCTGACGCGGAAGCCAGCGCACCCGCTCGCCTGCCGCCGTGTTGGTGAACGTGACGTCGTACTCGAAGCGGATGTACTCGCTGACCGGCTCGGAGACGATACGTGCCCGCCGTACGTCGATGCCTCGCGCAGTCGTATCCGCCATGGTCTGCAGCCAGGGCCGCCACCATGACGCACGGTCGGAGGGGTCAAGTCGATGGCCGGCTCTCCAAGCGATGAGCAGCGGGTCGTCGAGCATGTAGCCGTCTCGCATCTCCAGATGGACCGCTGAACGCTCGCAGGTGCGTAGCAGGTGCTCAAGCGTCGGAGCCGCCATCGTTGACCTCCGGGAAGAACTGCATCATCCGCCGGGGGAATTCGATCACGGTCTCATGCTCAGGGATGTCGATTTCGGCGAGTCGCTCGGGGTCGGTGATCTTCCAGCCCTGGAGCACGTAGTTGCCGGACACGTCGTCGAGGTACACGGTCGGGGACTTGCCGTCGGGGCTTTCGGGGTCCTTGCCGAGCTTGTGCAGTGTCATGGCTGTGCCTCTCTCGGTCGGGAGGTGCTGTGACCGAGCTTGCACGCTCCGCTGTCGAGATCGCCATGAGTATGCGGAAACGTGCGGGTCGGATCCGGGCTACCGCTCCCCGTGACGCCGGCCGGACGAAACATAACGGCGGTACTGCTGGGACTCTGCGTATCGGCATGGCAACGTTCCGACGCGGCGTCACATGCCCCTGTCACGCTGGCGACCCGAAACCAGCCCAGGGGGCGCAATGGGACTCAGCTACCGCGAATCCTTCACAGCTGGACCATTCCGCGTCACCGCATCGAAGTCAGGCATCAGCTACTCCGCCGGAGTCAAAGGAGCACGTGTCACCAAGCGGGCCAACGGGAAGGTGCAGACCACGCTGTCGGCACCCGGTACCGGCCTGCGCTACACCACCGACGGCAGCAAGGCCAGGGCGCGTCCGCAACGGCAGGCAGCCGCGGCGGCGCCGAGCCCGCAGGTACGCGGCGCCGCCACGACGAGGTACTCCAGCAGGCATGGCGTGACAGCGACACTGCGCTGCCCCTGCACAGCCCGGATGTGAGCACGTCCGGTGCGATGACGCTCGCGGGGATCATGACGCAGCTCGCGGAACCCGATCGCGGAGTACAAGGTGGTGTACCGCTGGTCGGTGTCTGAGCGTCTCGGCCACACCAACGTGGCCATGACACTCAACACCTACGCCCACCTGTTCCCGGAGTCGGCAGAGAAGACGAGGGCAGCCATCGGCGCCGCCTTTGCGGCGCCGAGTGCCCCCTCAGTGCCCGAGGCTGGATAAAGATCAAGGTTCGTACAGGTCAGCGCGATCTCATTTGATCGTTTAGACGTTGAAGCGGAACATTCGGGGCACCGCAGTCACCTGCGGAAACGCCCGTTCCGGCCGAAATATCCAGCACGGATCCAGCACCGTCGACGATGCCGCGAGAAGCCCGCCGGGTAGGTCACGGATGCGAGATCAGCCCTTGCGTGCACAGAGCCGATCCAGGCCGGTCAGGGCGAGGTCACGGCGGCGTTCAGCGCGTAGCTCCTGCGTGAATCCCGCCCCGGAGTAGCAGGCCAGCACGGTGTCCCGGGTGTCGTAGCCCTTGCTTGCGAACAACTCGCGGGCGCATTCGAGCCGTTGCACATGACTGTGCCTGATCACCACGCCCAACTTGGCCTCGCCCAGGGACAGGATCCTGCGTGGTGCGTTCGAGTCCCGGCCCGCGAGTACGACCACGTCGATCTCGATCTGGCTGCGCGCAGCCCAATCATTGACCACGCCGGATCCGACTTCGGCCGGGAGGAGGACCACCACCAACAGGGAGTGGCCCCTTTGGCGTGCACGCTGTCCTGCTCCGGCGGCCGCACCTCAGCGATCGGCGTAGTGGCCGTAGACGCGGGCAATCTCCAATACGTCACCGTTCACCCGGTAGACGAGCCGGTGCTCCTCGGTGATGCGCCGCGAGCACCAACCCTTCAGTGCGCCCTTCAGCATCTCGGGCTTCCCTAGGCCGTCGCCGTCATCCGGGTTTCGCTGGATGTCCGCGATCAGGAGGTTCACGCGCTTGAGGGTGCGCCGGTCGGTCATGGCCCACTGCGCGTACTGCTCCCATGCGCGAGTGGAGAACATGACCTTCACGCCGCCGTCGTCTCCGGGTCGATCAGGTCGCGCACGGTGCCGCGCCCAGTCTCCAACTCGGCAACGGACTCCATCAACTCAGCGGCGGTGCGCGCATTGCTGAGCAGGTACATGGTCTCCGTCCACGCTTCGTAGTCCGACTCCGCCATGAGAACCGCGTTCCCCTGCTTGGAGGCGATCCTCACCGGCGCGTGATCATCGTTGACCTTCTTGAGTAGCGGGAAGAAGTCCCGCCGCGCCTCGGTTCCAGTGATCGTCATTAGTGTCGCCCCTTTCGCGTCGACCTGCTCCTCACATTGTACCGAAAACCGTACATCAGTAGTACGGAATTCGGTACGCTAACTTCCAGGGCCAAGGGGATACGGCGCCGGTCAGCGGCCGGGGCGGCGGCCAGTGCGTTTGGCCCGGGCGCGTCGGGCTGCGGCGCCCCGGCTCAGCGGCCCGTTCGCGAGGGCCTGGAGGCGGGCGAGGCCCTCGCGGTCGGGATGGGCGGAGGCCTGGGCGAGGGCGATGGCCTCGCGCACCTCGGCGACGCCCTGGGCGCGAGCTGTCTCGACGAAGCCTTCCCTGCCCGAGGCGTCCAGAAGCAGTAGCAGGCCGTCGGCGAGGAGCAGCCCGTGTCCGTGCCGAGAATGCCGTCCGCGCAGGTCACCCACAAGGCCGATGGTCCCAACCAGCACGGCATGATGATCGACTGTGCTACTGCGACTCGCCTACCTTGCCGTGACCAACGCCTTCGCTGTGCTGCGGCTGCTTCCGATGAGCGGCCGCGACAAGTACGCCGAGATCCTCGCCCTGCGCCACCAGATCAGCATTCTGCAACGGCAACTCGGACCAGATAGAGCGAAGTTCACGCCTGAAGACCGTGCCTTCCTCGCCGCGCTCCTTCACCCTCTGCCCAGCGAGGTCCTGCGCCGGCTAAAACTGATCGTGCGACCCGACACCGTGCTGCGGTGGCACCGCGATCTGATGAGGCAGCGGCACGCGAACGCCTCCCAGCCCAAACGCCCCGGCCGACCCCGCACCGCGCGCTCTATCCGCCTACTGGTCCTTCGCCTTGTCCGCGAGAACCCGTCCTGGGGCTACCGACGCATCCACGGCGAACTCGCCACCCTCGGCATCAAAATCGCCGCCTCCACCGTGTGGGAGATCCTCAAGACCGAAGGCATCGACCCGACCCCCGACCGAAGAGCCACCACCTGGGCCGACTTCCTGCACTCCCAGGCCAACGCCCTGCTCGCCTGCGACTTCATCGAGACCGTCACCCTGACCGGAAAGCGCCAGTACATACTCGCCGTCATAGAACACGCCACCCGCCGTGTTCGTGTCCTGGGCACCACCGCACATCCCACCGCCGCCTGGGTCACCCAGACCGCGAAGAACTTGGCCATGGACCTGGAGGACGCCGGAGCCACCGTCAAGTACCTCATCCGGGACCGGGACGCGAAGTTCCCCGCCCTGTTCGACCAAGTCCTCTCCGACGCCGGGGTCGAGACCGTACTCAGCGGCGTCCGCGTCCCACGCATGAACTCGATCATGGAACGCTGGGTACGCAGCCTCCGCCGCGAACTCCTGGACCGCACCCTCATCTGGAACGAGGCCCATTTACGCCACGCCCTGCACGAGTACGAGCAGTTCTACAACCAGCACCGAACCCACCGCTCACTCCACGCGGCAGCACCCCTGCGCGCCCTACCCGAACCCATCACCGAACCCGGGCAAATCGCACACCTCGACATACGCAGCCATGACCGCCTCGGCGGCATCCTGCACGAATACCGACATGCCGCCTGACCTGCATGGACGGGAATTTTCGGCACGAACAGCGTCAATGTCCAGCACATATCCAGCACCGTCGGGATGACGAGGGGTGATGACGTGGGACGAAACTGCTGACGGAGCGTCACTTTATCCAGCACCTATCCAGCACGGGCGGCGGAACGGGGCTCGTTGGCATATGCCTAAACCCATCCCCACCTGCCAGTTTGGCGAATCGCCACCACCCGTGCTACGGCGGGCGCTAAACGTTGAAGCGGAACTCCACGACGTCGCCGTCCTGCATGACGTACTCCTTGCCCTCGATGCGGGACTTGCCCTTGGCGCGGGCCTCGGGGATGGAGCCGCAGGCGACGAGGTCCTCGAAGGAGACGATCTCGGCCTTGATGAAGCCCTTCTGGAAGTCGGTGTGGATCACACCGGCGGCCTCCGGGGCGGTGGCGCCCTTCTTGATGGTCCAGGCGCGGACCTCCTTGGGGCCGGCCGTGAGGTAGGTCTGCAGGCCGAGGGTCTCGAAGCCGACCCGGCCGAGGGTGGCCATGCCGGCCTCCTCCTGGCCCATGGACTGGAGGAGTTCGAGGGCCTCGTCCTCGTCCATGCCGATCAGCTCGGACTCGATCTTCGCGTTGAGGAAGATCGCCTCGGCCGGGGCGACCAGGGCGCGCTGGGCGTTCTTGAAGTCCTCGTCCGTCAGCTCCTCCTCGTCCACGTTGAAGACGTAGAGGAAGGGCTTGGTGGTGAGCAGGTGCAGCTCGCGGACCGACTCCTTGTCGAAGCCGGCCTCGAAGAGGGTCTTGCCGGACTCCAGGACGGCCTGCGCGGCCTCGGCGGCCTTGAGGGTCGCCGCGGACTCCTTCTTGAGCCGGGACTCCTTCTGCAGCCGCGGCAGCACCTTCTCGATGGACTGCAGGTCGGCCAGGATCAGCTCGGTGTTGATGGTCTCGATGTCGTCCTTGGGCGAGACCTTGCCGTCGACGTGGACCACGTCCGGGTCCTCGAACGCCCGGATGACCTGGCAGATCGCGTCGGACTCGCGGATGTTCGCGAGGAACTTGTTGCCCAGGCCCTCGCCGACGCTCGCGCCCCGGACGATGCCGGCGATGTCGACGAAGTCCACCGTCGCCGGCAGCACCCGCTGCGAGCCGAAGATCTTCGCCAGTACCGCCAGGCGGGTGTCCGGCACACCGACCACACCGACGTTGGGCTCGATCGTCGCGAACGGGTAGTTGGCGGCCAGCACGTCGTTCTTGGTCAGGGCGTTGAACAGGGTGGACTTGCCGACGTTCGGCAGACCGACGATTCCGATGGAGAGCGACATGTGGCGAAGTCCTGGAGGGGAAGGGGCAGCGCGGGGCGCGGCGGCGGAGACGGGAACGGTGCCCCAGTCTACGGAGGTTCCGCCGAGTGCAGCGACACGCCGGGGCGGCCGGGCAATCGGGTGACACCGGACAACGCCCGGCGTGTCCGTCACCCTGAGTGGCGTTCATCCGACCGTACGTTGGTCTCGTGGAGTACCGACGCATGTCCGACCCGCGCCTCACCGACCGCCCCGTCGCCGCCGCCGTGCCCGGGCGTCCCGCCGCCGTGCCCGGTCCGGCGCGCTCCCCCGAGCCCCGGGGCGGCGGCACCGTCCGCCCGCCGCAGCGGCCCGCGCCGCGTCCCGGCGGCGTCCGCACCCCGCACCGGCTCACCGCGGTGGGCAGCGGCGTGGTGATGCTGGCAGCCACCTTCCTGGGCGGGGCGGCCGACTACTGGCTGTTCGACGGGAGCGGCTACGTGCTCGGCCTGGTCTACCTGGCCGCCTGCTTCCAGGTCGCGGTCCGGGTGCGCCCGGTGGACCTGGCGGCGGCGCCGATCAGCGGGCCGATCGCCTTCGCGATCACCCTGCTGGTGGTGCAGACCGCCCCCACCCCGGGCTGGACCGGGGAGCTGATCGGCCTGGCCACGGCGCTGGCCCTGCAGGCGGGCTGGCTGTTCGCCGGCACCATCCTGGCCGCCCTGATCGTGCTCGCCCGGCACATCGCCCTGAACCGGGGGCGGCGCTAGGCCGGGCGCCCGGCCGATTTCGCCGCCGCCATCGCGGCGCCCACGATCCCGGCGTCGTTCTGCAGCCCGGCCGGCACGATCTCGGCCCGGAGCGGCTTCAGCAACGGCAGGAACTTGTCCGCCTTACGGCTGACCCCGCCGCCGATGATGATCAGCTGCGGCGAGAAGAGCTGCTCCACCACCGCGAAGTAGTCGTCCAGCCGCCCGGCCCACTCCGACCAGCTCCAGTCGTGGTGCTCCTTGGCAGCGGAGGAGGCATGCTTCTCCGCGTCCTTGCCGTGCAGTTCCAGGTGCCCCAGCTCGGTGTTGGGCACCAGCACGCCGTCCGAGAACAGCGCGCTGCCGATCCCGGTGCCCAGGGTGAGCAGCAGCACCACACCGCTCCGGCCCTTGCCCGCGCCGTAGGCGACCTCGGCCATTCCGGCCGCGTCGGCGTCGTTGACCAGGGCCACCGGCATCCCCAGGCCCTCGGCGAACATGGTCGCGGCGTCCAGGCCGATCCAGCCCTTGTCGACATTGGCCGCACTCAGGGTGTGGCCGTCCACGACCACACCCGGGAAGGTCAGCCCGACCGGGCCGTTCCAGTCGAAGTGGCCGACCACCTCGCGGACCGCCTCCAGCACCGCCTTGGGCTCGGAGGGCTGCGGGGTGAGCACCTTGTGCCGTTCCTGGGCGAGTTCGCCCCGTTCCAGATCGGCGGGCGCACCCTTGATGCCCGAACCGCCGATGTCCACACCGAAGACCTGGGCACTGGATACCTTGGCACTGGAGGCGTTCACGCTGGAGCTCCCCTGTTCGTCGTTGAACCGGTCGAATCGTTCAGTCGGTCGTCAACGTCCGTTCTACCCGCTCCAGTTGCCCGCCGCTCGCCCTACCCGTCGATCGGTCGGCCGGCGGCCTCCGCGCGCAGGTCCCGGCGCAGCTCCTTGGGCAGCGAGAACTGCAGGTGCTCCTCGGTGGTGCGGACCGTCTCGACGTCGCCGAAGCCGCGCTCGGCCAGCCAGGCCAGCACCTCCTCGACCAGGATCTCCGGCACCGAGGCGCCGCTGGTCAGGCCGACCGTGCCGACGCCCTCCAGCCAGGCCTCGTCGATCTCGTCGGCGAAGTCGACCAGGTAGGCGGCCCTGGCGCCGGCCTCCAGGGAGACCTCGACCAGGCGCACCGAGTTGGAGGAGTTGCGCGAGCCGACCACGATCACCAGGTCGCACTCGGCGGCGATCTGCTTGATCACCACCTGCCGGTTCTGCGTGGCGTAGCAGATGTCGTCGCTCGGCGGGCTGGTCAGCAGCGGGAAGCGGGTCTTCAGCGCACCGACGGTGGCCATCGCCTCGTCCACGGAGAGGGTGGTCTGCGACAGCCACACCACCTTGGACTCGTCGCGGACCCGGACCTGCTCGACGTCCTTGGGGCCGTCCACCAGATGGGTGCGCTCGGGCGCCTCCCCCATGGTGCCGATGACCTCCTCGTGGCCCTCGTGGCCGATCAGCAGGATGTCGTAGTCCTCCTCGGCGTACCGCAGCGCTTCCTTGTGCACCTTGGTGACCAGCGGGCAGGTCGCGTCGATGGTGGCGAGCTTGCCTGCCTTCGCCTCGTCGTGGACGGAGGGGGCGACGCCGTGGGCGGAGAAGACCACGATGTTGCCCTCGGGGACCTCCTCGGTCGCACTGACGAAGATGACGCCCTTCTTCTCCAGGGTCTGCACGACGTACTTGTTGTGCACGATCTCGTTGCGCACGTAGATGGGGGCCCCGTACTGCTCCAGGGCCTTCTCCACGGCGATGACGGCTCGGTCGACGCCTGCGCAGTATCCGCGCGGGGCGGCGAGCAGGACACGGCGGGAAGCGGTAGCAGACATGCCCTCAAGCCTACCGGCAGAAGGGGTACCGTCCCCGGGGCGGACACCCTATGGGGCCCTATGGGCGGTATGCCGGCAGGCCGTCTCCTGCGCGCCGCCCGCCGGCCCTCCGTACCGCGTGGCCACACGCACGGTCAGGCCGCCGTGTCGGACCCTGCCGTTAGGCTCGGCGCATGGCCCTCGACACCTCGGCGGAAGCCCCCATCCCGGTCGGCCGGGTCTCCCAGCTCATCGGCGGCTGGATCAACCGCCTCGGCGCGGTCTGGGTGGAGGGACAGATCACCCAGCTCAGCCGCCGCCCGGGGGCCGGTGTGGTGTTCCTGACGCTGCGTGACCCGTCCGAGGACGTCTCGCTCTCGGTCACCTGCTACCGCTCGGTCTTCGACCCGGTGGCGGAGCTGGTCACCGAGGGCTCCCGGGTGGTGCTGCACGCCAGGCCCGAGTGGTATGGCCCGCGCGGCACGCTGTCGCTGCGCGCCGCCGAGATCCGGCTGATAGGGCTCGGCGACCTGCTGGCCCGGCTGGAGCTGCTGAAGCGCACCCTCGGCGCGGAGGGTTTGTTCGCCGCCGAGCGCAAGCGGCCGCTGCCGTTCCTGCCGCAGTGCGTCGGCCTGGTGACCGGACGCGCCTCGGCGGCGGAGCGCGACGTGCTGCAGAACGCGCGGCGGCGCTGGCCGGCCGTGCGTTTCGAGGTGCGCAACGTCCCGGTGCAGGGGGTGCACGCGGTCCCCGAGCTGATCGCCGCGATCAAGGAGCTGGACGAGCGCCCGGAGGTCGACGTGATCATCGTCGCCCGCGGCGGCGGCAGCGTCGAGGACCTGCTGCCCTTCTCCGACGAGCAGCTGGTCCGCGCCGTCTCGGCGGCCCGGACGCCGGTGGTCAGCGCGATCGGCCACGAGCCGGACCAGCCGCTGCTGGACTACGTCGCCGACCTGCGCGCCTCCACCCCCACCGACGCCGCGAAGCGGGTCGTCCCGGACGTCAGGGAGGAGCTGGCCCGGGTGCACGGCCTGCGCGACCGGGCCCGCTGGGGCGTACGGGCCCGGCTCGACCGGGAGCGCTCCGGGCTCGACGCCGTCCGCAGCCGCCCGGTGCTGGCCGCGCCGTACCGGATGGTGGACGAGCGCGGGGCGGAGGTCGCGGCCCTGCTGCACCGCTCCCGGCGGAACCTGGACCACCGCCTGGAGCGGGCCGCGTCCGAGCTGTCGCACACCCTGGCCCGGGTGGTGGCGCTGTCGCCGGCCGCGACCCTGCAGCGCGGGTACGCCGTACTGCAGCGCGAGGACGGCGCGGTGGTCCGCGATCCGGCGCAGGTCTCCGCCGGAGAGCCGCTGCGCGCGCGGGTCGCCGAGGGCGAGCTGACCGTGACGGTCACCGAGTAGAGCCGTCACCGAGGGTCGGCGCACCGTCACCTGAGTTGTCAGCGGCTGCGCATAGGCTGGCGGGCATGGCGAAGCAGACGGAGAACGGCCCGACCACGGGGGACACCCCGCTCGACGACACCGCGGCGGACATGCCGCACGACGCGCTCGGTTACGAGCAGGCCAGGGACGCCCTGCTGGAGGTCGTCCGCAAGCTGGAGAACGGGGGCACCTCACTGGAGGAGTCCCTGGCGCTGTGGGAGCGCGGGGAGCACCTGGCCCAGGTCTGCGAGCGCTGGCTGGACGGCGCCAGGGCGCGCCTGGACGCCGCGCTCGCGGCCGACGGGGCGAAGCCGGGCGGGCAGCCCGCGGGCTCCGACCGGCCTGGTGCCGAGGAGTGAGTGATCCAGATCACTCCTGAGATCTCTGCGTTGGAAATAGTTGAAGGTTCACCTATGTTGATGGAGGCAAGCGGCACTCGGCCGCCCCAGGACATCACCGAGGTTAACCATGACTGACGCTCTCGTTCTCGACGCCGCCGCCCAGGACCTGCTGTTCCGCGAGGCCCGTACCGCGAACACCTTCACCGACGAGCCGGTCACCGACGAGCAGATCCAGGCCGTCTACGACCTGGTCAAGTACGCGCCGACCGCCTTCAACCAGCAGCCGCTGCGGGTCGTCCTGGTGCGCTCCCCCGAGGCCCGCGAGCGCCTGGTCGCCCACATGTCGGACGGCAACAAGGCGAAGACCCAGTCCGCCCCGCTGGTCGCGGTGCTGGCCACCGACCACGAGTTCCACGAGGAGCTGCCCAAGCTCTTCCCGGCCTTCCCGCAGGCCAAGGACGTCTTCTTCTCCGAGCGCCCGGTCCGTGAGGCCGCCGGTTCCTTCAACGCCTCGCTGCAGATCGGCTACTTCATCCTGGGCATCCGCGCCGCCGGCCTGGCCGCGGGCCCGATGACCGGCTTCGACCGCGACGGGATCAACAAGGAGTTCTTCGCCGACGGCGACCACGAGGTCCTGGCCGTCGTGAACATCGGCAAGCCCGGCGCCGACGCCTGGTTCCCCCGCAGCCCGCGCCTGGAGTACGACGAGGTCGTCACCACCGTCTGACCCCGGCGCCTGCCCGCCGTCCGCACCCCCGCGGACGCCGCAAAGCCCCGACCGCCGCCCCCCGGCGCGGTCGGGGCTTTCGCGTTCCGTCCGGCGTGTCCGGCACAGCGTGTACCGTCCGGCGCACGGACCGCGCTCAGTGCAGCGTCGCCGCGAACTGCTCCAGCTGCGCGAAGCTCTCCGTGCCGGTCAGCGCCGTGGTCTCGGTGCCGGTCCGCAGCACCAGCGCGCGGTAGCGGTCGCCCTGGTAGTGGCTCCAGACCTGGCCGCCCACGGTGCTGGTGCCGGACTCCTTCACGCCGTTGGTGGTCGCGTCGGCGAGGAACGCCGCCTCCGGGCCGTTGCTCTGCCGGATCGCGACGTACTGCCCGCCGGCGTCGATGAAGCCCAGCGTCCACTGGGCGTTCTGCGGATCGCCGCCGTCGAAGCCGACCGCCGTGGCGTTCCAGCCGCTGGGCAGCTCCTTGGGCGCCAGCAGCGGGTAGGGGGCCGCGCGCTGGGCGGTGTCCAGCGCCACCTGGTACTCGACCGGATGCACGCCGTTACCGCCGCTGTGCGGCACGAACAGGTAGATGACCAGCCCGGCAGCCATCACCGCGATCAGCGACAGGACCATGTCCCGGACTGACTTGCCGGCCATGCCCGGACGCTTCTGCGTCGTCGTGGGTGCCGTTCCGGTCTGCGCCGCCGCGTTCTCTGTAGCCACCCCACCATGGTGGACCATGGCCCCGCCGCCCCCGCGCACCGGGGCGCACGTGCCCCACGCCACAGACATTTCCGCAGGTCGCCGGTACGATCACAGGACCCTCATCCGGCCGTCGTCGTACAGAGAGGTACGGAATTCGATGACCGAGCAGCACCAGCACAACCTTCCATCGTCCCTGGAGGTCGCCCCCGAGGCGCCCGACCGCAACCTTGCACTGGAGCTGGTCCGGGTCACCGAGGCCGCGGCGATGGCCGCCGGTCGCTGGGTCGGACGTGGCGACAAGAACGGCGCGGACGGCGCCGCCGTGCGCGCGATGCGCACCCTTGTGCACACCGTGTCCATGAACGGCGTCGTGGTCATCGGCGAGGGCGAGAAGGACGACGCCCCGATGCTCTTCAACGGCGAGCGGATCGGTGACGGCACCGGCCCCGAGTGCGACGTCGCCGTCGACCCGGTGGACGGCACCACCCTGACCGCCAAGGGCATGCCCAACGCGGTCGCGGTCCTGGCCGTGGCCGACCGGGGCACCATGTTCGACCCCAGCGCCGTCTTCTACATGGACAAGCTGGTGGCCGGGCCCGAGGCGGCCGGCCAGGTCGACATCAGCGCGCCGGCCGAGCACAACATCCGCGCCGTCGCCCGGGCCAAGGGCTGCGCGCCCGAGGACGTCACCGTGGTACTGCTGGACCGTCCCCGGCACGACGACCTGGCGGCCGAGATCCGGGCCACCGGCGCGCGGATCAAGTTCATCTCCGACGGCGACGTGGCCGGTGCGGTCATGGCCGTCCGCGAGGGCACCGGCGTAGACCTGCTGCTCGGCGTCGGCGGGACCCCGGAGGGCATCATCGCGGCCTGCGCCATAAAGTGCCTGGGCGGTGTCATCCAGGGCCGGCTGTGGCCCAAGGACGAGGCGGAGCGCCGCAAGGCGCTGGACGCCGGACACGACCTGGACCGGGTGCTGCACACCAACGACCTGGTCAGCGGCGAGAACGTGTTCTTCGTCGCCACCGGTATCACCGACGGCGAGCTGCTGCGCGGCGTCCACTACAAGTCGGAGACCGCGACCACCAGTTCACTGGTGATGCGCTCCAAGAGCGGCACCATCCGGCAGATCGACAGCACGCACAGGCTGTCCAAGCTCCGGGCCTACAGCGCCATCGACTTCGACCGGGCTCGCTAGGCTCCCCCCGGAGCGGCGCCGGGCTCAGCCCGCCGCCGCGACCTGGGCGCCGACCCGCGCCGCCTCCCGGAGCTCCTGCTCCCGGCGGCGGCGCCGGGCCAGCACCACCCGGCGCTCGGCGGCGGTCAGCCCGCCCCACACCCCGTACGGTTCCGGCTGCAGCAGCGCGTGCTCGCGGCACTCCAGCAGCACCGGGCAGCGTGCGCAGACCCGTTTGGCGCGCTCCTCGCGGGCCAGCCGCGCGGCGGTCGGCTCCTTCGAGGGTGCGAAGAACAACCCGGCCTCGTCCCGGCGGCAGGCCGCGCCGGAATGCCAGGGGTTGTCATCCGTGGGCCCGCGCCGTGCAGGGACGTGTGAACGGTTCTCGTCCAGACGGGCTTCTATCGGATGAAGCACAGCGCACTCCTGACGACAGCTCGGCGAGGGCACACACCGGCTGTGAAGCCAGGCGGTGTGTGCCCAGACCTACCCCGTCGCAACCGGATTCATGCATGCCACACGGAGCCGATCAACGGACTGTCAGGGTGCTCAACCCTCAAGGTACTTGCGGGCCTTGGCGGCCAGTTTGCCGAACCTGCGCGGCTTCGCCTCGACGCCGCCGAACACCGCCTTGCCCCGGACGGTCACCACCGGGGCGCCCGGTTCGGCGCCCTCCTGCTGGCGCACCTCGAAGCCGCCGAAGATCCCCGCCCCGCCGCCGCGCAGCGTCACATGCGGAGGGACCCTGATCTCGATCCCGCCGAAGACCGCCTTGCAGTCGATCACCAGCTCCGGCGCGTCGAAGGTCGCCTCGGTCAGGTCGATCTCCACGCCGCCGAAGACCGCCACCGCCCGCAGCGAGCGGCCCGCCCGGAACCGGCCCTTGCGCTCGGCCCCGCCGAAGATCGCCACCAAGTCGTCGGGCTGGGTGGCGGGCTGCGGGCCGGAGTCCGGCTCCCGCCGCGCGGCCGGGTTCGCGGACCGGTGCGAGGGCAGGTCCCGGGTCAGCGGCGCCAGCTCGCCGTGGGTCTTCGCCGCGTACACCGCGTCGATCCGTTCGGAGTGCTCCTCCGCGGACAGCCGGCCCTCGGCGAAGGCCTCGCGCAGCGCCTCGGCGACCCGCTCGCGGTCCGCGTCCGAGGCCCTGAGGTGATCGGCCGGATCGGCGTACGGCTGAGCGGTCGGCCGGGTGTCCTGCGGCTTCTTCAGGGGGTCCGGCAGCGAGGAGTTGTCCACAGGGTGAGGATAGTCACCCGCCCACCGCGACCGACAGTCCCGATCAGTACCCTGGGGAAGGTTCCGCCACGGCTGCCGGAACTGTCGCCGATGATTGAGGACCCGCCATGCCCGACTTCGCCTACACCGACCTGCTGCCGCTCGGCGCGGACCCCACCCCGTACCGGCTGCTGACCACCGAGGGCGTCAGCACCTTCGAGGCGAACGGGCGGCGGTTCCTGCAGGTGGAGCCGGAGGCGCTGCGGCTGCTCACCGCCGAGGCGATGCACGACATCTCGCACCTGCTGCGCCCGGCACACCTGACCCAGCTGCGCCGCATCCTGGACGACCCCGAGGCCAGCCCCAACGACCGCTTCGTGGCGCTGGACCTGCTGAAGAACGCCAACATCGCGGCCGGCGGCGTGCTGCCGATGTGCCAGGACACCGGCACCGCGATCGTCATGGGCAAGCGCGGCCAGAACGTGCTCACCTCCGGCCAGGACGAGGCGGCGGTCTCCCGCGGCATCTTCGACGCCTACACCAGGCTCAACCTGCGCTACTCGCAGATGGCCCCGCTGACCATGTGGGACGAGAAGAACACCGGCAGCAACCTGCCTGCCCAGATCGAGCTCTACGCGACCGACGGGGACGCGTACAAGTTCCTGTTCATGGCGAAGGGCGGCGGCAGCGCCAACAAGTCGTACCTCTACCAGGAGACCAAGGCGATCCTCAACGAGGCGTCGATGATGACCTTCCTGGAACAGAAGATCCGCTCGCTGGGCACCGCCGCCTGCCCGCCCTACCACCTCGCCATCGTGGTCGGCGGGACCAGTGCCGAGTTCGCGCTGAAGACCGCCAAGTACGCCTCGGCGCACTACCTGGACACCCTGCCCACCGAGGGTTCGGCCACCGGCCACGGCTTCCGCGACCTGGAGCTGGAGGCCAAGGTCCACGAGCTGACCCAGAAGATCGGCATCGGCGCGCAGTTCGGCGGCAAGTACTTCTGCCACGACGTCCGGGTGATCCGGCTGCCGCGTCACGGCGCCTCGCTGCCGGTGGCCATGGCGGTGTCCTGCTCCGCCGACCGCCAGGCGCTGGGCAAGATCACCGCCGAGGGCGTCTTCCTGGAGCAGTTGGAGAGCGACCCGGCCAGGTACCTGCCGGAGACCACCGAGGACCACCTGGACGACCAGGTGGTCCGGATCGACCTGGACCAGCCGATGTCCACCATCCGCGCCGAACTGTCGAAGTACCCGGTCAAGACCCGGCTCTCGCTCACCGGCACCCTGGTGGTGGCCCGCGACATCGCCCACGCCAAGATCAAGGAGCGGCTGGACGCCGGCGAGGGCATGCCGCAGTACCTCAGGGACCACCCGGTCTACTACGCCGGCCCGGCGAAGACCCCCGAGGGCTACGCCTCCGGCTCCTTCGGCCCGACCACGGCCGGGCGGATGGACTCCTACGTCGACCAGTTCCAGGCGGCCGGCGGCTCGATGGTGATGCTGGCCAAGGGCAACCGCTCGCAGCAGGTCACCGACGCCTGCGCCAAGCACGGCGGCTTCTACCTCGGCTCCATCGGCGGCCCGGCCGCGCGGCTGGCCCTGGACTGCATCAAGAAGGTCGAGGTGCTGGAGTACGCGGAGCTGGGCATGGAGGCGGTCTGGCGGATCGAGGTCGAGGACTTCCCGGCCTTCGTCGTGGTCGACGACAAGGGCAACGACTTCTTCGCCGAGCCCGGCCCGGCCCAGCCGCTGATCACCAGCATCCCGGTCCGCCCCGGGCAGTAGTCCGGCGGTCCGCGCTTTCCACGCCGCTCCGCCGGTCAGCCCGACGGTGGAGCGGCGCGGCACCCCGGGCGGTCCGTGACGGCGCAGTATTGATCCATGAGCGACAGTACAGATCAGCAGGCGTACCGGATCGAGCACGACTCGATGGGTGAGGTGCGGGTCCCGGCGGGGGCGAAGTGGGGGGCGCAGACGCAGCGGGCGGTGCAGAACTTCCCGGTGTCCGGCCAGCGGCTGGAGTCCGCGCACATCCACGCGCTGGCGCGGATCAAGGCGGCGGCCGCGCGGGTCAACGCCGAGCTCGGCGTGCTGGAGCCGGCGACGGCGGAGGCCGTCGCCATGGCGGCCGACGAGGTCGCGGCCGGGCACTGGGACGACGAGTTCCCGGTCGACGTCTTCCAGACCGGCTCGGGCACCTCGTCCAACATGAACGCCAACGAGGTGATCGCGACCCTGGCGAGCGAGCGTCTGGGCGCACCGGTCCACCCCAACGACCATGTCAACGCCAGCCAGTCGTCCAACGACGTCTTCCCCAGCTCCATTCACATCGCGGCGACCGCCGCCGTCACCCACGACCTGCTCCCCGCGCTGGAGCATCTGGCGCTGGCCCTGGAGCACAAGGCCGCGGCCTTCGCGGACGTGGTGAAGTCGGGCCGGACCCATCTGATGGACGCCACCCCGGTGACCCTCGGTCAGGAGTTCGGCGGCTACGCGGCCCAGGTCCGCTACGGCGTGGAGCGGCTGCGGGCCACGCTGCCCCGGGTGGCCGAGCTGCCGCTGGGCGGGACGGCCGTGGGCACCGGGATCAACACCCCGCCGGGCTTCTCCTCGGCCGTGATCACCGAGGTCGCCCGGACCACCCGGCTGCCGCTGACCGAGGCCAGGAACCACTTCGAGGCGCAGGGCGCCCGGGACGGCCTGGTCGAGCTGAGCGGCCAGCTGCGGACCATCGCGGTCGGCTTCACGAAGATCGCCAACGATCTGCGCTGGATGGGGTCCGGTCCGCGCACCGGGCTGGGCGAGATCAACCTGCCGGACCTGCAACCGGGTTCCTCGATCATGCCGGGCAAGGTCAACCCGGTGGTCCCGGAGGCCGTGGTGATGGTCGCCGCGCAGGTCATGGGCAATGACGCGACGGTGGCGCTGGCCGGGGCGAGCGGGAACTTCGAACTCAATGTGATGCTGCCGGTGATCGCCCGCAACCTGCTGGAGTCGGTCCGGCTGCTGGCGAACGTGGCGCGGCTGCTGGCGGACCGCACCGTCGACGGGATCACCGCCAACACCGAGCGGCTGCGCGAGCTGGCCGAGTCCTCCCCCTCGGTGGTGACCCCGCTGAACCGCTACCTCGGCTACGAGGAGGCGGCCAAGGTCGCCAAGCAGTCGCTGGCCGAGCGGAAGACGATCCGTCAGGTGGTGCTGGAGCGCGGCTACGTGGAGCAGGGGAAGCTGACGGTGGAGCAGCTCGACGCGGCCCTGGACGTGCTGCGAATGACCCGTCCCTGACCGCAGGCCTTCGGGAGAGTGCGCGGCAGGAGACTGCGCGGTCCGGAGACCCGCGATCGGGGACGGGCGGTGCGGGGCGCCTACTGGACCGCGATGTCGTCCGCGGAGTAGGCGCCCTGGGCGTACCAGCCATGCGTGTAGACGGTGACCGAGGTGGTGCTCGCACCGGTGGTGAACGGCACGGTCAGCTTCTGCCAGGACCCGCCGGTGCTGGCCCAGGTGCTGGCCGTGGCACCGCCGCTGACGCCGAGGTAGACGTAGCTGCCGTCGACCCAGCCGCTGAGGGTGTAGGCGGTGTTCGGTTTGACCGTGATCACCTGGGTGCACTGGGCGTCGTCGGAGGAGTTCGGCGTCGCCGTCAGCGCGTAGCTGCCGCTGTGGACGGTGCCGGTCTGCACGGTGGCCGCGCTGCTCGCCGAGCAGCTCCACGGTGCCAGCGAGCCGCTCTCGAAGCCGCCGTTCACCACCGCGTTGCCGCCGGACGGCGGCGTGGTGGACGGGGGCGGAGTGGTCGGCGGGGTGGTGGTCGGCGGGGTGGTGGTGGGCGGTGTCGTGGTGGGCGGTGTCGTGGTCGGCGGCGTCGTCGTGGGCGGCGCCGTGGTGGGAGGTGTCGTGGTCGGCGGGGCGGTGCAGCCTGCAGCCGAGCCGTTGGTGTCGGTCACGGCGTCGTTGAACAGCGTCGCCGCCGGGTCCAGGTCGTACATCGAGAACATCATGGTCCCGGCCAGGCCGTTGCAGTGCAGGTAGTCTGCCGTGGCCTGGATCGACCGGGCGTCCTCACCGCTCCAGAAGTTGCTGCCGTCGTAGAAGTACGCGGCCTGGGCGGCCGGATCCCAGAAGGTGTCGGCGGGGTTGTCGACCACGCCGGTCAGCTCCTTGTACATCCGCACCCCGGCGACGCTGCCGGAGTCGGGTGCGCCGGCCGCCGGTCCGGTGGCCGTCTGGAACAGGCCGTGGTTGCTGCCGGCCGGCACCCCGGTCCAGCCCCGGTAGTAGAAGGGGATGCCCAGGGTGAGCTTGTTCGCCGGGAAGCCGCCGGGGATCCCGTACTGCGGGTCGCCGACGGTGTAGGCCTTCACCGCCTCGTCCACCGAGTACTTCTCGTTGCCCGGCGGGACCGGGGTCATCGGGTCGTTCGGTCCGGAGTAGAGCGGCGCCTGGTGGTTGGTGGGCCCGGTGGGCTCCCAGCCGCCGTGCATGTCATAGGTCATGGCGTCGCCGAAGGTCAGGTACTGGCCGATGGCGTTGGTCTCGACGTTCGCGATCTTGTCCTGGCCGGACGGCAGCGCCGCGCTGAGGGCGTAGGTCTTCCCGTCGGCCGCCCCCTGGGCGTTGAGCTCGCTGCGGAACTCGGCGAGCAGAGCGGTGTAGTTCTGCTTGTCGGCGGTGCTGGAGTGGTTGCCCACGTGCCCGCCGCCGCCCGGGTACTCCCAGTCGATGTCGAAGCCGTCGAAGATGCCCTTGCCGGTACCGGCTCCGCCGTAGCCGTTCTGCGAGGGCAGGTTGCCCTTGATGAACATGTCGATGCAGGAGGACACCAGCGCCTTGCGCGAGGCGTCGGTCGCCGCCGCGTCGGAGAAGAACTTGGAGTAGGTCCACCCGCCGATCGACAGCATGATCTTCAGGTTGGGATACTTCGCCTTCAGTTCCTGCAACTGGTGGAAGTTGCCGACGATCGGCATGTTGTACGCGTCCGACGTGCCGTTGACGCTGATGGACGAGTCGAAGGATTTCCCGTAGTCGGCGAAGGAGTCGCCGGCGCCGTCACCCGCGTTGGGGTTGTTCTCGTCCTGGGACGCGGCGGAGTCGGCCTCGAAGCAGGTGTGGCTGGTGGGATCGATGTTCTCGAAGTCGTAGATCAGGTAGTCGAGTTTGCCGGCGATGCCCTCGGTGTCGAGGTTCTTGGGGTAGAAGGCGTTCTGGTAGATCGACCACTGGTCGTAGTAGCCGATCTTCAGGCCGCCGCTGGTCGCGGCGGCGCCGGTGGTGTTGCCGACGGTGCCGGCCGAAGTGGTCGCGGCCCCGGCGGAGGTCCCGAGCAGGGACGCCGTGAGTCCGGCGAGCGCGACGGCGCAGGCCGCCGCGGTCAGGCCGAGCCTGCGCACCCGCGGTGGTCGTGGTGGCTGAATCTGGGCGCGTTGCATGGTGCGTCCTCCCAAAGTGGGGGATGAGGGGGACGGGAAGCGCATGCGCATGCTGAGGGCAGGTACCTGCCATTCAATGTGGTACAGACCAATCGAACCGTCAAGGGGTCTGGACCAATCCAGCTGACGTCCAGTCAGCGGAGGGACTGCGACGACACCTTGACGACAGCACCAGAGGACGCGACAGCATCGGAGGCATCGATCGCGACGTCGGCCGCCGGCTGCAGCGTGGCGATCCGCCGCAACGAGGCGCCACGCTGGGCGATCGACAGACCGGTCACCGCCGTACCCAGCACGAGCCAGCCCGCCGGTCCCGCCGCCATCACCACGTCGGTCAGCAGCACCGGTCCGGCGGACCTCGACACCGACTGGGCCATCCCGGCCACACCGAGATAGGCCGGCTGCGCCCGGGCCGGCGCGAGGCAGACCGCGAGTTCCCAGGAGCTCACCGAGCGCACCAGCTCCGCCACGGTGACCAGAACCGCCGCACCCAGCAGCAGGACCGAGGCCGTCAGCGCCCCTCCGGCCGCCGAGAACGCCACCAGGACGCAGCAGCCGAGCACCGCCAGCCCATAGCCGCCCACGGCCAGAGCCGCGCGGCGCGGGCTGCCGACCCGCGCCGACACCGGCATCTGGAGCAGCACCACCAGTACGGTGTTGACGATCATGAAGGCCGGGACCACCGCGTGCGGGGCCGCGGTACGGCTGACCAGCCAGAGCGGCAGGCCGACGTTGAGGATCGCGTCGTCCAGGCCCAGCGGGGTGTCGAGCAGCACGAAGAGCAGATAGCCGGGGTCCCGCCAGGGACTGGGGCCACCCCCTCGGCGTTCGCCCCGGCCGCGCCCTCGGCCCTCCGCCGCAGCATCCGTCCGCACCGCAGTGTCCGTCTGCATCGCAGCATCCGGCCGCACCGCAGTGCCCGGCCGCACCGGCGCGTCCGGCGGAGTCCGCACCTCCCGGGTGCGTCCGACCAGCGCGGCCGCGGCCAGGAAGGAGAGAGCGTCACCCAGCACCAGGGCGCCGTAGGCGTCACGGGTCCCCACCGCGAGACCCACGGCCGCGATGCCCGCGCCGATTCCGTAGCCGGCGTTCATCACGACCCGCGAGAGAGCCCGGTACGTCGCCCGCCGCTCCCCGGCCGTACGGGTGGCGAAGAGGATCTCCCAGGTCTTGGCCGCCCGGTCCGCCACGCAGATGGCGGCGACCACCGGCAGCAGCGTGCCGAAACTGCCGCACACCAGCAACAGGCAGACCGCCGCCATGCGCACCAGATGGGATCCGATCAGCAGCGAGCGCAGCCGGTGCCGCCCGGCCAGCCAGCCCGCCAGCGGCGACCCGGCGACGGCCGCGGCCCCGGCCACCCCCAGCAACAGCCCCACCTGCGCGGCGTCCAGCCCCACCACGAAGGTGAAGTACAGCACCGAGGCCGTGGACCACACCCCGGTACCGGTCCGGTCCACGAGCAGGGCCAGCAGCATGGTGCGCGCGTCACGGCCCCCCGGCGGAGTGCGCAGCTGCGCGAGCAGACCGTCCCCACCCGGCCCGCGATCCGCCCGTCCCCACACCGCGCCGCGCATCGCAGGCCCCCCTTGCCATGAAGTGTCTTGACGTCAAGACAACGAGGCAAGTCTGCCCAGCCAGATAGCTTGATGTCAAGATACTTGATGTCGACAGACATCCGCCGTGCACACCGGAACACGGCTCCGCCCCGGGAGGGTTCCCTCCCGGGGCGGAGCCGTGCGTGGTGCCGGCGTCGGTCAGCTGGCGGTCAGCGCGGTGTCGTCGATGACGAAGCTGGTCTGCAGGCTGCCGTTCTCGGTGCCGGTGAAGGTCAGCGTCACGGCCTGGCCGGCGTAGGCGGACAGGTTGACGGTCTCCAGGGCGTAGCCGGTGTTGGCGTTGAGGTTGGAGTAGGTGGCGAGGGTGGTGCTGCCGGCCTGGACCTTGAGGGTGTCGTTGGCCTTCGTGGTGGTGGTCTCGGCGGTGTCGATGTGCAGGTAGAAGCTGAGGCTGGCGCTGCACCCGGCCGGGATGGTCACCTTCTGGGCCAGCGTGTCGGTGTGGGTGGAGCCGTAGCCGTCGAGCCAGGCGTCGTAGCTGCCGGAGTGGGCGGGCTCGCTGGTGGTGTCGCTGTTGATGACGCCGGCGGTCGCGGTCCACGGCGCGGCGCTACCGGTCTCGAAGCCGGGGTTGCCGAGCTTCTGGCCGGGGCTGGAGCAACCGGCCGCACCGTTGACGGTCCAGCTGAAGGTGGTGCTGCCGGAGGCCGAGGTGGTGTCGGTGGCCTTGACCGTCACCGAGGAGGTGCCGGCCGCGGACGGGGTGCCGGTGATCAGGCCGGTGGAGGCGTTGATCGACAGGCCGGCCGGGAGACCGGTGGCCGAGTAGGTCAGCGCGGAGCTGCCCGAGTCGGACGCGCTGACCTGCAGCGAGGCCGCGGTGCCCACGGTGCCGGTCTGGGTGCCCGGGTTGGTGACGGTGACCGTGTTGCTGGTCGTGCCGCCGCCGCCGACGATCGGGTGCGAGATGGAGCAGGCGTTGGTGTCGTTCGACCAGCTGGCCTGCTCGGCGAAGGTGCCGGTGCCCATGGTGACCATGGCCGCGCCACCCGCGGTGCCGGGCGCGAGCCAGGCGCACTCGTCCGAGTTCTCCTGGCCGTTGTAGGTGGCGTCACCGGTGTGGTTGGTCCAGCCGCCGGCCGGGTTCTGGTCGGACATCATCTCGTGCCACTCGTGGCCGAGCGTCATCGTGTAGCCGTCGAGGGTGCCGGACGAGCCGTTGATGAAGCCGACGCCGCAGCCCTGGCCCTGGTCGATGTTGTACGGCTGGTTCGAGAAGGCGACGTCGCCGTACGGGGAGGACGCGGCCCCGCCGGTCAGCGTGGTGTCACCGTTCCAGTCGTGCCAGGCGCAGTAACCGGTGTTGGGGTCCTGGTAGTTGTCCGGGTCGGTGCCGTGCGGCGAGAGCACGATGTAGTACGCGTCGCGGTTCGCCGCGGCCGTGGTGTTGCCGAAGTGGCCGGCCGCGGTGATGGCCTCCTGGGCCAGCTGGTTGCCGGTCGCGTTGCTCGGCGAGGCGGCCGAGTTGTCGTACCACACGCCGGACAGCACGCCACCGGCCTGGTACGGGATGAAGTTGGCGTTCGAGGGGCAGCTGGTCGCGCCGGTCGCCACGTTGGGCCCGTCGCACCACTGGGTCAGGTCGGCGGACCACAGCTCGTTGTTGGTGCCGATGCCCTTGAACATCTGCTGCGCGGCACCCGCGGCACCGGCCGAGTCGCCCGAGAACTTCGCGTTGCCGTTGCCGTCGGTGCTCTGCGTGCCCCACTGGGTGCCGTAGAAGACCAGGTAGACCTTGGAGTGACCGCTCTGGACGCCGATGCCGTCCACGCCGCCGCCGTAGGACAGCGTCTCCGGGCCGGTCGCGGCGGTCGCCGCGTGCTGGGAGGCCGCCCACGACTTCATCTTGCTGTTCTGCTTGACCGTCGGAACCACACCGTGCCGGTAGGCGTGCTGGTTCGCGGGGCTGTACGGGTTCGCCACGGAGTGGCTCTGCGGTGCGGCCGACGAGGCAACCGCCTGGGGTGCGGCGGCGGCGATCAGTGCGCCGGTGGCTATCGACAGTGAGACGACGCCGGTGAGGGCGGCTCGTCTGGTACGGCCGTGGGCGTGGGGGGTACCCATGGTTGAGGGTTCCTCTCTCGTACTGGTTATCCGCGTGCCGGTCGGCGGCGGGGAAACCACGTGCCTGGACAGGGGGAGCGAGAGCACACCTCTGGCGCGCCGGGGACCGGCCCTATTGCTCCACGTCGCAATATCCGCACACCGGAAAGCAAACTACGGACGGCAACGGCCGTATTGCGCTGGGCAATTACCCGTGCGCAGGGCGAAGCTGTCCGCGCAGTGGGGTGCTCTCCGCGCTGACGTGCAGCTTTGGGGCTGATCCTGAGGCAAGCAGAGGAAACTGAAGAAGTGTCACCACTTTGCGGGGTGCCGATCCTCTTCGGCTTGCCGTGAAGCAAAGCAGGCTTGGTGAACGCTGGTCAACAGCCCAGTCACAGTTTCACGGCGCCCGCATGTTACTTCCCGGTAAAGTCAGCAGGTGGGGAATGGTCATCGCGCGTAGCCCACCGATCGGGGGTAATTGTCCGACCATCTGGGGGTGCGCGAGACGACCTTGATCTGCTGTGCCCGGACACGGGGGCCCAGGACCCCCGAAGCCGGCCTCTGACGCACAGCCAGCATTCAGGAAACGTATAGACGAACCCGGTTCCCTGGCGGCACAGTTGGGCAATTGTCGTGCACAGCGCGACGCCCTTCCTGAGCCGACCGACCAGAACCGGAGCACCGATGTCCGACGGCACCACCCCCACCCAGGCCGAGCACCTGCGAATACGTCGCACCAGGCGGCTGATCCATGTGGGGAGTGCGATGGCGCTGCTCCTGGCGGGAGGCCTGGGCACGCTGGCCCTGGCCGCTCCACGCGCGGCGACGCCTACTCCTCCGTCGACGGCGGCCCAGGAGCGCGGGATGACCGCCGGGGCCCCGTTCCGGGACCCCGAGGACGCGGACACGGTCACCGACCCGCACCTGACCATCACCCTGGACGCGGCGCAGACCCGGTTCGACCTGTCCGGGCGCACCGTGTGGGGCCGGTCCTACAACGGGGACTTCATCGCCCCCACCATCCACCTGGTGCCCGGTTCCAGCGTGGCCATCCACCTGGTCAACCACCTGAAGGTGGCCACCAACCTGCACTTCCACGGGCTGCACGTCTCGCCCTCGGGGCAGTCGGACGATCCCTTCCTGTGCGTGGTCCCGGGCGGTTCGACCACCTACCGGCTGGCCGTCCCCACCGACCAGCCCCTGGGCACGTTCTGGTACCACAGCCACGCCATGGGCACCACCTGCCCGGCGCCCGGAAGCCCCGATATGAGCGACATGCCGGGCATGTCGGACCCGACCGACCCGACCGCCGCATCCGGCGCGACCGCTGCCCCGGGCGACGTGGAGGACCAGATCTTCGCGGGCCTGTCCGGCGCGCTGGTCGTCGGCGACGACCGCACCCTGCTGCCGGCGGCGCTGCGTCACATCACCGTGCACACCATGGTGCTCAAGGACGTCCAGATCGACGCGTCCGGCCACATCGTCCAGAACACCGCCACGACCTCGATCAACTCCAACAACCCGACGGTACGCCTGGTCAACGGGCAGCTGCGGCCCGTGGTGTCGATGCGCCCGGGCGAGACCCAGCTGTGGCGGCTGGTCAACGCCGGGGCCGACATCTTCTACCAACCCCACCTGAACGGCTACCACTTCACCGTCATCGGCGAGGACGGCACCCCGGTCGCCAAGGTCACCACCGCCGACACGCTCCTGCTGCCCCCGGGCAAGCGCTACGACGTCCTGGTCACCGCCGACACCAGGCCCGGCCGCACCTGGCTGCAGACCACCGCCTACAGCAACGGCCCCCAGGGCGACTCCTACCCGCAGGCCAACCTGCTGCGGGTCGACGTCACCGGCCGCCCCGAGCGCCCGCTGCCCGCCGTCTCCGGCGCCATCCCGACCGCCCCCGCCGACCTGTCCGGTGCGGCGATCGCCCAGCACCGCACCGTGAACCTGTCCGAGAACGACGACGGGACCGTCTTCTACATCAACGGCAAGCAGTTCTCGATGACCAGCTCCGTCTTCGCCACCCCGGCCCGGCTGGGCACCGTGGAGGAGTGGACCATCGTCAACACCAGCGGCGAGGACCACCCCTTCCACCTGCACACCAACGCGTTCCAGGTGATGTCGGTCAACGGCACCCCGCTGCCCTACACCAACGTCCAGGACATCGTCCCGGTACCGCACGCGGTGAACGGGGTACCGGGCACGGTCGTGCTGCGCGTGGCCTTCACCGACTTCCCGGGCACGTGGATGTTCCACTGCCACATCGCCGCCCACGAGGACAACGGCATGATGAGCTACATCAACGTCATCCCCTGATCCGCACCCCGGACCTGACCCTCCCGGACCTGACGTTCCCGGACCTCGTCGCAGGCCGGGGGCGTCGGGGCCGGTCGGGCCTGCTCAGCCCAGGGTCAGGTCGGGAAGCGTCGACAGGGCGCGCAGAGCCCGCAGGAAACCGGAGCGGTCGGCGGCGGGGAGGACGGTGAGCAGCCGTTCCTCGCCGTCCTGGATCGCGGCCTGCACGGTGTCCCGCAGCAGTCGGCCCTCGGCGGTGAGCGCCAGCAGGCGCACCCGTCGGTCCATCGGGTCGGGCTCCCGGCTGATCAGCCGGCGGGCCGCGAGGTCGTCCAGCACCGCGATGATCCGGGTCTTGTCCGCGCCGATCGCCTCGGCCAGCGCCGCCTGGGTGCGGATCGGCGTCTCGTCCAGGCGCAGCAGCACCGCGTACGCCCACATGGTCAGCCCGTGGGCGTCGAGGATCGGTTGCTCGGCGGCCATCAGGGCGCGCCCCAGGGGCACGACCATCGCCGCGAGATCGGGACGGGCCGTTCCCGCCGCTTTCTCAGCCATGCCATGAACGTACCGGTTGACAATTCATAAGCATGAGCAGATCGTAAGCGTATGCCTATAAATAGGGAGCACGAGGAGTTCGACCGGCTTCGACACCTGCACGCGCGGGCGGTCCGGCACAGCGTGGCGCTGGTGGACCAGGTGACCGCGGACGACCTGCTCCGGCCGACACCCTGCGCCGCCTGGACGCTGGGCGACCTGCTCGCCCACATGACCGCCCAGCACCGGGGGTTCGCGGCTGCGGCGCTCGGTCATGGCGAGGATCTGGCCCGGTGGGCGGTGCGCCCGCTCGACCCCGACGTCGCCGCCGCGTACGGCGAGGCGGCCGAGCAGGTCATCGCCGCCTTCGCCGAAGTGACCGCCGCCGACCAGCCCTTCGCCCTTCCCGAGTTCACCCGGGCCCAGAGCTTCCCGGCCGCCCTGGCCGTCGGCTTCCACCTTCTCGACTACGTGGTGCACGGCTGGGACGTCGCCCGCGGCCTGGGGCTCCGTTACAGCGCGGACGCCGAGCTGCTGCACGCCGCACTGCCGACCGCCCTCGCCGTCCCGGACGGCGCCTTCCGGCTCGCCCCGGGCAGCCACTTCCTGCCGGCGCTGGCCACGGGCCCCGACCCGGATCCGCTCGACCGGATCCTGACCGCCCTCGGCCGGTCGCCGGACTGGCCGAACCCGTAGTGCCGGGACCATGTGCCCAGGTCAGCGCACGCGTCCGCGCGGTTTGAGCGTGCCCGGCGGGAGTTCGGGGGCGAGCAGGCGGGCGCCGTCGTAGCCGTGGACCTCGCCGAAGCGGGTGCCGGTCATCCAGTCCTCGCGGGCCTGTGAGATTTCATCAGCCGACCGTCCGACGAAGTTCCACCACATGACCAGCTTCTCCTCGAACGGCTCGCCTCCGAGCAGCAGCAGACCGCTGTCGACGTCCGCCCGGAGCGGAAGCTCGCGGCGGCCGCAGCCGAGATAGAGCATCGAGCCCGGCTCGACCCGGACGCCGGCCACCTCCGCCGAACCCGACATCACCAGCACCGCGTACTCGAAGTCCGGCTCCAGCGGGAGCCGCGCCGAGGCGCCGGCGGCGAGGGTCAGATCCGCGCCGACCAGCGGGGTGTGCACCAGGCCAGGCGAGCGCGCTCCGTCCAACTCACCCAGGATCACCGTCGCGTGCACGCCGGGCGCGGTCACCTCCGGCAGCACCGGATGGTGGTCGAAACGCGGTTCGGCGGCCCGGTGCGAGTCGGGCAGCGCGACCCAGAGCTGCGCGCCGTGCAGCCGCGGGCCGTGCTCGGCCGGGGACTGCTCGGCGTGCGCGATGGCCCGGCCCGCCGTCATCAGGCCCAGCTCGCGCGGGCGCACCGTGGCCAGGCTGCCGAGGCTGTCCCGGTGCGTCACCTCACCGTCGTGCAGCCAGCTGACGGTCTGCAGCCCGATGTGCGGATGCGGGGCGACCTGCATCCCGGGTTCGTGCTCGATGTCGTCCGGTCCGTAGTGGTCGACGAAGCACCAGGCGCCGACCATCCGCCGCCCCAGGTTCGGCAGCAGCCGCCGCACCACCGTGCTCTCCCCCAGCGGAACCTGCTTCCCCGTCAGCAGCTGGCGGACCGGCTCCGCCGACACGTCCTCGCGCCCACCGCACACCCGCGCCTGGGGCGCGGTCTCCAGGTTGCTCATGTGATCCACCGTACTGGGACGGGGCCGGACCGGCAGCAGGGCGGGCCCGGCAGCACGGCCCGGCCAACAGCCCGGCCCGCCGTCAGCCGGTCAGCCGCACCGGCAGCGGTGCCAGGGCCTCGCGCAGGGACGTCGCGAAGCGCTGGTACTCCGGGGTGCGGGCCGAGCCGGGCCGGTGGGTCAGGCCGATCCGGCGGCCCGGCGCCGGGGCGGCGAAGCGGGTGGCGGCGAGCCGGTCGCTGCGGCCGGTCTCCACATCCAGCGCGGTGGCGGGCAGCAGGGTCACCCCGAGGCCGCCGGCCACCAGCTGTACCAGCGTGGACAGCCCCGCCGCCCTGGTGGCACCCGGCTCGGCGCCGACCTCGCGGCAGAGGTCCAGCGCCTGGTCGCGCAGGCAGTGGCCCTCCTCCAGCAGCAGGATGTCCAGGTCGAGCAGCACGTCCCGGGGCACGTCCGCCCGTCCCGCCAGCGGGTGTTCGGGCGGGGTGACCAGGACGAAGTCCTCGTCGTAGAGCGCGATGTCGACCATGCCGGGCCCGCCGGGGAGGGCCAGCAGCAGCAGGTCCAGGCGCCCCGAGCCCAGCCCGTCCAGCAGCTGCGGGGTGCGCTCCTCGTGGACGTGCAGATCCAGGTCCGGGTACTGGTCCCGGGCGAGGTTGAGCACCACCGGCAGCAGGTACGGTGCGACGGTCGGGATCACCCCCAGGTGCAGCGGTCCGGTGAACGGGCGGCGGGAGGCCTCCACCTCGTCGGTGAGACGGTGCAGCTCGGCGAGCACCCCGCGGGCGTGCCCGGCCACCCGCTCCCCGAGCGGGGTGATGATGACCTTCCGGGTGGTCCGCTCGACCAGCTGCGCGCCGACGCTCTCCTCCAGCGCCGCGACGGCTCCGGACAGTGCGGGCTGGCTCATCCCGATCGCTGCGGCGGCGTCCCGGAAGTGCCGGTGCTCCACCACCGCGACGAACGCCCTGAGCTGCGCGAGCGTGGGCGGGCGGGTCTTACTGATAGCTGGCTCCAATCAACGCCGTCGAGTCTAGCTATTTCCCTGATCAGTCCGCGCCGTGCGACTGTTGATCACGTCCGCGACCTGGCGATCCCGGGGCAGAGCGGACAAATCCCTCACTCTGAGCCACAAAGGAGCGGACGTGCTCACCATCGGTGACAAGTTCCCCGAGTACGACCTGAACGCCTGCGTCGACCTCGATGCGGACAAGGCGTTCGCGCAGATCAACCACAAGTCCTACGAGGGCAAGTGGAAGATCGTCTTCTTCTGGCCGATGGACTTCACCTTCGTCTGCCCGACCGAGATCGCCGCCTTCGGCAAGCTGAACGAGGAGTTCGCGGACCGCGACGCGCAGATCCTGGGCGTCTCCGGCGACTCCGAGTACGTGCACCACGCCTGGCGCAAGGACCACAAGGACCTGCGCGACCTGCCCTTCCCGATGCTCGCGGACGTCAAGCACGAGCTGATGCGGGACTGCGGCGTCGAGGCCGAGGACGGCACCGCGCAGCGCGCCGTGTTCATCGTCGACCCGAACAACGAGATCCAGTTCGTCATGGTGACCGCCGGCTCCGTCGGCCGTAACCCCAAGGAGGTCCTGCGGGTCCTCGACGCCCTGCAGACCGACGAGCTCTGCCCCTGCAACTGGACCAAGGGCGAGAGCACCCTCGACCCGGTCGCGCTGCTCGCGGGCGAGTGACGTCATGGCTCTCGACGAACTGAAGGCCGCACTGCCCGAGTACGCCAAGGACCTCAAGCTCAACCTGGGTTCGGTGATCGGGAACTCGGACCTCCCGGCGCAGCAGCTCTGGGGCACGGTGCTGGCCTGCGCCATCGCCTCGCGCAGCGAGCGGGTGCTGGCCGAGCTGGAGCCGCAGGCGAAGGCCGAGCTCAGCGAGGCCGGCTACACCGCGGCGAAGTCCGCTGCCGCGATCATGGCCATGAACAACGTGTACTACCGGACCCTGCACCTGCTCTCCGACAAGGAGTACGGGACGATGCGGGCCGGTCTGCGGATGAACGTCATCGGCAACCCGGGGGTCGACAAGGTCGACTACGAGCTGTGGTGCCTGGCCGTCTCCGCGATCAACGGCTGCGGGCAGTGCCTGGACTCGCACGAGCAGGTGCTGCGGAAGGCGGGGGTGGAGCGGGAGACCGTCCAGGCCGCGATCCGCGTCGCCGCCGTGATCCAGGCCGTCGGCGTCACCCTTGAGGCCGAAGCCCGGATCTGAGCCTCACCACATCTGAGCCTCACCACCAGCGCCGGTATGTCACCCCACCCGTGGGGGTCATACCGGCGTTTCGGCGTCCGCGTGCGCGGCGACCAGCGCGGCCCGGACGTCCTCGCCGGCCCGGTGCCGGGCCCGGAGGTAGCCGACGGTGGTGTTGGTGCAGGCGACCAGCGGCACCGCGACCACGGCTCCGCCGATCCCGCCGACCACCGAGCCGACGGTCACCGACAGCACCACGGCGATGGGGTGCACCCGCACCGCCCGGCCCAGGATCAGCGGCTGCAGCAGGTGCCCCTCGATCTGCTGGACCGCCAGCAGCACCGCCAGCACCATCGTGGCCGTGAAGACACCGTGCGTGACCAGCCCGATCAGTACCGCGATGGTCCCGGTCACCAGCGCTCCGACCAGCGGGACGAACGCGCCGAGGAAGATCAGCACCGAGATCGGCACCGCCAGCGGCACCCCCAGCAGGTAGATGCCCACGCCGATCGAGACCGAGTCGATGAACGCCACCAGCACCGTCCCGCGGACGTAGGCGGTCAGCGTCGACCAGGCCCGCGGGCCCGCCCCGGCGATCGCCATCCGCGCGCCGGAGGGAAACAGCCGGAGCACCCAGCCCCAGATCCGCTCGCCGTCGTAGATCAGGAAGAAGGTGCAGAACGCCGCCAGGAACACCCCGGTCAGGATCTCGATCACGATGCCGACGGTGGAGAAGCCGAAGGAGGTGATCTGGTCGCTGTTGGTGCCGACGGCCTTGGACAGCTGTCCGGCGAACTGGTTGATCTGCTTGTCGGTGAGGTGCATCGGGCCGTGCGTCAGCCAGTTCCGGATCTGTGCGATACCGGTCTGGATGTGGTCGGTGACCTGGTTCGCGTTGGTGCTGACCTGCCAGCCGACGAACCAGCCCACCAGGCCGATGCCGACCAGGCCGCCGACGAAGGTGAGCGCCGCGGCCAGCGCCCGGGGCAGCCCGTGCCGTCGCAGCCAGGTGACCGTCGGCTGCAGCAGCGCGCTGATCAGCAGCGCCGCGATGAAGGCGAGGGCCACGATCCGCAGCGTCTTGACCACCTGGAACAGCACATACAGACCGGCCACCACGATCAGCAGCCGCCAGACCGTCTCGGCCGCGACCCGCAGGCTCCAGGGCACCGCCTCGGCGGGGTTGCTCGGCCGGGCCGGGTAGACCGGATCCGGGACGGTCATCGCGACCGGCAGCGGCTCGTTGCGGCGCTCGGCGACCCGGACGTCCTCGACGACCGTCGTGGCGGCCTCCTCGGCCTGCTGCCGGCGTCGCTCCAGCCGGGACGAGATCCCACGCGCGACCGAGCGGCTCCAGGCCGTCGGCCTGCCGTCCCCTGACATCCCTGCTCCGCCCCTTCGCCCGCCAGTGCCTGCCTGCGTGCCCCGCTTGCCGTGCGCAACGAACGGTACTCGCTGAGCGGAGGCGGCGTGGGCGCGGGGCCGGGCGGTGCGGGCACGGGAAGGGGTGGGCGCGGTCCCGGGGTCTGCGGACCGGACCGGACTGCCGATAAGAAAATCGGGCGATTCTTCGCTTTACGGGTTTAGAGGACGATGAGCCTGGGGACGACCCTGTGCGAGGCCGCTCCGCACACAGCGGTCTTTCCGTGGGAGAAGTATGAAGCCCCCGATCGGACAGGGATCGGGGGCTTCAACACGTGCTGTCGGCGCCGGCGGGGCGGCGTGGGCCGACTCAGTACCAGCTGTGCGCCTGCCAGAAGTCCCACGCGCCGCAGGGGCTGCCGTAGCGACTGTTCATGTAGCCGAGACCCCACTTGATCTGGGTCGCCGGGTTGGTCCGCCAGTCCGAGCCGACCGAGGCCATCTTGTCCCCGGGCAGCGCCTGGACCAGGCCGTACGCACCGGATCCGGCGTTGGTGGCGGTGTAGTTCCAGCCGCTCTCACGGGTGACGATGTTGCTGAAGCACTGGAACTGGGTCGCGTTGCCTATGATCGACTGCGCCAGCGCCTGCACCGAGCCCGGGCTGAAGGTCTGAGCCAGCGCGGCACGGGTGCTCGCACGGCTCGCCGCGGCGGCGGCGTCGTGTGCGGCCTTGGCCGCCTTGGCGGCGGCTGCCGCCTTCTCCGCGTTGGCCTTGGCCGTTGCGTCGGCTGCCGCCTTGACGCGCGCCGCCTCGGCGGCGGCCTTCTGCGCGGCGGCGGTCGCGTCAGCCTGCTGGGCGTCGGCCTGTGCAGCGACGTTGTCGCTGATGGTCTGCGCCTGCGAGCCCGACGGGATGTCGGCAAGGAGGGTGGAGCCTGCGACGTCGGCGACCGACGAGGCCGGCTTGGTGTCGCCCGAGGCGACGCCGACCACGGCTCCGACGGCAGTGACGGCGGTGGCGGAGGCCACGGCCACACCCCGAACCGAGATCCGGTTCACACGGTTTCCTTCCGGCGTCGTCCGTGAGGTGACCGCACGAACGATTTCCGCCCCTGACACTGGTCTCCCCCTGCGCTGGTCACGGGAGACACGGGCCCGGTACGACCCGGTGGGAACGGGACGCGGTTCAACTCGGGCGGCGTACGGCTGACTACCCTGTTCAGTTCTTGGAACTCCAGCACCTGGTGGGGTGCTGACTGCTTCTCAGCTTCACCCTTACGGGTGCCCGGTCATGCCGTACGCGGGGCCTGACAGAACCCACACCTTGCCCGACGCGGACGTCCCGGCGCAATTCTCAGTTGCGTGGCGAAGCTCACATGGCGTACGGGGCAGAAAGTTCTGCCGTTCCCCTGTGGGACGGCTGGGACCATGGTTACGATCGGAAAACTTTGCCCTCCGGCGACACGGCCGAGCGCCGCCACCCGCGCTACGGGCGACGGCGCTCTGACTGTGCCTCAGCTGTGCACCTCAGCTGTGAATGTCCTCCAGCATCTCGGTGACCAGCGCGGCGATCGGCGAACGCTCCGAGCGGGTGAGCGTGACGTGGGCGAAGAGGGGGTGGCCCTTGAGCTTCTCCACCACCGCCACCACTCCGTCGTAGCGGCCGACCCGCAGGTTGTCCCGCTGCGCCACGTCGTGGGTGAGCACCACCCGCGAGCCCTGGCCGATCCTGGACAGCACCGTCAGCAGGACGTTGCGTTCCAGCGACTGCGCCTCGTCCACGATCACGAAGGCGTCGTGCAGCGAGCGCCCCCGGATGTGGGTCAGCGGCAGCACTTCCAGCATCCCCCGGGAGAGCACCTCCTCGATCACGTCCGGCGTGGTCACCGCGGACAGCGTGTCGAAGACCGCCTGGGCCCAGGGGCTCATCTTCTCCGACTCGGAGCCCGGCAGGTAGCCGAGTTCCTGGCCGCCCACCGCGTACAGCGGACGGAACACCATCACCTTGCGGTGCTGCCGCCGTTCCAGCACCGCGTCGAGGCCCGCGCACAGTGCCAGCGCGGACTTCCCGGTGCCGGCCCGGCCGCCCATCGAGACGATGCCGATGTCCGGGTCCTGGAGCAGATCCAGGGCGATCCGCTGCTCGGCGCTGCGGCCGCGCAGGCCGAACACCTCGCGGTCGCCGCGGACCAGGCGCACCCTGCCGTCCGCGGTGACCCGGCCCAGGGCCTTGCCGCGCTCCGAGGTCAGCACCAGGCCGGTGTGCACCGGCAGGTCCCGGACCCCGGGGATGTCGACGGTCTCGGTGCGCTCGGCCCCGAACAGCGCGTCCACCTGCTCGCCGGAGACCGCCAGTTCGGTCATCCCGGTCCAGCCGGAGGTGATCGCCAGTTCGGCCCGGTACTCCTCCGCGAGCAGGCCCACCGAGCTGGCCTTCACCCGCATCGGCAGGTCCTTGGACACGACCGTGACGTCGTAGCCCTCTGCCTGGAGGTTGCGCGCCACCGCCAGGATGCGGCTGTCGCTGTCACCCAGCCGGTAGCCGGCCGGCAGAACGGAAGGATCGGTGTGGTTCAGCTCGACCCGGATCGTGCCACCGACCTCGCCCACCGGAATCGGGGCGTCGAGGCGGCCATACCGGACCCGGTAGTCGTCCAGCAGCCGCAGGGCCTGCCGGGCGAAGTACCCGAGTTCGGGATGGTGCCGCTTGGCCTCCAACTCGGTGACCACCACCACGGGAAGCACGACCTCGTGCTCCTCGAAGCGGGTCATCGCGTTCGGGTCGGCCAGCAGCACGCTGGTGTCGAGGACGTACGTGCGCCGGTCGTGCACACTCCGGCGGCTCTTGGAACTGACCACAGGGCCTCCCGGGCGGATGACCTGCTGTCATCCGCGGCTCACCGATCCCTCCGGCCCCGTTGGCCGAGGTCACGGTCTGGTTGGGGTATTCCCCCCGGCTCCGGATCCCATGCCACCACAGCGCCGATCTCGGTAACAAAAGGCGAACTGACGTCTCATCGCCATCAGCCGTTCAACCGCGGTCAACCGCCGTATCGGCGCTGACGGGCGGCGTAGTCGCGCAGCGCCCGGAGGAAGTCGACCTTGCGGAAGGCGGGCCAGTAGGCCTCGCAGAAGTAGAACTCGGAGTGGGCGCTCTGCCAGAGCAGGAAGCCGGACAGCCGCTGCTCACCCGAGGTGCGGATCACCAGGTCGGGGTCGGGCTGGCCGCTGGTGTAGAGGTGGCGGGCGATGTGCTCGACGTCGATCATCTGGGCCAGTTCCTCGACCGAGGTGCCCAGGGCGGCCTGCTCCTGCAGCAGCTTGCGGACCGCGTCGGCGATCTCGTGCCGGCCGCCGTAGCCGACGGCGACGTTGACCAGCAGTCCGGTGTGGTGCGCGGTGGCCTGCTCGGCGTCCTTCAGGACGGTGGCGGTCTGCTCGGGCAGCAGGTCCAGCGCGCCGACCGGGTGCACCCGCCAGTCGCCGGCGGCGGCGAGGCCGCGGACCGCCTCCTCGATGATCCGCAGCAGCGGCACCAGCTCGTCGGCGGGGCGGTTGAGGTTGTCGGTGGACAGCATCCACAGGGTGACCACCTCGACGCCCACCTCCTCGCACCAGCCGAGGAAGTCGGGGATGTTGTCGGCGCCGCTCTGGTGCCCGTCGACGGTGGACATGCCGGCCGCGCGGGCCCAGCGGCGGTTGCCGTCCAGCATCACCCCGACGTGACGCGGAACCGTGCTGCGGTCCAGGTGCGCCTCGACCCGCCGACCGTAGAGACCGTAGGTCAGCTTCCGGAGCACCGGCGTACGGCGGATCACCTTGCCCAGGTCCATGATTGTCGCGCCCCTCTGCAACTCGCCCCGGTGGGTCACCCTACTCCGGCTCGCCGACACGCGGAGCACAGGCGTCCGGCGGCGTATTGTTCAGCAGACTGACAAACTCCGCTGGAGAGGCGCTCCCCCGATGATCCCAGTTCCGTACCGGGCCGCCGAGACCCGCTACGACGGTGCGGCGGCCGGTTCGATGGCCTACCGCAGGACCGGTCGCAGCGGGCTGAAACTGCCCGAGATCTCGCTCGGCCTGTGGCACAACTTCGGCGACGACAAGCCGCTGGAGACCCAGCGGGCGATCCTGCGCCGGGCCTTCGACCTCGGTGTCACCCACTTCGACCTGGCCAACAACTACGGGCCCCCGTACGGCGCGGCGGAGGCCAACTTCGGCCGGCACCTGGCGGCCGACTTCCGCCCCTACCGGGACGAACTGGTCATCTCCACCAAGGCCGGCTACGACATGTGGCCGGGCCCGTACGGCGAGTGGGGCTCGCGGAAGTACCTGACCGCCAGCCTGGACCAGTCGCTGCGGCGGATGGGCCTGGACTACGTCGACATCTTCTACTCGCACCGGTTCGACCCGGAGACCCCGCTCGAGGAGACCATGGGCGCGCTGGCGAGCGCCGTCCAGCAGGGCAAGGCACTCTACGTCGGCATCTCCTCCTACGACGCGGAGAACACCCGTAGGGCCGTCGGCATCCTGCGCGACCTGGGCGTGCCGCTGCTGATCCACCAGCCCTCCTACTCGATGCTGAACCGCTGGATCGAGGACGACGGGCTGCTGGACGTGCTCGACGAGCACGGCGCCGGCTGCATCGGCTTCGCGCCGCTGGCCCAGGGCCTGCTGACCGACCGCTACCTGGACGGCATCCCGGCCGGCTCGCGTGCCGCACAGGGCAAGTCGCTGGACCCGGCGGCGCTGAACGAGCAGACGCTGTTCAAGCTGCGGGCGCTGAACGACATCGCCGCCAAGCGCGGCCAGTCGCTGGCACAGCTGGCGCTCAGCTGGTTGCTGCGCGACCCGCGGATGACCTCGGCGCTGATCGGGGCCTCCTCGGTGGCGCAGCTGGAGGCGAACGTCGCCGCGGTGCAGGGCGCGCCGCTGACGGCGGAGGAGCTGGCCGAGATCGACCGCTACGCGACCGACGCGGACGTCAACCTCTGGGCCTGACAGGACTCCTGACTGCTCCTGGTACAGACCGCATCCGGAAGATCCCTTCCGGATGCGGTCTGTACCTTTTTGCGGACAACTTCCCTGACCGGCGCGGGGTTAACGGGACCTTAAGCAGACTCCCGACCTCTTGACACGCCAACTGGTCTAGTCCAACTTGTGGGACAAGCGTCACTTGCTGTCTTCCCCTCCCCCACATTGAGGACAGATACATGGCATCCCCACGCCGTACCGCAGGCGCCGTCACCGCCTGTGCCACCGCACTCGGGCTCGGCATCACCGGACTGGTCGCGTTCACCGGCGGCGCCGGCGCCGCCACCGACAACCTGGTCGCCAACCCCGGCTTCGAGACCGGGACACTCGCCAACTGGAACTGCGACGCGGGCACCGCGGCCGTGGTCGGCTCGCCGGTCCACTCCGGTTCCCACGCCCTCGCCGCAACCCCCACCTCCGGCGACGACGCGCAGTGCACCCAGACCATCAGCGTCCAGCCCAACTCCGCCTACACGCTCAGTTCCTGGGTGCAGGGCCCGTACGTCTACCTGGGCGTGACCGGGACCGGGACCTCGGACGTCAGCACCTGGTCCAGCACCAGCTCCTGGAACCAGCTGAGCACCAGCTTCAGCACCGGCGCGTCGACCACCAGCGTCACCATCTACCTGCACGGCTGGTACGGCCAGTCCGTCTACAACGCGGACGACGTGGTGCTGAGCGGCGCCCCCGGCCCCGGCAGCAGCTCCACCGGCACCCCGACGCCGACGCCGACACCGACACCCACGCCCACTCCGACGCCCACCCCGACGCCCACGCCCACCCCGACCTCCACCGGCGGCACCGGCGGCGGCACCGGCAAGCACCTGGTCACCGGCTACTGGCAGGACTTCGACAACGGCGCCACCGACCAGAAGATCAGCGACGTCAACCCGGCGTACGACATCATCGCGGTCTCCTTCGCCACCGCCGACCCCAGCAACACCGGCGGGATCACCTTCTCCCTCGACCCGACCCTGCAGAGCAAGCTCGGCGGATACACCGACGCCCAGTTCAAGGCCGACATCGCCGCCAAGCACGCGGCCGGCAAGAAGGTCGTGCTCTCGGTCGGCGGCCAGAACGGCACCATCACCGTCGGCGACTCCGCCGCCGCGACCAACTTCGCCACCAGCGCCTACGCGCTGATGCAGCAGTACGGCTTCGACGGCGTCGACATCGACCTGGAGAACGGCCTCAACTCCACCTACATGGCACAGGCGCTGCACTCCCTGGCGAGCAAGGCCGGCTCCGGCTTCGTGCTCACCATGGCCCCGCAGACCATCGACATGCTCAGCGCCAGTTCCGACTACCTGGCCACCGCGCTGGCGGTCAAGGACGTCCTCACCATCGTCAACACCCAGTACTACAACTCCGGCAGCATGAACGGCTGCGACGGCGGCGTGTACTCCGAGGGCACGGTGGACTTCATCACCTCGCTGGCCTGCACCGCCATCCAGGCCGGGCTCAGCCCCAGCCAGGTCGGCATCGGCGTCCCCGCCTCCAGCAGCGCGGCGGGCAGCGGTTACGTGCAGCCGAGCGTGGTCGAGAACGCCCTGAACTGCCTCGCCAAGGCGACCAACTGCGGCAGCTACAAGCCCAGCACCCCCTGGCCGGGCATCGGCGGCGCGATGACCTGGTCGACCAACTGGGACGCCAGTAACGGCAACCAGTTCGCCTCCAACGAGGGCGCGTTCGTGCACGCCATGCCGTGACGCCGGTCAGCCGGCCGCACTGAGCGCCACCGCGGCCAGCGTTCCCAGCAGCAGGAACGGTCCGAACGGAAGCTCGTCGCGACGCCCCGCCCGGCGCGCGACGAGCTTCGCCGTTCCGTACACCCCGGCGAGCAGGAAGCCGAGGAAGACGCCCTCGGCCAGGGTCCGGAAGCCGTACCAGCCGAGTACCGCGCCGACCGTCAGCGCCAGCTTGGCGTCCCCCAGGCCGACCGGCAGGGCCAGCCCCATCAGCCAGAACAGCGCGGCCAGTGCGAGCGCCCCGGAGAGCGCGCCGAGCGCGGAGCCGGTCCTGTCCCCGGCCGCCGCGGCGGCCGCGAGCAGCAGCAGCGTCCCGGCGGCGGAGGGGTAGGTGAGCCGGTCCGGCAGCCGGTGCTCGGCCAGGTCGACCAGGGCCAGCGGGACCGCGAAGGCGGCGGCCCACAGCAGCGCGGGCAGGTGCCGGTGCGGTCCGCAGGCCGCGACCGTGCCGCCGAGGACCAGCACCGCCAGCAGCGCCACCCGCCCCCGGGACGGCGGATCGTCGGTGTACCGGGCGACGGCCCGCAGCGCGGGGCGGTGCAGCACCGCCCCGAGCGCGCAGCCCCCGAGCACCAGGAAGGCGAAGGCCCCCACCATGTCGTCGGCCCCCTCTCGACTGTGGGGCACCAGGCTAGGGCAGCCGGACCGGCAACGGGTCAGGTCCCGTGGGTGGGGTCCGCGCGTCAGCCGGTGACCGCCAGCGCGTCGATCTCCACCAGCAGTCCGGCCGGCAGGCCGACGTAGACCGTGGTCCGGGCCGGATGGCCGCCCTCGGGCAGCACCCTGGCGAACCACTCGTCGTAGACCGCGTTCAGCTCGGCGAAGTGGCCGGTGTCGGTGAGGTAGACCCGCATCATCAGCACGTCGTCCCAGCCGGAGCCGCCGGCCACCAGCACGGCCTCGACATTGCGCAGGGTCTGCTCGATCTGCTCGCGCAGCCCGGTACCGACCGGGATCGCGCTGTCGGGGTGGAAGCCGACCTGCCCGGCCACCTGCAGCAGCCCGCCCTTGGCGAGGCCCTGCGAGAAGCTGGCCGCGGGCAGCGGCGCCCGGTCGGTCTGGACGACGCGCTTGCTCATGATGTCGTTCCTCAAGATCGGTGGGACGGTGTGGACTGCTGTACGGACGCACTGCTGTGCGGCAGGATATGCAACCACCGTTGCGTCGTGTGCAATCCCCCCAGGAGCGTCATGGACCCCGCAGCACTCCAGCAGCTCGACAGCACCGTCGTCGACTGGCGCTTCAAGAGCATGCCGCCCCGGTACGAGGGCTGCACCGTCGGCGAACTGACTGCCGCCAAGCCCAGCATCTTCGACGACGGCTACCTCACCCCGCTGCTGACCCTGGACACCGACGCACTGGGCCACAACCTGCGGCTGATGGCCCGCTGGACCGCCGCCCACGGCCTCGCCTTCGCCCCGCACGGGAAGACCCCGCTGGCGCCGCAGCTCTTCCGGCGTCAGCTCGACCTCGGCGCCTGGGGCATCACCGCCGCCGTCCCCGCGCATGTGCGGATGTACCGGGCCTTCGGGGTGCGGCGGATCTTCCTGGCCAACGAGCTGGTGGACCCGGCCGCCCTCGACTGGCTCGCCGCCGAGCTCGCCGCCGACCCCGGCTTCCGCTTCGTCTGCTACGTCGACTCGGAGCGCGGTGTCGCGCTCATGGAGCAGGCCCTCGCCCACACGTCCGTGACGGTGGACGTGGTGGTCGAGCTGGGCGCCGACGGCTGCCGCACCGGCGTACGGGACCTCGGTCAGGCGCTCGGGCTGGCCCGCAGGGTCACCGAGAGCAGCAGGCTCCGCCTGGTCGGCGTCGCCGGCTACGAGGGCACCATGCCCCCGGAGCAGGTCGGCGACTGGCTCGGCTCGCTGGTCGAACTCGCCCACCGCGCCGACGCCGAAGGCCTCTTCGCCGGCACCGACGAGATCGTCGTCAGCGCCGGCGGCAGCGAGCACTTCGTCCTGGTCGCCGAGGCGCTGACCGAGGAGGCGCTGCGGCTCAGCCGGCCGGCCCTGCGGCTGCTCCGCAGTGGCGCGTACGTCACCCACGACGAGGGCCACTACGCCCGGGTGACCCCGCTGCACGAGCCGGACGAACGGCTGCGCCCGGCGCTCCGGCTCTGGGCCCAGGTCGTCTCCCGCCCCGAGCCCGGCCTCGCGCTGCTCAACGCCGGGAAGCGCGACCTCCCCTACGACCTCGGCCTGCCGGTGCCGACCCTGGTCCGCGACCCGGCCACCGGCGCGGTCCGCCCGGCCGCCGGACTGACCGTCACCAAGCTCGCCGACCAGCACGCCTTCGTCGACGTCAGGCCGGGGGCGGGCGAGCTCCAGGTCGGCGACTGGGTCGGGCTCGGCCTCTCGCACCCCTGCACGGCCTTCCAGACCTGGCAGCTCATCCCCGAGGTCGACGCGGACGGGACCGTGGTCGACCACATCCGCACCTTCTTCTGATGCCACCGCTGCTGCTGCGCGGCGCGCTGGTCGTGGACGGGACCGGCGGCGCGCCGTACCGGGCCGACACCCTGGTCGGCGCGGACGGGCGGATCGCCGCGATCCACCGCGAGACCGACCCCGGTCCGCGCCCCACCGCGCCGCAGGCCGTGGACGCCGACGGCCTCGCGCTCACCCCCGGCTTCGTCGACATGCACTCCCATTCCGACCTGGCCCTGCTCACCGACGCCGACCATCTGGCCAAGACCGCCCAGGGGGTCACCCTGGAGGTCCTGGGCCAGGACGGCCTCTCCTACGCCCCGGTCACCGACGCCACCCTGCCCGGGCTGCGCCGCCAACTCGCGGGCTGGAACGGCGAACCCGAGCGGCTGGACCCGGACTGGGCCTGGGACTGGCGCAGCGTGGGCGAGTACCTGGACCGGCTGGACCGGGGCCCGGACGGCCACGGCATCGCCGTCAACGCCGCCTACCTGGTCCCGCACGGCACGCTGCGCGCCGCCGTCCTGGGCTGGGAGGACCGCCCGGCCACCGGGCCCGAGCTGCTGCGGATGCGGCACCTGCTGGCCCAGGCGCTCAGCGAGGGCGCGGTCGGCCTCTCCGCCGGGCTCAGCTACTCCCCCGGCATGTACGCGGACACCGCCGAACTCGTCGCGCTGTGCCGCACCGTGGCCGGGTTCGGCGGCTACTTCTGCCCGCACCACCGCTCCTACGGCGCGGGCGCGCTGGCCGGCTACGCCGAGATGCTGGAGGTCGCCCGGCAGTCCGGCTGCGCCCTGCACCTGGCCCACGCCACCATGAACTTCGCCGAGAACGCGGGCCGCGCCGGGGAGCTGACCGCGCTGCTGGACGCCGCCGTCGCGGCCGGCGCCGACCTCACCCTGGACAGCTACCCCTACCTCCCCGGCTCCACCACGCTGGCCGCGCTGCTCCCCGGCTGGGCCTCGGCCGGGGGCCCCGAGCAGACCCTGCGCCGGCTCGCCGACCCGGCCGCGCTGGCGGCGCTGCGCACCACCATGGAGCTGGAGGGCTCCGACGGCTGTCACGGTGTGGTCGCCGACTGGTCCACGGTGCAGATCAGCGGGGTGCGGGCGGCGGCACTGCGGCCCGCGGTCGGCCTGACCGTCAGCCAACTCGCCCGCCGGGACGGCGTCGAGCCCTTCGCCGCCTTCGTCGCGCTGCTCCGCGACGACGCCCTGGGCACCACGATCCTGCAGCACGTGGGCCACGAGGGGAACGTCAGGGAGATCATGCGGCATCCCGCGCACACCGGCGGCAGCGACGGCCTGCTGGTCGGCGACCGTCCGCACCCGCGCGCCTGGGGCACCTTCCCGCGCTACCTGGGGCACTACGTCCGCGAGCTGGGAGTGCTCGGGCTGGCCGAGTGCGTCCAGCACCTGACCTCCCGTCCGGCCCGCCGGCTGCGGCTGCCGGACCGGGGCCTGGTCCGCACCGGCTACCGCGCCGACCTGGTGCTGCTCGACCCCGCCACGGTCGCCGCCGGGGCCGACTTCGAACGGCCCAGGACCCCGCCGCTGGGCATCCCGTACGTGCTGGTCGACGGCGTGCCGGTGATCGCGGACCACCGGCGCACCGGGGCCACCCCCGGACGGTCCGTCAGGAGGTCGACGGGGTGACCGTCAGCGTGTGCACCAGCCCGGCCTTCGGGGGAACGGTGATCGACAGGATGTGCGTCCTGGGGTTCCAGGTGCTGGTGTACTCGCCGTTGAGGCTGACGTCCCCGCCGTTGGGGAAGTCGGACGGCGGCAGGTACAGGTCGGTGCTGCCGGTGACCCCGGCCTTGTCGGTCCAGTCCACGGTCAGCTGCAGCGTGCCCTTGTCGTAGCCGAAGGACACCGGCTCCCCGGCGATGGCCCTGGGGTACGCCGTGCCCAGCACCGGCGCGATGTCGGAGGGCTTGCCCGGCGCCTGCCAGGGCGACCAGCTGCCGGGGTCGCTGGACCAGTACGACTCACCGATCATCATCTGGTCCAGCAGCGTCTGCACATGGTCCACGTAGAGGTGCGAGCCCGGCTGGGTCGCGTCCAGGCCCCACTCCCCCAGCAGCACCGGGGCGTCCAGCCGGGTCGCGGTGCGCTGCACCTGGGCCGCCCAGGAGGCCAGGGTGCGGTCGGTCAGGAAGACGTTGCCACCGGTGTAGCTGCCGCCGGAGTCGATCGGCTCGGGGTAGAGGTGCGGGGCGTACCCGATCCTGGCCTCCCCGGCGCGCGGGTCGGCCAGCTTGGGCAGCGCGCTGGGCATCCCCCAGTTGGTGCTGACCGCGGCCGGCTCGACGAACAGCCAGTGCTTCTGGTCGACGGTGCGGATGGCGTCGATGGTGTCCTGGTACATCGAGGCCAGCGGCCCGGACTCGAACGCGGCGCCCTGTACCGAGCCGCCCCAGGGCTCGTTCATCAGGTCGTAGCCGATGACGGTGTCGTCACCGGCGAAGTACTTGGCGACATGGGTCCAGGCCGCCGCGTACTGCTGCCGGTACTCGGGGTGGTCCGGGGCCGTGCCCCAGAACTCGTCGAAGGCGTGGATCACGCCGGGCTGAATGTAGGTCAGCTCCCAGGGGTTCTGCGGCTTCGCGGGCAGTCCGTCGCTGTCGGTGGCCCACGGCGGCGCGCCGTTGCCGCCCACGGCGGGGCCGTAGACGTCCTGGTGCATGTCGAGCAGCACGTGGTAGCCCTGCTGCCGGTACCAGGCCACCCGCTGCGCCACCTGGGCCAGATAGGCGTCGTCGTAGTGCCCCGGCCGCGGTTCGACCTGGCGCCACTGGATCAGGTAGCGCACGAAGTCGGTGCCCAGCAGGTTGTACTCGGCCGCGACGTCCCCCTGCTTGATCCAGGGCATGCCGTCGGCCGAACTCTTCGCACTGCTGGACGTGTTGAGCCCGTACAGGATCAGCGCCCGGCCCTGGGCGTCGGTGATGAACCGCTCCTGCCACGGCCCTGTTCCCGAGGGCTGCGGCCCCACCGCGGCCAGTAGTCCGACCGCACAGGCCAGCGCTACCAAGCCCACCAGCCAACGCCGCAGCCGACCCATCCCCACACCCCGCCCCTAGTGCTGAACGAGGTGATCCTAGATCGTCGGGCCGGGCGCGGCCCAGCGATCCCTTGTCATGATTCTGTACCGGAAATCCGGGCCGGGGTTTCGCGGGCAGTCGGCGGAAACTAGAGTCCGCGCATGGCCATGATCGAACAGCAGCCCGCCCAGCCCATCGCGGTGCTCGCCCGCACCGCGGCGGGCATCGTGGCCCGGGCGGTGCTCAGGGGTTCCGGACGGGCCCTGGCCGGCCGCAGGGTGGCGGTGGTCGGCGCCGCGGTGGCCCTGCTGCTGGTGCTGCTGCTCGGACTTCCCGGGCTGCGGCTGTGGATCACCACCAGCTACGGCTACCTGCTGATACCCGGCGCCCTGGGCGTCCCCATGCTGCTGCCGGGACTGCGGCTGACGCCGCTGCCGGACCAGAGCTGGACCGCCCTGGGCTGTGAGGACTTCGCCGCACTGCTGCTGGTCGGCATGGTGTACTTGCTGCTGGGACGGCACCGCAGGAACAACCCCGGCTCCGGCCGGCTGCACCGTTTCCTGGTCGGCTGGGGCGCGCTGATGGCCGGCGGGCTGCTCTCGGGCTTCTTCCGCGGCCTGGTGGTGGCCCGGGTGACGGCCGGCGGCCCGCTCGCCTACTTCGGCTACCCGGTGCTGGGCGCCGTCTTCGAACTCGGCTGGTGCCTGATGCTGGGCTGGCTGACCGGCCTCGCCGCGGTGTTTGCCCTGGTCCCGTCGGCGGCCGTGGAGCGGGGCCGGGAGTGGTGGGCCGAGAGCGGCCGGCTGGTGCTGGTGTACCTGGTCGAACCGGTCGGCGAGGGCCTCGCCCGGCTGCGCGCCGAGCTCCGCGAGAGGAACATCGTCTGGCCCGGCACCGGGGCGGGCAGCGGGATGGACGCCGGGACCGGCACCGGGCCCGGCACCGCGACCGGCACCACGACCGGCAGCGGTGACGCCGGGCCACAGGACGAAAATCACAGGGCGTCGGGCGGCACCGCCCCGTAGAGTACCGAGCCATGCAGGTGATCCAGTCCAGCAAGCTCGCCAATGTCTGCTACGACATCCGCGGCCCGATCCTCGACGAGGCCATGCGGCTTGAGGACCAGGGGCACCGGATCCTCAAGCTGAACACCGGGAACCCGGCACCCTTCGGCTTCGAGGCGCCCCCCGAGATCCTGCAGGACATCCTGCGCAACCTCGCCACCGCACACGGCTACGGCGACTCCAAGGGCCTGCTCGCGGCCCGCCGCGCCGTGGTGATGCACTACGAGCAGCGCGGCTTCGAGGGCCTGACGGTCGAGGACGTCTACATCGGCAACGGCGTCTCCGAGCTGATCCAGATGTCGATGCAGGCGCTGCTGGACGACGGCGACGAGGTGCTGGTCCCCTCGCCCGACTACCCGCTGTGGACCGCCTCGGTCAGCCTGGCCGGCGGCACCGCCGTGCACTACCGCTGCGACGAGGAGGCCGACTGGTACCCGGACCTCGCCGACATCGAGGCGAAGATCACCGACCGCACCCGCGGCATCGTGGTGATCAACCCCAACAACCCCACCGGCGCGGTCTACTCCGACGAGCTGCTCCGCGGCCTCACCGAGATCGCCCGCAGGCACAACCTGATCGTCTACTCGGACGAGATCTACGACAAGATCCTCTACGACGACGCCACCCACACCCCCACCGCGCTGTTCGCCCCGGACCTGCTCTGCATCACCTTCAACGGCCTGTCCAAGGCCTACCGGGTGGCCGGCTTCCGCTCCGGCTGGATGACCATCTCCGGCCCCAAGGAGCACGCCCGCAGCTACATCGAGGGCCTGGGCATCCTGGCCAGCATGCGGCTCTGCGCCAACATGCCGGCCCAGCACGCGATCGCCGCCGCGCTCGGCGGCAAGCAGTCCATCAAGGACCTGATCCTCCCGGGCGGGCGGCTGCTGGAGCAGCGCGACGCCGCCTGGAAGCTGCTGAACGACATCCCCGGCGTCTCCTGCGTCAAGCCCCGGGGCGCCCTCTACGCCTTCCCCCGGCTCGACCCCAAGGTCTACAAGATCAAGGACGACGCCCAGCTGGTGCTCGACCTGCTCAAGCGCGAGCACATCTACGTGGTCCAGGGCACCGGCTTCAACTGGCCCGACCCGGACCACTTCCGCCTGGTCACGCTGCCGCGGGTGGAGGACCTGACCGACGCCGTCACCCGGATCGGCACCTTCCTGGACGGCTACTCGCAGCCCTGACCCGCACCGTCGCGCACCGCCCCCGGCCGTCGGCGACACGGGGCGCCGACCACGATATGGGACACCATCCTTTCCTGGACTCAGTCCAAGTTAGGATGGTGTCCCATTCCGTCAGCACCGGCCTGACAGCACCGGCCCGCAGCAAGGGGGCGCCCCATGTACGAGCCGCCCAGAACGGTCCCGACGCGGCGCCGCGGCAGCCACCGGCTCACCTCCGCGCCCGCCCAGTCCTCGCCCGGCCAGTCCGCACCCGCCCACGAACCGCCGGCCACCGGCCGCGCCCACCAGCTGGCCGGCCACCTGGCCGCACTGGTCGCCGCGACCGAGTCGCTCCGCACCACGGTGACCGGAGACACGGCGGCCGACGCGGCCCAGCGGGCCGAGCTCGACGCCGCGCTGGCAGAGCTGCGGGACCGGCTCACCGAGCTGGGCCCGGTCGGCGCCCCGAGCCCGCCGGGCGGCCTCGTCCCCGCGGCGACCCCGGCCGAACGGCACGACCGCGCCCATGCGCTGGCCGGACGGCTGCTGGTGGTGGCCGCCGCCCAGCAGGACACCACCACCGCGATGCTGGCGTGCCGCCGCATGGATGCCCATGCGGCGGCACGTACGGCCTCGGCCTGAGCAGACCCGGCCCGAGCAGACCCGGCCCAAATCGGTCGGCGCGAACCGGTCGGCCCGAATCTGTCGGCCGGACTCAGCCCAGGCGCTGGACCAGCTTGTCGTACTCGGCCCACAGCTCCCGCGGCGTGTGCTCGCCGAACAGCTCCAGGTGGGCCGGGATCAGAGCGGCCTCCTGCCGCCAGATCTCCGGGTCCACGCTCAGCAGCAGCTCCAGGTCGGCGTCGCTGATGTCGAGCCCGTCCAGGTCCAGCGCCGCGCGGGTCGGCAGCACGCCGATCGGCGTCTCCACCCCGGCGGCCCGGCCCTGCAGCCGCTCCACGATCCACTTCAGCACGCGGCTGTTCTCGCCGAAGCCCGGCCAGACGAACTTGCCGTCGGCGTTCTTGCGGAACCAGTTCACGTAGTAGATCTTCGGCAGCTTGGCGGCGTCCGCCTGCTGGCCCAGTTTCACCCAGTGGGCGAAGTAGTCGCCCATGTTGTAGCCGCAGAACGGCAGCATGGCGAAGGGGTCGCGGCGCAGCTCGCCGACCGTGCCCTCGGCCGCCGCGGTCTTCTCGCTGGCCACGTTGGCGCCGAGGAAGACGCCGTGCTGCCAGTCGAAGGACTCGGTGACCAGCGGGACCGCGCTGGCGCGGCGCCCGCCGAAGAGGATCGCCGAGATCGGCACGCCGGCCGGGTCCTCCCACTCCGGGGCGATGATCGGGCACTGCGACGCGGGCACGGTGAAGCGCGCGTTGGGGTGTGCCGCCGGGGTGCCGCTCTCCGGCGTCCAGCTGTTGCCGCGCCAGTCGGTGAGGTGCGCCGGGGGCTCCGCGGTGAGGCCCTCCCACCACACGTCGCCGTCGTCGGTGAGCGCCACGTTGGTGAAGACCGTGTTGCCCCACATCGACTCGATGGCGTTGGCGTTGGTGTCCGCGCCGGTACCCGGGGCGACGCCGAAGAAGCCGAACTCCGGGTTGATGGCGTACAGGCGCCCGTCCGCGCCGAAGCGCATCCAGGCGATGTCGTCACCGATGGTCTCGACCTTCCAGCCCGGGATGGTGGGCTGGAGCATGGCCAGGTTGGTCTTGCCGCAGGCGCTCGGGAACGCGGCCGTGACGTAGACCGGCTCGCCCTCCCCGCCCTCGACCGCGGGCGGGGTGAGCTTGAGGATGAGCATGTGCTCGGCCAGCCAGCCCTCGTCGCGGGCCATGGTCGAGGCGATGCGCAGCGCGTAGCACTTCTTACCCAGCAGCGCGTTGCCGCCGTAGCCGGAACCGTACGACCAGATCTCGCGGGTCTCCGGGAAGTGCGAGATGTACTTGGTGTCGTTGCACGGCCACGGCACGTCGGCCTGCCCCTCGGCGAGCGGAGCCCCGAGACTGTGCACGGCCTTGACGAAGTCGCCGTCCTCGCCCAGGAAGTCCAGCACGGCCTGACCCATTCGGGTCATGGTGCGCATGGAGACCGCGACATAGGCGGAGTCCGTGATCTCGACGCCGCACGCGGCGAGCGGGGAGCCCACGGGGCCCATGCTGAACGGGACGACGTACATCGTCCGGCCGCGCATCGAGCCCTCGAACAGACCGGAACTGTGCTTGTCTGAACCGAAAATCTCCCGCATCTCCGCGGGGGCCTTCCAGTGGTTGGTGGGTCCGGCATCCTTCTCCTGCTCCGAGCAGATGAAGGTACGGTCCTCCACGCGGGCGACGTCGCTGGGGTCGGAGGCGGCGTAGTAGGAGTTGGGGCGCTTCTCCGGGTTGAGCTTGGTGAAGGTTCCCTTGTCGACCAGGAGATCGCACAGGCGCTGGTACTCGGCTTCGGAGCCGTCGCACCACTCGATTCGGTCCGGCTGGGTGAGCTCTGCGATCTCCGAGACCCAGGCGAGCAGCCGTTTGTGCTGCGTGGGCGCGGAGGTGGCCAGGGCAGAGTTCTCGTACGGCACGATCGCTCCGTTTCACGCCGAATCGTCCTTGATCCGGCGGCGGGGGTTGAGGGTGTTGGCAGCGTAACGCTGAAGTCCGTAAAGCGACATACCGCCCCTGTCGACCCAATGTGACGCGGCGCACACGAACGGTGTCCCATGCGGTGACGAATCCGGAAATCAACGGCACGGCAAAGATCGCCGAGTGATGATTCACACCTTCTACCCGCCAGTAACCTACGGTCCCGTAAGTAGGGTGTCCCCATGACCCCCGAAGAGGCCGTACCAGCGGCCGCACCAGCGGCCGCCGAGCAGACCGTCAAACCCAAACTGCGCGGCTGGCTGCATGCCGGGATGTTCCCCGCCTCCGTGGCCGCGGGCATCGTGCTGATCTGCCTGGCCGACTCGACCCAGGCCCGGATCGCCTGCGCCGTCTACTCCGCGTCCGCCTGGCTACTGTTCGGCATCAGCGCCCTCTACCACCGCTTCAGCTGGGGCCCGCGCGGCGAGGCGGTGCTGCGCCGGCTCGACCACAGCAACATCTTCCTGATCATCGCGGGCAGCTACACCCCGTTCACCATCCTGCTGCTGCACGGCGGACGCCAGCAGCTGCTGCTCTGGCTGGTCTGGGCGGGCGCGCTGGCCGGTATCGCCTTCCGGGTCTTCTGGGTCGGGGCGCCGCGCTGGCTCTACACCCCCTGCTACATCGCGCTGGGCTGGGCCGCGGTGTTCTTCCTCCCCGACTTCCTGCGCACCGGCGGGACGGCGGTGGTGGTGCTGCTGGTCATCGGCGGACTGCTCTACAGCGCCGGCGGGGTGATCTACGGCCTGAAGCGGCCCAACCCCTCACCGCGCTGGTTCGGCTTCCACGAGGTGTTCCACCTCTGCACGCTGGCCGCCTTCATCGTCCAGTACGTCGGCGTCTCACTGATCGCCTACACGGCGGTCGCCTGACAGCGGATATCTCTTGACGCAGACATCAATCCGAGAGTTACTGTCATAAGACGTAGCCACTCAGTTGATGGAGCCTGCCATGTCCCAGCAGTCCCAGCCCATCCGCGCCGCCGCCCCGGAGCTGCGCGACCGGCCCGCCCCCGGCCCGCCCGTCCCCGAGCCGCCCGGCGCCGCCGCGCCGGTGCCGCGCCGCTGGTGGGCCCTGGGCGCGGTCTGCCTCAGCGTCCTGGTGCTCGGCTTCGACAGCACCGTCCTCAACGTCGCCCTGCCCGACATGGCCGTGCAGCTGCACGCCGGCACCGGGCAGCTGCAGTGGATCGTGGACGCCTACCTGGTCGTCTTCGCCGCCGCGATGCTCCCGGCCGGGCTGCTCGGCGACCGCTTCGGCCGCCGCCGGCTGCTGATCGCCGGGCTCACCCTGTTCGGCGCCGCCTCCCTGGTCGGCACGCTGACCAGCTCCGCGGCCGCGCTGATCGCGGTCCGCGCGGTGATGGGGCTCGGCGGGGCGTTCATCATGCCGCTCGCCATGGCGATCATCCCCAGCCTGTTCCCCGCGGCCGAACGCGCCCGCGCGGTCGCGGTGATGACCGCGGGTATGGCCGTCGGCATGCCGCTCGGCCCGATCATCGGCGGGTTCCTGCTCAACCACTTCTGGTGGGGCTCGATCTTCCTGATCAACGTGCCGCTGATCGCCGTCGGCATCCTCGCCCTGGTGCTGCTGGTCCCGGAGTCCCGCGACCCCTCGGTGCCCCGGGTGGACGCCGTCAGCGGCCTGCTCGGCGTCGCCGGACTGGCCGCGCTGACCTACGGGATCATCCAGGCACCCGCCGACGGCTGGGGCGCCCCGCTGATCGTCGGCATGCTGGCCGCTTCGGTGCTGCTGCTCACCGGACTCGTGCTGCGCGAACGCCGCCAGGCGCACCCCATGCTGGACCTCGGCCTGCTCGCCGACCGCACCTTCCGCTGGAGCACCGTGGCCACCGTGCTGGTCACCGCGGTGCTGGTCGGCGCCCTGTTCGTGCTGCCGCAGTACCTGGAGTCGGTGCTCGGCGCCGACGCGATGGGCACCGGCGTGCGGCTGATGCCGCTGATGGGCGGCCTGCTGGTGGCCGCGCGGCTGGCCGAACGACTGGTCGAACGGGTCTCCGTACGCTGGGTCGTCACCGCCGGGCTGCTGCTGGTGTCCGCCGCGATGCTGCTGGGCAGCCGGACCACCCCGGCCGACGGCTACGGCTGGACCGCCCTCTGGCTCAGCCTGCTCGGCCTGGGCATGGGCTTCACCATGGTCCCGGCGATGGGCGCGGCCATGGCCGCGCTCCCCGAGGACCGGGCCGGGGTCGGCTCGGGGCTGCTGCAGACGTTCCGTCAGTCCGCGGGCGCCATCGGCGTGGCACTCCTGGGCAGCCTGCTCGCCGGCATCTACGGCGACCACCTGGACACCCGCGCCCTGCCACCGGCGCTCGCCCACACCGCCCGGGGCTCCGTCTCCGCCGCCCAGTCCGTCGCCGACGCGCTGCACTCCCCGGCCCTGGCCGCCTCCGCGCACGGCGCGTTCCTGGACGGCATGACCACGGTCCTGCTGATCTGCGGCATCGGCGCGGCGCTGTCCGCCCTGCTGATCGCCCTGCGGATGCCCGGGCACGTCGCCAAGCCGTCCGGTGATCACGCACAATCAGTGGCATGACCCCTGCCGCACCGACGCCCATCGAGGACCTGCTCGCCGCCCCGCTCGGGCTGCGGGAGCGCAAGAAGCTGAAGACCCGCCGCGCGATCCGCGCGGCGGCCTTCCGCCTCTTCACCGAGCAGGGCTACGACGGCACCACGGTCGACCAGATCGCCGATGCCGCCGAGGTCTCGCCCAGCACCTTCTTCCGGTACTTCCCCACCAAGGAAGACCTGGTCGTCGGTGACGAGTACGACCCGGTGATGGAGGCCGCGCTGCGCGCCCGCCCGGCCGGTGAGCCGGTGCTGGAGTCCATGCGGCAGTCGTTCCTCCCCGCGTTGCGCCAGATCGTCACGGCCGAACCCGAGGAGATGCTGCTGCGGATGCGGCTGATGCAGGAGAACGCGGTGATCCGCGCGCGCAGCGCCGCGGAGATGATCCGCACCGTCGACCTGCTCGCCGGCATCCTCTCCGACCGCACCGGGGAACCACGCGACAGCCTGGAACTGCGCGCCGTCGTCGCCGCCGTCACGGCCGCCTGCGGCCAGGCGGTCGAGCACTGGGCCCAGCACGGCGGCAGCGAGGACGTGGTCACCCTCGTCGAACGCTCCCTCGACGCGGTGGCCGCGGCCTTCAGCGCCTAGCCGCCCCCCTCGGCCGCTCCGGTCGGCCGCGCCAGTCAGCGGCTCCGGTCAGCGCAACTGCTCTGCCAGCGCGGCCGGGTCGGTGACCGGGGCGTCGCAGCTGAAGTGGCGGCAGACGTACGCCGTCGCCCGGCCCTCGCGCAGCGGCCGGTCCGCCAGCAGCGCCACCTCCACGTCGCCGGTGTCACCCGCGTCGCGTCCGTCGCCCGCGCCCTCCCCGTCAGCGACTGTGGCGGCAGCCGGTGCGCCGACGGCGACCACCGCGCCCGGCGCGGTGGCGAGCAGCGCCGCGCGGTGCAGCGCCGCCCGCGCCGGGTCGTCGGCCCGCCCGAGCACGGCCACCTCCCGGGGGCCGTCGAGGAGTGCCTGGGCCACCGCGAGACCCCAGCCGATGAAGCGCGGGGCGCGCGAGCCCAGCGCGGTGACCACGCCGAGCGCCCGCTCGGCCGCCGTACGGTGCCGTGCCGAGCCGGTCAGCGCCGCGTAGCCCAGCAGCGCGCCGGCCGCCGCCGTCCACCCGGACGGGGCGGCGTTGTCGGTGGGGTCCTGCGGCCGCTTGATCAGCCGCTCCGCGTCACCCGCCGTGTCGTACATCCCGCCTGACGCCGGGTCGGCGAACTGGTCGAGCACCACGTCGAGCAGCAGCCCGGCCAGGGTGAGCCAGCTGGTCTCCCCGGTGACCGAGTACAGCGCCAGAAAGCCCTCGGCGGTGTCGGCGTAGTCCTCCAGCACCCCCGCATGACCGCCGGGCCGCCCGTCCCGCGAGGTGCGCAACAGCCGCCCCTCCGACGTCAGGTGCACCGAGAGCAGCAGGTCGGCGGCCGCGAGCGCGGCCTCGACGTACTCCGGCCGTTCCAGCAGCGCGCCGGTCTCGGCCAGCGCGGCGACGGCCAGGCCGTTCCAGGCCGCGACCACCTTGTCGTCCCGGGCCGGCCGGGGCCGCTCCGCGCGCGCGGCCAGCAGCCGGGCCCGGACCGAGGCGTACCACTCGGCGTCCTCGCAGTCGGCCGGAAGCTGCAGTACCGAGGCGCCGGCCTCGAACGTCCCCACCGCCGTCACCGCGAACAGGGCCGCCGCCCGCTCCGCGTCCTGCGGCCCGAGCACCCCCGTGAGCTGCTCCGGCGTCCAGGCGTAGAACGCGCCCTCGTGGTGCCCGCCGTCCGGTCCCTCGCTGTCGGCGTCGAGTGCCGAGGCGAACCCGCCCTCGGGCGTCCGCAGCTCCGCGAGCAGGAAGTCCGCCGTCTCCAGCGCCACCCGGCGGGCCGACGCGTCGCCGGTGGCGCGCCACAGGTGCAGGTAGACCCGCAGCAGCAGCGCGTTGTCGTAGAGCATTTTCTCGAAGTGCGGGACCACCCACCCGGCGTCCACCGAGTAGCGGGCGAAGCCGCCGCCGAGCTGGTCGTAGATCCCGCCCCGGGCCATCGCCGCACAGGTCTGCCCGACCATCCGCAGCGCCGCAGCCGAGCCGGTGGCGGCATGGTGCCGCAGCAGGAACTCCAGGACCATGGACGGCGGGAACTTCGGCGCCCCGCCGAAGCCGCCGCGCGCCTCGTCGAAGCCGCGGCCGAGCTCGACCACCGCCTCGTGCAGCTCCGCCGCTCCCGGCGGACGCTGTCCGGCCGCCCCGTACACGTCCCCGCGCGCCGCCAGGTCGGCCGCGATCCGCGCGGAGACCTCCGCCACCTCGGCCCGGCGGTCCGTCCACGCGGCCCGCACCCCCTCCAGCACCTGCCGGAACGAGGGCAGCCCGTGCTGCGGCTGCGGCGGGAAGTAGGTCCCGAAGTAGAACGGCTCCCCACCCGGCATGAGGAACACCGTCATCGGCCAGCCGCCCTGCCCGGTGGCCGCCTGCACCGCCTCCATGTAGACCGCGTCGACGTCCGGCCGCTCCTCGCGGTCCACCTTCACCGGCAGGAAGTGCTCGTTCAGATAGGCCGCCAGCTCGGCGTCCTCGAAACTCTCATGCGCCATCACATGGCACCAGTGGCACGCAGAGTAACCGACTGACAACAGAACGGGCACCCCCCGCCGCTCCGCCTCCGCAAACGCCTCCGAGCCCCACTCCCACCAGTCCACGGGGTTGTCGGCGTGCTGCAACAGGTACGGGGAGGTGGCATCGGCCAGGCGGTTCACCATGTGGGCAGTATCGCAGCACCGGCCGCGGGAACCCCGAAACCGGAACGACTGGTGGGACCGGTGCCAGCCGGTCGATCCGTGCAGACCCGCCGCACGCGCCGCGGCTATGGGGTCGAGCGGCGCAGCAATCCTCATCGCCTCCCTTCTTGTGCAAGTGACAGTAACTGAAGTACCTTGCAGAACATGCAAGATGACGTGTGGTCACCACCTCCTGTACTGCTGACGGTCGATCTCGTGATCCTGACGCTGCGGGAGAGCCGCCTGCACGTCCTCCTGGTGGAGCGGGGCGAAGATCCCTTCCGGGGCATGCTCGCCCTGCCCGGAGGATTCCTGAACCACGATGGTGAGGAGATTCTGGATGCCGCCCACCGCGAACTGAGCGAGGAAACGGCCCTGGCCGCCGGCTGGGTGCACCTTGAACAGCTGGCCGTGTACGGGGACTCGGGCCGCGATCCGCGGGGCCGAGTCGTCTCCGTGGCCCACCTGGCGATCGCACCGGGGCTGCCCGACCCGATCGCGGGAACGGATGCCACCGATGCCGCGTGGATTCCCGCGGAAGCCGTCCTGTCCGGCGAGGTGGCGCTCGCCTTCGACCACCGTCGAATCGCTACGGACGGGATCGAACACGCTCGCACCAAGCTCGAGTTCTCGGCGCTGGCCACTGCATTCTGCGGGGAGAACTTCACCATCGCAGAGCTGCAACAAGTGTACGAGGCCGTCTGGGGTACCGAACTCGACACCCGCAATTTCTACCGGAAGGTCCAAGCCGCGAAGGGATTCATCGTCCCCGTCGGCACGGATCGCAGGACCACGGGAGGACGGCCCGCACGGCTGTACCAAGCCGGTCCGAAAACCGTGCTGTTCCCACCGCTGATCCGACCCGCGCCATCCGCGATGGAAGAGAACACGAGAGGGGAAGAGGGATAGATGTCGAATGGCCCGGTGGTGGTTCTCACTGCCCTCAATCTTGAATACCAGGCTGTGCGCCAGAGGCTGGCGGATCCGCAGGTGCATCGCCATAAGCGTGGCACCCGGTTCGAGGTGGGAACCGTTCAGGGCACATCGTGCCGTGTCGCACTCGGCCTGACGAACAAGGGGAACCATTCCGCCGCAGTGATCGCCGAACGCGCGATTCAGGAATTCTCGCCGGTGGCTGTGCTGTTCGTCGGTGTCGCCGGCGCCCTATGGGACACCGCCAGGCTGGGCGACGTGGTGATGGCGACACACGTGTATGCCTACCACGGCGGGACCAGCGAGGACGACGGGCTCAAAGCCCGCCCCCGGGTGTGGGAAGCACCGCATGGCATCAGCCAGCTCGCCTCCCACCTAGCCCGCTTGAACGACTGGACGGACCCCACACCCGGTCACGAGGACGTGCCGCAGGTGCGCTTCGGGGCGATCGCCGCTGGCGAGGTCGTCCAGAACTCGAGGATCTCGGCCGAGGCGAAGTGGATCCGACAGCACTACAACGACGCACTCGCCATCGAGATGGAGGCGGCCGGTGTGGCACAGGCCGGCCATCTCAACGGGGCACCAGTGGCCATCGTCCGGGGGATCAGCGACCGGGCGGACGGCACGAAGAGCAGTGCGGAGGACCGCAACTGGCAGCCGCGGGCCGCAGCGAACGCGGCGGCGTTCGCTACCCGGCTGGCAGTGGAACTGGTGGGGGAACAGGAGGAGACCGCAATGCCCCGGGACGACAGGGTCCGTTCGGCCGACAGGTTCGACCGACGCGTCAGCAACGCCGCCCACAACAGCACCGTCGGCATCATGGCCGGCTCGGTCACGGGCAGCAGCGTGCACATGAATGCGGTCCCGAAGGCATCCGGCCCGACAGACCTGATCGCGGAACTGAACGGTTTCCGCGAGCAGCTGGGGCGGCACCTCGTCGAAGGTGTCCTCGACGAGGACACCTACCAAGAAGCCCTGACCGATCTGGACTCCGCCGTCCGGGCGGCCGGGAGGAACACCCCTGAATCGTCGAAGCGGACGGCCATGGCGCTCAGAAGGCTGCGTGGATTGGTAGCGGAGTGCCCCGCGCTGGTGGCCGAGTTGGCTCCCATGATCGCCGCGGCCGGTGACCTGGCATGAGCCACAGCAACGGTGCCGCGTACAACTCGGCCGCCTACGACTCCACCGTCGGGATCCAGGCCGAGACCGTACACAACTCCAACGTCTACTTCGTCCACCCGGACGCCTCGCCGCAGGAGAAGTACAGGGTGGGCGTGCGGTTCCTGGAGGACGGCATCCCCAGCCGCGCCCGCGAAATGATCACCGATGCGATCGCCCACGGGTACGACGTCGCAGAGGTTCGTTTCCACTTGGTGCTCGCCGTACTCAGCGCACGCACCTACCACGACCTCAGCACCGAAGAGATCCACTGGCTGCGCTACACCTCCGAGCTCGTACGGGTATGCGCCGAGGACGAGTGGAAGGAAGCCCTGCGCGTCACTTTCGACCTGCTGGCGGTGCTCAGCAGCGCAAGCGGCGAGACCGGCCCCGTGCTGAAGCAGTTGCAAGACCTGCCGCTCCGCCAGCACGACGCGATCCTCCGCCACCTCGACCTCATGCTCACCGGAGGGCTGAAGGACGACCTGTGGGCGGAGACCCGCGAACAGGCCAGGGCGGAGCGCTTCGGCAACGACCGGAGCCGGCGGGTCTGGGCCTACTTCGAGCCCGCCCCCATTGGGGCGCGGGCAGTTCCGCCCCGTCCGAGCACCACTCCCGCCGCCAAGGCGGCCCTCCCGGTCCGGGCGGTCCTGTTCGTCGTGAGCAGCGTGCTCCTCTGGGCCCTGGCACTGATCGCGGATCCAGCCAAGGCGATCGTCGAGTTACCGGTTGCGCTCGGCGCGGGTCTGACCGCGGCCCGCTTCGGCGTCCGGTGGTGGGGCCAGGAACCCCGGTTGGACCTCACGGCCGTGACCCGCGTCCCGCACACGCGCGGCCCCGCCTCCGCCGAGGACGGGTTCACCAACCACGTCCGCCATTCGTTCGATCACTACTTCAGCGTTCGCACGCCCTACGGGTTCACCCCGGACGCCTGGCTCGCCCACACCGACCAGGTCCGCAAAAGCCTCGCCGCCGAGATCGCGGACCTCTACCGGGAGAGCCGGATCAGTGTGGACCGGGTCACCTGGTTGATCCGGTACCTCGCTGAGGACGCCCGGAACCGTCACAACAACGGCACCCCGTTCGATCATCACCGCCAGGACCCGACTCCGGTCAGGACGAAGGCCCTGACCGTGGTGGCCCTGACCGTTCTCGGCAGCGCGGCTCTGACCGCGTTCGGAACGGCAGTCTCGGGTGCCGCCTCGCCGCAGCCTCTGTGGGCGTTCCTGGCCTTACTCGGTGCGGCCTGGTCCGGGCACGCGGCGGCTTCCCTCTGGCTGAAGGTCCGGCGTGAAGAGCACCGGGTGGCCCGGGAGACCCAGAAGTACAGTGAACAGCTCACCGCACGACAGATCGCCCACCAGCGCTGGCAGTCGCTCCTGGACGCCACGCGCCCCAGCGAGCTGGAAATGGCGACCTGGCTCACCTGCGACAAGACTTCGTTCGTCGATGAAGCGCTCCGGCACCACCGGCTCACTTGGCGCGACCTGATCACCCACACCATCCTGGTGGCCCCAGCCCCTTCCTATAAACGAGGCCGGGTCAGGGGCGGCCCCTGGCGGTACTCGCACTACGTCTTCCGCCTGTTCCTGTTCACCCAGGACGGCATCCGCGAGATCAGCTCCGAGTTCAACTTCTCCGACGCAACGCGCAAGAACGAGCAGCGGAGCAACTACCGGTTCGACGTGCTGTCCTCCGTGCAGGTGACGGAGAACGTCGACGTCGGCTACGACCTGGAACTCGTCCTCACCAACGGACCAGCCAGGAAGATCCGCGTCAAGGACGCCGATGCCCATCAACTGGCGCCGGACGAGAATTCTCAGGAAATCTCCGAGATCAACCTCAGCGCGGCTGGCTCCACCCACACCTTCCGGCTCCTGGAGGGGATAGCGGCGGACGGAAAGGGTTGGATCGAACGGCACAGCCCCAACAAGCTGACGCCCTTCCGGATCGCCGGCTGATCCTGAACTCGAGCATGGGAATGCCTGTGACCTCCACGGACGATGTCACCGAGAGCAAAATCCTGCTGGCCGAATACGACTGCCTCAAGGAGGAACAGAAGACCCGCATCGGGTTCCGCGACAACCTGCTCTACTTCACGCTCGCCGCGGCCACCGCGGTCGTGGCGGTCACCGTCCAGAGCGGACAGTCCCGACTGCTGCTCTTCGTCCCCGCGATCTGTCTGATCCTGGGTTGGACCTACCTGGTCAACGACGAGAAGATCTCGGCGATCGGCTGCTACGTCCGCGACCAACTGGGACCGCGCCTGGGGGAACTCGCCTCCGCCCACGGCACAGTGTTCGGCTGGGAGGTCTACCACCGCAACGTTGCGGGTCGCTCCATGCGCAAGCGGCTTCAGACCGCGGTGGACCTGTTCACGTACCTGGTCCTGCCAATGGTCTGCACGACCGCGTTCTGGTGCTCTCCCACCGTTCAGCCCCTACTCGTGCTCACTTCTCTCGTGCAGACACTCGCCCTGGCCGTACTGGGCTGGCAGCTCCTGCGCTGTGCGGAGCGGTAGCACCAGCCCCGCCGGACCCGCTCCACACACGCGTACGACGCCTCCGGTGCCCGGAGGCGCGGGCCGAGCTCCGCTATGCGGTCAGCAGGCGTCCGGCTCGGGCCGGGGCAGTTCGTCCAGGTCGAGGGTGTAGGTCCGCCCGTCGGCCAGCTCGATGGGCAGCTTGCCCGAGCCGTACTTGTGGGTGTGCGCCGCGATGTAACCGGAGCTGGTGGGCTGGGTGTGGACGACGACCTCCCCGGCGTACGGGTCCACCACCACATAGACCGGGATGCCGTAGCGGCCGTACTTCGCGGTGCAGTCGTCGTAGTCCTTGCGCGCGGAGGAGACGGACACCACCTCGGCGATCAGCAGCACGTCCTCGAAGCCGTAGCGCTTGCCCTGCCGTTGCGCGTCCTCCCGCATGATTGCGAGATCGGGGGCCGAGTTCTCGTCCGCGGGGAAGTCGATGTAGACGTCGGAGACAGTCTTCGCATGGCGCCCGAACGACAGGATCGTGTCGTACTGCATCGACTTGATGGTGCTGGAATGCTCTTCGCTCTGCGGGGTCATGACCACCTTCCCGTCGGCTCCGAAGAAGACCACGTACCCAGTGGGGAACTCGGTGTGCATGACCGCGTCGACGCTCATCAACGGCTCCTTCCTGTCGCCTCTCAGGATATGGGGCCACGGTCTCCGACGGGGTGCGGCAGCGAGGATGTGCGCTCGGGCGGGGTGGCCAGCTGGTCTTCGACCCAGGCATCCATGTCCCTGCCTAGCCACTCATCTTACGTGTCCATCCCGGTACTCCCCGGAAACACCCCAGGTCAGGACTACCTACTTGTGCGAGATCACTGGCACCAGTGGCATGCGGAGTACCCCACTGACAGCAGCACCGGCACCCCCCGCCGCGCCGCCTCCGCGATCGCCTCCGCCTCCCAGGGCCACCAGTCGACCGGGTTCTCGCCATGCTGCAGCAGATAGGGCGAGGTCGCACCGGCGAGACGATTCACGCCGCCACCCTACTCATGGCGGGCAACGGAACCACTGCCAAAACAACGGCCCGGCGCACCCGAGTACCGGCGGTACCCCCGGGCAGACTTTCCGCCTGGGGGTACCGCCGGCCACGGCACCGCTTACCGGCCGACTCAGGGCTTCACGGCCTCCACAGCTCCCCTCGGCTGTGCGTTCGCGGTGTGCTCGACACCCCGGAACCCGTTCCCGAGGTAGCCGCCGATCATGATGACGGTCGCCGCCGCGCCAAGGGCGAGCGCCAGTCGTTCGCCTCTCGACAGAGCGGTCGCGCCCTCCGACGGTGTGGTCCAGCGGTAGACGAGCGCCCCGGCCGCGAAGGCCCCGGAAACAACAAGGGCAGTCATCAGGTCAAAGGTTACGTACAAGAAGCCCCCTGGATCGGAGCCCGCCGCCGAAACGGGATGTCTTGGCGGCGGGAACAGGCAAACGGCTGGTTCACGGACGGATGTGGCGCCCCTCGGTCGAGGGCTGCCTGGGTCGGCTACTCGGCATCCAGCTTCTGTCGCAGCTGGTCCAACGTCGAGCCGTCGGGCGTCCGCCATAGGGTCCAGCCATTGATGATGTTGCCGGTCACGGCTTCTGCGGCCTTCGACGGCGAGGGGAAGGGAGAGGAGTGCCCGTCGACGACGAGCTGGCCGTCGGCGGTGACGACAGCGCGGCCCGACCTGTTGGCGCGGCGCTGACGAAACGTGAGGACCGTCCCCGGTTCGAGCAGGTCGGCGCGCATCAGCCCGGCCAGGGGCCCTTGGGGAATCACCGGAGCAGCCTGAGCGGAGACGACCCCTCCACCGAGGGACAGGGTGACGTGGACGGTGTCGTCACGGCTCGCACTCACGAGTCGGGCGATGACAGCGGGGTCGAAGTGGATGCTCAGCGTGGCCATGCCCGCTCCTGACGTAGACGGCCTCCCCGACGGGATGCCTTGGCTTGCCTTCGATTCTAAGCAGCATGAGCGACTTGATTCAACTCTTTATTCCAGCGACTCAGGAGAAACTTCGGGAGTGCCGGACAACGACCGGCTCGCCTGCGGACGCGGTTGGCAATGGAGCGCCGACAGGGCGCGGGACCTGCAGGCGCCACAGCCGCACGGGAGGCACCCGGAGCAGCGCCGCCTGCCGGACCCCGGGCCGGGGCTCCGGCCACCTTCATCTCGCCAGGAAGCTGTCCAGCGCCTTGCCGCGGATGTCCCGCGTCGTTGCAAGTTGGTCCAGCAACCGCCGCTCATGGGCATCGAAGCTCGCCATGGCTTCGCCAATGGACCGCTGGGTGTCGAGATCGGGAAGGGCGACGGGCAGCATCCCGAGCACCTCGAGCGAGATGGTCCGCAGAGCCAGGCTCCCGGTCGAATGCGTGTCGAGCCAATCCCGAGCTCCGGGACTGCGCAGAAATGCCGCCAAGTAGTGCGAGTCAACGGTGCCGGGAGGACTGATCACGAAACAGCCGGTGCCGCAGACCCAGTCCTGCTGTTCTTCTCCGACCACGGCGCATCGCCCGAGATCGCCCCGGCGGGCGACGACAATGTCCCCGCGATTCAACCGAAAGCGGTCAAGTCGTTCGGCATGCTGCTCGGAGATGTACTTGATGCCGTCCTCGATGAAGCCGATGTTCGAGATGTCCTTCGGCATCACAACGGGCACCCCTGCGGCGTGCACGTAGTCCTGAGCCCGGACCAGGCTCCCCGAAGGCCCTGCGAGCAGCCGCACGGAACGACCACCGACCGCCGGCCCGCCGCTCACCACGTCCTTCAGCAGCAGGTCCTGGCATCGGATGCCGTCCTGCGCCAGCTGATCCTGTGCGCCGGCGATCTGCGCCAGTTCCGCTCCAAGCTCCGATGTCTCGCGGTTGCGCCGCTCGAAATCGGCCAGCATGACGCTCAGGTCTGCGGACCCGCCCGGCCCGCTCTCCGTCCGGAGGTAGGTCCGCGGATCCAAGCTGCCGGCGTTCTCGATGAGTTCGGCGTAGGCAACCGATCGGGAGAAACCCGACTCGTCCGCCTCCTCCGAGGTTCCGAGCCAGAGCCGGAAGCGATCTGCGATGCGGTCGACCTCCTCGCCAGACAGCACGCGGGGCCGCTCCGACGACCGGCCCCCCACGCTGCGCGCATCGACAAGGATCACGGAGTCGCTTCGGTGCGCCGGGCGGGACCGACGGCCCCGGCCGAGCACCCAGACGTGCACGGCGATGTTGGTACCCGCGAAGAGGTGCGCCGGCAGGGCGATCACCGCGAGAACCGCGCCCAGGGTGACCATCTCGCGCCGGATCAGCGCCTCCGCTCCTCCCGCCCAAGCCGCCCGCGCAGGCATCACGACCGCCGCGATCCCGCCTTCCTTGAGCTGGGACCAGGCAAGCTGCAGCCAGGCGAAGTTGGCGCTCGACTCCGGTGGTGCGATGAACTGCCCCTGTCCCCACCCGTCGATCCGCTGATTGAACGGCGGGTTGCTCAGCACCCGATCGGCACGGCCCAGGTTCCGGTCCCGCAACAGCGTCGCCGGATCCGCCAGTTCCACCTGCGGCAGGCTCACCCCGTGCAGGGCCAGGTTCAACATCGCCGGACGCACGTTGCTCCGATCCACCGCGTAGACGGGTTGCACGGGCACAAGTACGCGATCGACGCCCTCGTCGCCGCACTTGCGCTCCGTGTTCCGGCCCCCGTGATCGTCCTGACCTCCGACCGCGACGACTGGTCGAAGCTCTGCGGGAGCCGCGTGATCATCAGAGAGGTGTGAGCACCTCCGACTACCGCGTTTGCGAGTTCACTGGCACCAATGACATGCGGTGTAGCCGACACTCAGCAGGACCGGCACCCCGCGCCGCGCCGCTTCGGCAAACGCCTCGGGGCCCCGGGGCCACCAGTCCACGGGATTGTCTGCGTGCTGGAGCAGGTAGGGCGAGGTGGCATCACCGAGCGGGCGTCCTGACCACTACGGACAACTCCTTGGACAAGTCTCTGCTCCTGCGTCTGGAGGACATGCTGCTGCGCAAGGCGGAGACAGACGGAACCATCGAGATCGACGACCCAACCCGGACGGTGAACGAACCGGTGCGGTCTCCCGCCAGCCGTTGACCGGCGGCCCTCGACGGCCCGGTCGCCGTTCAGTCGCCGGGAATCAGCTGGTCAGGCCCTTGAGGATCTCGCGGCCGGCCGGCCAGTCGCCGACCCCGGAGGCGCTGTTGAGGTGGCCGAGCGGTCCGGCGTCGACGAAGTCGGAGCCCCAGGCGTCGGCGAAGCGGCGGGCCCGCTCGATGGTCGCCCACGGGTCGTCGGTGCTGGCGACGACGATGCTCGGGAACGGCAGGGGCGCGAGCGGGACCGGGGCGAAGGTGGAGATTGCGTCGAGCCCGGCGTTGTCGATGTCGACCGGCGCGACGAGCAACGCGCCCTGGATGACCACGCCGTGACGGGCCGCCCAGTGCGCGACCGTCGCGCAGCCGAGGCTGTGGGCGACGATGACGACCGGTCCGGTCTGGGCCCGGACGGTCTCGTCGAGGGTCCGGACCCAGTCGTCCAGGAGCGGGGCGTCCCAGTCGGCTTGCTCGACACGGACGAAGTCCGGGTTCGCCTGCTCCCACAGGCTCTGCCAGTGCTCGGGCCCCGAGTTCTCGTATCCGGGCTGGATCAGGACGACGGGTTCGGTGGTCATGGCGGCTCTCCAGTTCACAGGCTTGGAACGGCGAGCCTAGCGAGCCGAGCCTGCGGACGGCTCCAGGGGTCCGCAGGACGGACAGCTCGGCGGCCGGGCTGTGCGCCCTGGACGCGTGTTCAGCGCCTGTGCCTCAGGCCACCTCGAGCATTCGATCTTGTTCACTTCGAATCCTTCCATCAGACACCGCATCGACCCCGGGTGACCCGAAACTCCAGGGCAACCAGTCCTCCCGGACTGCCATCACCTCCGGAGAAACCATGACCAAGACCCTTCGCGTGCGCCACCTCGTCACCGCGCTGACCCTGACCGCCGCGATCGCCGCCGCAGCACCCCTCGCCGCCAGCGTGTCAGCGGCACCGTCTGCGAAGACCCACGCGGTCGCCACCCAGATCAAGTGGGGCCTGAGCTACTGACCGCCGGCCGCGCGAGTCAGGCCGGGCCCTGCTCCGCAGTGGAGCCGGCCCGGCCTGTCGCGCGTGTTGCCGTGCACCATCAGGCCGGCGAGCCCGCGCGCAACGCGCTACCCCGCTGCGGTGTCAGCGCCGGTGCAGGGTCTGCAGGGCCTCGACGAGAATCTTGGGGTCGTGCCGGCCCTTGTAGACCGGCGGCGGCTGCTTGTCGAGGTGAAGCGGACCGGCGACCGCCGCCCAGGCGGTACGCACGGAGTACTCCACGGTGAAGACGACGTCGTCGGGGACCTCGGCGTACTGGCCGATGAAGGCCAGTTCGTGGTGTCCAGAACCGGGGCGGCATCGGTGGAGCCCAGGGTCGAGTTCGCGGTCATCGACCCGTTGGTCACCAGCACCAGATCCCCCGGGGTCAGGGCGACCTCCTCGCTCTTCCCGTCGCGGACCCAGCTGACGGCCTCCACGGTCAGCGCTTCGCCCGGCGTCAGCCGCAGGTCGGTGACCCGGGTGCCGAGTTGGACGGTGACGCCCTGGTCGGTGAGCCACTTCAGCAGCGGGCGCACGATCGAGTCGAACTGGTTGAACTTGGTGCGGTAGATCCCCGACATGGTGTCGAAGGTCTTGAACAGGTGCACGAAGCGGTTCAGGTAGCGGCGGAACTCGATCGCGCTGTGCCAGGGCTCGAACGCGAAGGTGGTGCACCACATCGCCCAGAAGTTGGTGGAGAAGAACTCCTCGTGGAACATGTCCGCGATGCGCTTGCCGTTCAGCAGCTTCTCCGGGGTCGACACGCACGTGACCAGCTCAAGCCGCCCGGAGCTGCGGACGGACTGGCAGCCCAGCGAGCGTGCGACCAGAAGGGGTACCCCACGCCGGCGGCACCGACTCCGCCCCACACCCCGGGTCACCGGATTGGCCGCAGGCCAGATCGCACAGCCGCTGACCTCTGCCCCACCAGCGGGAGGACAGTACGCTGAGCCGAACGGCACCGGAACTGTCGAGCGTCCACGAGGGAGGTAGGCCATGACCGCGGAGATGGTCGCGCCCGCATGGATGCACGCGCAGATCAGCGCGGAGCAGTACGACTCCTGGTCCGAGGAGCAGTGCGCCGGCATCGAGATCATGGACGGGATGGTCGTCGTGAGTCCGAGCGCGTCCAAGCGGCACAACCGGCTGGCCCGGATCCTGGCCAATGCCCTGGACGCCGCCGCAGGCCCGGACTGGAACGCCGACACGGACTTCGACGTCCGCCTGCAGGACGTTCCGCTCACCAACCGGCGTCCGGACGTCGTCGTGTACCGGGCGGAGACCATCGACCTCACACCCACCCGCCCCGAGCATCTGCTCCTGGTGGTCGAGGTCGTGTCGCCCGGCTCGGAGACCACCGACCGGATCGTCAAGGTGGACCAGTACGCCAGGGCCGGGATCCCCTTCTACTGGCGAATCGAGCACGCCGCCACCGGAGTCCCGCTCGTCTACACCTACGTCCTCGACCCCGCCGGCCGGGTCTACCGGGACGGCGAGATGTTCACCGGCGTGATCAAAGCCGTCGTGCCCTTCGCCGTCACGGTCGACCTGGGAGCCGCCTGACCGACTCGGGCGCTCTTCGCTCCTACGGGGCGCGCTCGATTGCGACCGGGTTCTCAGCGTGCGCCCGATGTGACCATGCAGGATGCCTACGTGCCGTAGTAGCCGAGGATGTCGACGACTTCATGCGCATGGATCCGTTCTCCGGAGCGAGCGACGTCAGGTGTGGACTGGGTGTGCCGAAGCAGTCCTCGCCTTGTGCGTGCCTTCTACGTGCCTTCTACGTGCCTTGTACGGATCGACGGGACACCGCAGCTGTCTCACACCCCGTCGTGTACCCGGCGGGGGGCCATGGACCGGATCGTGATGGTGGACCAGTACGCCAAGGCCGGGATCCCCCTTCTCCTGGTGAATCGAGCAGGCTGCCACCGCTGTCCCGCGCGAGCCCTTGCCTGTGGCGCTGTCTGGTAAGTTGCGCAGCCGACACTTCGCGCTGCCCCGAGACGGGGCGCTGTGGCGGAGAGCAGAACCCAGGGGGAACACCGTGTCCAGATCTCGCGCGGCCGGGCTCGCCGCTCTGACGCTCCTGGCCGCGGGTGTGGTCCTGCCGCCCACCACAGCGTCGGCCTCCGCAAGGACGCTGTACGTCGACGTCCGCAACGCCCACTGCTCGGACACCACCGCAGACACCGGTACCGCGGCGGATCCCTACTGCACCATTCAGGCCGCGACGGAATCCGCCCAGCCCGGCGACACCGTCCAGATAGCCACCGGCGGCACCTACCCGACGACCACGATCACCACCTCAGGCACCCCTGGGGCCCCGATCACCATCACCGGCGACAACTACATCAACCTTCCGCAGTTGAGCTTCCGGGGCGTCCACGACGTGGCGCTACGCAACCTGCAGCTGGTCATGTCCACAAGCAGCCTGCTGGTCAAGGACTCCAGTGACGTCACCCTGGACGGCGTACGCGTCGACGTCCCGGCGAATACCACGGCCGTCGAGGTGTCCGGCCAGAGCAACGGCGTCACCGTGAGCCGCAGCTTCCTCGAACCGCAGGCCGGTGACGCCATCAAGGTGGACCAGGGCGTTCAGCACACGGTCATCACGACCGACCAGATCAGCTCGGGCAACGGCTCCGGCACGGGTGTCGTCCTCGACGGAGCCATCGACACCGACGTCACCAGCAACACCTTCGAGCAGGCCCGAACGGCGCTGACCGCGGGCGGCGGCTCAACCGGCCTCAGCATCGAGAACAACCTGGTCTACGGCGGCGAGATCCAGGTCAGCGCCGACTCCACCGGTCAGTCGACAAGCGGGTACAACCTCTTCTACCCGCTGTCAGGTGCCGACCTCTACACCTGGTCGGGAGCCCCCTACACCACCGTGGCGGCATTCCAGACCGCCACCGGTCAGGGCAAGCAGGACATCGTCGGCGGTAAGGCCGGCCCGTCGGGCCCGGGGTGGCCCAGGGAGGGCAGTCCGGGCATCGACTCGGCCGACGCCGGCGCACCCGGCGAGCTGGCCACCGACATCTTCGGCAGGCCTCGTGTGGACGACCCGCTCGTCCGCGACACGGGTACCGGCAGCGGCTACTACGACCGTGGGGCGATCGAGTTCCAGAACCCCCTGTGGTACGACGCCCCGACCGTCGAGCCCCAGAATGCGGCGGTCGGCTATCCGGTGACCGTCACCCCGGATGACAGCAACCCCTGGGGCACGGTCATCACCCGCACCTTCGACTTCGGCGACGGAACCCCCCTCCTCACCTCGACCGCCGCGTCCGTGCACCACAGTTACACCACCCTGACCGGCGGCAGGAGCACCGTCTACGCCATCACCGAGACCGAGGGCGGACAGAGCTACACGCGGGGGGTCACCATCAACCCGCCCGGCCCACTGATCGACCGGATCAGCTCCAACGAGCAGAATCCGAACGCCCCGCTGAGCGTGACGGTGCATGCAGACGGCAGCAACTCGCCGTTCGACTTGGCCTCCTGCACGCTCAACTTCGGTGACGGGACGCCGGTCGTCCAGGCCGACAGTTGCGAGGGGGTCGAGCACGCCTACAGCAGGCCCGGTACATACACCATCAACAGCACCCTGACCGACATCGGCGGACGCAGCGCCACCGCGAGCACCAAGGCCGCCGTCGGTCCCGTGTTCGTGCCGGTCGGCCCCACGCGCGTGCTGGACACCCGAGCGGGTCTGGGTGCACCCAGGGCCCGGCTCGGAGCGGGCGGCGTGGTCCGGCTACGCGTGAACGGTGCCGCAGGCGTGTCCAACGCCTCGTCCGTGCTGCTCAACCTCACCGCCACCGACACCACGGGCAACGGCTTCGTCACCGCCTACCCCGACGGTGGAAGCCGCCCCACGGCCGCCGGTCTCAACTACCGTCCGGGACAGACCGTCGCCAACCTGGTGGACGTTCCGGTCGGGGCCGACGGCGTCGTGGACCTCTACAGCTCCGCCGGATCCCTCGACATGGTCGCCGATCTCGAGGGGTACAACACCGTCACACCCTCGTCGAACGGCACGACCCTGATCAACGACGACAACACCTGGGGGCAGTTCCGTCCGGTCCTGGACACCCGGGGCGAGCAGGGGCTGCCCAGGCTCGGCAAGGTCGGACCGGGCGCGTCGGTCACGTTCTCGACCCTGCAGACCGAGAACCCGGGCTCCTACGAGTACGGCGCGACCGCAGTGGTCCTGGACGTCACCGAAACCAATGCGACCGCGAGCAGTTACGTCACCGCGTCCAAGCCCGGCACCGGTCGGCCAAGCACGTCAGACCTCAACTTCACAGCAGGCGAGACCCGTTCGACGACGGTCGTGGCTCCGGTGGACGCGCAGGGCCGGGTCTCGTTGTTCAACCACTCCGGCTCGGTGGACCTCATCGCCTCGGTGGAGGGCTTCTACCTGCCCTTCGGCCCAACGACCGATCCCGTCAACGAGCCCATGACCCCGATCACCCCCGTGCGGGTCCTCGACACGCGCTCGGGCGTCGGTGCCCGCAAGGCGCCGATGGGGCCCACCAACGACCTGAGCTTCAAGGTCGCCGGTGTCGACGGAATCCCCGCCGGTGCCACCGGGGTGCTGGTCAACCTGACCGCCATCGGCCCCACCGCCGACGGCTACCTCACCGCCTGGGGCGACCTGGCGAGCCAGCCGTTCGACTCGGCGCTCAACTTCATGCGCGGCCGGATCACACCGGTCCTGGTCTACCTGCCCATCGCCCACGGATACGCCAGTCTCTACAACCCCTTCGGCTCGGTCGACGTCACCGCTGACATCGAGGCGTACTCGACGAACTGACCAGCACGGTCAGTGAGGCCCAGTGCCAAGCTGCCGGAGGACGGTCTGCGCCGCAGCGCGGTGGTCGGCGGCTGCGGTGGGATCCGACTCGTCGAGGAGGATCGCCATCCCCTCGTGGGCCAGCGCCTGCTCGTGCCGGTAGGCCGGTCCCGGGGCCAGCTCCAGGGCCTGGCGGTGCAGCCGTAGCGCCTCCTCGGGGAGGCCCGCGAGGCGGCAGGTCTCGGCGTACCCGTTGAGGAAACGGATCTTCCAGTGCTCCTCGAACAGCTCGTCCAGCAGCGCGAACGCCTCCCGGTGGCTGACGAGCGCCTGCTCGTACCGGCCCATCCGCCGGTACGCGACGCCCAGGCAGTTGAGGCACGATGCCTCGTTGTGCAGGTGCCCGTCCTCGCGGGCCAGGGCCAGCGCCCGGTGCAGGTGCTCCGCCGCCTCGTCGGGTTGCTCGTGGGCGATGGCCACGCCGAGGGTGATCCGGGCCCTCAGCGTGGGCGGCCAACCGGGGTCGGTGTGCGGGAAGTCCAGCACCTTCCGGGCCCGCTGTGCCGCCTCCTCGCGGTGTCCCAGCTGCAGCATCGCCCAGGCCTCCGACGCGGCCGCGTGGGCGGCGCCGGTCGGGCAACCGGCCTCCCGGTACAACGTCCCGGCCTGTCTGAAGAGTTCGAGCGGCTCCTCGACATATCCCTGATCCCAGCTCAGATAGCCGCGACGCATCGCCGGTTCGGCCTCCGCCCGGGCGTCCCCCGCCCGGGACAGCTGCGGTTCCGCCGCCTCGTACGCGGCGGAGGCCTCCGCCGCGCGGCCCGCGTTATCCAGAAAACAGCCGGGCCTGGGCCCGGTCCAACTGCCGTACGGACATGGCGAACGCGGTGTCGAACTCGCTCGCGCCCTCCGCCAGCCGCTCGACCAGGATGCCCACGGTCCAGCCCGGCCGGTGTCGCAGCCGGGCCGCGGCCAGCCGCAGCGCCAGCGGCAGACGGCCGCACATCCGCAGCACCTCGGCGGCGGACTCCGGCTCGCGGGCCAGGTGCTGATGATCGGCGTGACCAACCTGTTCAACCGGCTCAACGCCACGACCCGTCAGATCGCCGGTGCCTGGGGGTGACATGCGCCGGATGCCGGGGAGCCGCGGCGGCGGCTCCCCGGCTCGACCACGCTCCCGCGCAGCGCTACGGCTGTTCCGGTGTCAGCCGGGTGGTGAAGCTGAAGCGGTCACCGCGGTAGAGGGATCGGACGCATTCGATCGGGTGGCCGTCCCGGTCGCGGGAGACCCGGTTGATCAGCAGCATCGGCAACGCCGGGCTGGTGCCGATGAGTTGTACCTCGCGCGGCGAGGCGAGGACGGTCTCGATCCGCTCGTCGGCCTCGGCGAACTGCACCCCGGCCGCGCGCAGGAACGCGTAGAGGGAGGTGGCCGGGTCGAAGTGGGTGGCGAGGGTGGGGAAGCGCTGCACCGGCAGGTAGGTGCTCTCGATGCCGATCCGCTCGTCGTCGGCGAGCAGCAGACGTTCGAGGTGCATCACCGCGGCCGCGGTCGGGATCTGCAGCAGCGCGGCCAGATCGGCTCCGGCGGGGAGCTGTTCCAGGGTGAGCAGTTGCCGGCCCGGTCGCCGGCCCTGCCTGCGGACCCCCTCGGTGTAGCTGGCCAGGATCAGCGGCTGGACGAACTTGGGCCCCGCCACGACGGTGGAGCGGCCACGGCGCTGGAGCCGGCCCTCCAGGCGCAGCTCCCTGATGGCCTGACGCACCGTCATCCGCGAGACGCTGAAGCGCTCGGCCAGATCCCGCTCGGTGGGCACGGTGGCCCCCCGGCCCAGGGTGTCCAGGACCGCTGAGATCTTGTGCTTCACCTGGAAGTACTTGGGCGCCTCGCCGTGTTCGGGCAGGCCCTCGCGGGCGGGCCGCAGCGCGGCGGACGGTGGGGCGCTGACCTCGGCCGGGCGTGTGCTCACCCCGTCGAGAGTAGCCGAGGCGGGGTGCTGGACCGCCGCGGCCCCGCGTAGGCACCGGCTCTCGGGGCCGCCCAGGCACCGCCCCGGGGCGCCGGCCCTGGCGTCCGGGGCACCTGGCGACGGGTGCGCCCGGCTCCGGGCCCGGGCGCACCGGACGCCGTTCGCCCAGCCGTCGCCTGCCGGGCAGATCCCGGTTGTGCGCCGTCCTCCCGCCACGGCCATCCTCCACGTGATTGGGCTAGCCCAATTGCACGGACGGACCCCCTGTGGCTCGGATCCCGCATCCCTCGGAGGAACTCGATGTACGGCACGCTCAGATCAGCCCACCCGTGGACCCGATGGACGAGCCGGGCGGTAGCGGCCGCGCTGCTCGGCGCGGCACTGTCCGCCCCGACCGTCGGCCCGGCCGCCGCCGCGACCACCAGCGCGAACCTGCTGCTCAACTCCGGCGCGGAGACCTCGCAGTGCAGCCCCGGCGGCTGGGAGGAGACCACCCTGCCGGGCTGGCAGATCACCTCCGGCGACCCGGTGATCAACTGCTACAACGCCACCAACGGCGCCAACACGACCACCCCCGGCTCGCCGACGAAGGGCACCGCCTACTTCCAGGGCGGCTCCCGCGGCTCCTCGGAGATGACCCAGACCACCGACGTCTCCTCGGCGGCCGCCGCGATCGACGCCGGCGGCGTGCACGCCACCGTGTCCGGATGGCTCGGCGGCGTCGGCAGCTACAACGACGCCGCCGCGGTCACGACCACCTACCTCAGCGCGTCCGGCGCCGCACTGGGCACCTCGTCCATCGGCCCGGTGCTGGCCGCCGACCGCTCGAACACCACCCAGTTCCTGCAGCGCAGCACCACCGCCGCGGTCCCGGCCGGCACCCGCTCGATCCTGACCGCGGTCGACTTCACCATGACCGGGACGCAGAACGACGGGATGGCCGACGACCTCTCGCTCACCCTCGACACCGCGGCCACCGCGCCGACCCTGAGCGTCCCCACCTCCACCGTGCCCGGGTACGACCACGTCTTCGTCGTGATGATGGAGAACAACAACTACTCGGCCAGCTCCAACACCGCCGACGGCGGCGCCGGGATCATCGGCAACTCCGCCGCCCCGTACATCAACAACACCCTGGTCCCCATGGGGTCGCTGCTGACGAACTACCACGCCAACACCCACAGCTCGGACCCCAACTACGAGGCCATCGCGTTCGGCAACTCCTTCGGGCGCAGCAACAACAGCAATCCCGGGGCCGACTGCATCACCAACCCGGCCTGCGCCGCGACCAACAACGGCCTGAACGACAACCTCGACGCGGCCGGCAAGAGCTGGAAGCAGTACGTCCAGAGCCAGACCAGCAACTGCCAGACCAGCAGCAGCGGCAACTACGAGAGCGACGACGTCCCCTTCTACTACGACCCGAAGATGCAGAGCGACAACGCCTACTGCCAGTCCCACTGGCAGCCGCTGCCGCAGCTGCTCAACACCGACCTGGCCTCCACCGCGACGACCCCCGCGTTCGTCTGGGCCGACGCCGACTCCTGCAGTGACATGGAGGGCTGCGGCATCGCCTCCGGCGACACCTGGCTGAGCCAGACCCTGCCCACGCTGTTCCAGTCCCCTGCGTGGACCCAGCAGAAGTCGCTGCTGGTCCTCACCTGGGACGAGGACGGCGCCAACTCCCCCGGCGGCTTCGGCCCCGGCCAGACCAACCAGGTCGCCACGCTCCTGATCGGATCGCAGGGCACGGTCAAGGCCGGCTACCAGGACGCCACCCGGTACGACCACTACAGCACCGCGCGGGTCATCGAGGGCGCGCTCGGGCTGACCACCACGATGACCAACAACGACAAGTGGGCCACCCCGTACAACGAGGTGTTCACCAACGGCAGCACCGGCGGGAACAGCGTCACCGTCACCAACCCCGGCTCGCAGACCTCGACCGTCGGCACCGCGATCAGCCCGCTGCCGATCCAGGCCTCGGACTCGGCCGGTGGCCAGACCCTGACCTACACAGCCACCGGACTGCCCGCCGGCCTGGCGGTCGACGCGAACACCGGCCAGATCGCCGGCACCCCGACCGCAGTGGGCAGTTCCACGGCGACGGTCACCGCCACCGACACCACCGGCGCGGCCGGCAGCACCTCCTTCGCCTGGACCGTCGGCTCCGGCACGGGGTCCGCGTACTCGGTCCCGATCGCCAACCCCGACGCCGAGACCGGGGCCTGCCAGAGCTCCATGGGCACCGGAACCCCGGCCCAGGGCTGGACCCTGACCAACGCGCCGCAGCAGGTCTGTTACGGCGCCTCCGGCGGCTTCCCGACCTCCGCCGAGGGACCGACCTCTCCGGCGTCGCCGGGCAACGCCTTCTTCGACGGCGGGAGCACCGCCACCGCCTCGATGACCCAGACCGACAGCGTCGCGGCCCAGGCCGGCCAGATCGCCGCCGGCGACCTCCCGTACTCACTGTCCGCCTGGATCGGCGGCTACTCCACCCAGGGTGACAACGCCGGACTCGTCGCCACCTTCCTCAGCTCCTCCGGCGCGTCACTGGGCACCGCCACCCTGGCTCCGGTCACCCCGGCCCAGCGCGGCAACCAGACCGAACTGCTCTACCGGTCGGCCACCGGCACCGTGCCGACCGGCACCGCCTCCGTCACGTTCACCGTGAACTTCAAGCGTCTGGTGGGCACCGGCGACGACGGCTACATCGACGACATCGCCATGTCCTTCGGCAGCTGATCCTCGGCACGGCCGGCTCCCGGCGGGGCTGATCCGATTCCGGCAGCCCCGCCGGGAGCACCGTCATCCGGTCATCCGGCCGGGCGCTCGGCGGCGAACGGGCCCTCCTGGACGAAGCGGGCGAGGTGACGGGCGAAGGTCCGGGCCTCCTCCGGCGGCCAGTCGGCCAGGGAGTCCTCGATGCGGGCGGCGAGCCGCTCCCGCAGGATCCCGACCACCCGGCGGCCCTCGTCGGTGAGGACGAGCAGCGAGGCGCGGCGATCGGTGGGGTCCGGCTCGCGACGCAGCAGACCCGCGTGTTCCAGCCGGTCGGCGCGGCGGGTGACGTTGGAGCGGTCCAGCCCGGTCTCCGGGGCGAGGTCGGCGGCGCTGCGCGGTCCGGTGCGGGCCAGGCCGCTGAGAACCGGATAGCTGAGCTCGTCCACGGCCTCGCCCAGCCCCCGGGTCAGCTCCTGGTAGAGGCGGGCCCGGACGCTGCGCCGCAGCAGCGTGCCCAGGGAGTCGGCGATGTCGCGCCCTGCGTCGTTCATGGTCACGGTCATCAGTTTAGCGTGCGCCGCGCACGCTTCTGGGTGGTACAGTTGCAGCAATGCGTGCGCCGCGCACGCATCTCTGCCCCCGGAGGTCCACCATGCCCCGTACCGACGCCACGCCCCGCACCGACATCGCCACCGCGCTGACCGATCTGCTGTTCCGGCCCGGCCTGGACCTGCACGAGGCCGCCGACCGGCACTTCGCGCCGGACTACCGCCAGCGCACCGACGGCCGCTGGGACGACCGCGCCGGCTTCCTCGCGCACATCGCGCACCTGCGCCAGGTGGTGGCGAGCGGCTCGGTCGAGGTCCACGACGAGCTGGCCCAGGGCGACCGCTACGCCGACCGGCACACCGTCCGGATCACCAAGACGGACGGCTCCACGGTGTGCGTGGAGGTGTACCTGTTCGGCGAGTTCGCCCCGGACGGGCGGTTCCGCACGATCAACGAGACCACCCTGATGCTCGCCGGCGCCGAGGCCGACCGGGGCATCGGCAGCGCCCGCTGAGCGGTCGCGGTCCCGCGCCGCCGGGGGCAGCCTGGAGCCATGGACGCCAACACCCCCGACACCCCGCACACCGCCGGCACCACGCCCGGCGAGCCGCCGAAGCACCTGGTCCACGTGGACGCCTTCGCCATCGACCCGCGCCGCAGGCTGGTCAGCTTCAACGGCGCCCCGCACGAGCTGATGACCCGTGAGGAGTTCGAGCGGCGGGTGCACGCGGAGTTCCCGGACCTCGACCTCGACGACGCCCAGCAGGTGTACTGGGTGGACAGCCCGGGCGGCTGGCCGGTCTGGGATTCCGAGGAGCAGTGACTCCGAGGAGCAGTGACGCGGAGGAGCAGTGACGCGGAGGAGCAGTGACGCGGAGGAGCAGTGACTCCGAGGGTCCCCGCCGTCAGGCCGCGTCGCGCAGCCCCTCGGACCACTTCTCCTCGACCCGGCCGAAGCGCCAGACCAGCAGTGCCACCACCCAGGTGGCGACGAACAGCCCGACGATGACGAAGCCGACGTTGTTGAGGTCCAGACCGGCGACCCAGCCGATCGGACCGCCGCTGATGTTCAGCTGCTGGGCCAGCAGCCCGGTCAGCTCGATCCCGCCGATGATCACGGCGACGGCGACACTCAGCCCGGTGATGGTGATGTTGTAGTAGACCTTGCGGACCGGCTTGGAGAAGGCCCAGTCGTAGGCGAAGTTCATGAACGAGCCGTCGATGGTGTCCAGCAGCGACATCCCCGCCGCGAAGAGCACCGGCAGCACCAGGATCGCGTACCAGGGCAGCGCGAAGGCGGACGCCCCGCCCGCCAGGACCAGCAGCGACACCTCGGTCGCGGTGTCGAATCCGAGCCCGAACAGCAGCCCGACCAGGTACATCTGCCAGGGCTTGGTGACCGTCCGCATGATCGGGGCGAGGATCCGGTTCATCAGCCCGCGCTTGGCCAGGTGCTCCTCCAGCTCCACCTCGCTGTAGCCGCCGTGCCGCATCTCCCGGAAGACCTTGACCACACCCCGGAGCACCACCGCGTTCAGCACCGCGATGATCATGAGGAAGCCGCCGGACACGCTGGTGCCGATCAGGCTGGTCCAGTGCTGCAGCGACGAGGAGCTGTTCTCGACCTGGCCGGCCAGGGTCCGCACCCCCAGCGAGAGCAGCGCGCACAGCCCGAAGACCACGGACGAGTGGCCGAGCGAGAACCAGAAGCCGACCGAGAGCGGCCGCTGCCCGTCCGCCATCAGCTTGCGGGTGGTGTTGTCGATCGCGGCGATGTGGTCGGCGTCGAAGGCGTGCCGCATGCCCAGGGTGTAGGCGGTGACGCCCATGCCCGCGCCGAAGAGCTGGGTGCCGACGGTGTAGTGCGCCGGGGCGACGACGGCGAGCAGGGTGAACCAGCCGACGATGTGCAGCCCGGCGATGAACGCGACCATGCCGCCCATCCGGGCCCACTCCCGGCGGGTCAGCGCCCCCCGGATCCGCGCGACCGTCCCCATGCCAGTCGTCCCCGCCATGGCACGCCCCTCCCGATGATCAGTACTGACCTGACCACGTTAGGGGCTGACGATATGCAGTTGCAAGTAATGTGCAATAGCGACCGGGTCGCCGTGCGGTTCGGCGCTACGGCTTCTCGGCCGGGCCCGGCTCCTCCGGCTCCTCGACGAAGTCGACCCGGCCCAGGGACCGGTTCATGGCCTTGAGGATCCACCAGGTGCCCACGCCCAGCACGGCGAAGACGATGAACCCGAGCACGCCCGGGGTGACCTTGTTGTCGTCCAGGGCGAGCAGGGTGGCGGCGGTGTGTACGGAAGCAGGGCTCATGGCTCCATGGTCCCCCCACCGCCCGGCGGCGGGGGGACCGGGGTAGGTGTGTCACGCGTGCCGGTTCACGCGTACCGGTTCACGCGTGTCGGTCCAGCCGTGTCAGGCGGGGACGCTGGCGGTGATGCCGGCGAACAGGTCGTTCTCGGGCAGCGAGGTGTCCACCAGGGACCGGGCCAGCTCGTAGTCCTCGGTGGGCCACACCTCGCGCTGGATCTCCAGCGGGATCCGGAACCACGGGCCGTCCGGGTCGATCTGGGTCGCGTGCGCCAGCAGCGCCCGGTCCCGCACCTCGAACCAGTCGCCGCACGGCACCTTCGTGGTGATCTCGCGTGCCTTGCGCTCGAACTCCTTCCAGCGCGCGATCCACTCCTTGTACGGGGACTCCAGGCCGCGCTCGTCCATCGCCGCGTCCAGCGCCTTGATCCGGTCCAGCGAGATGCCCTGGTTGTAGTAGAGCTTCAGCGGCTGCCAGGGCTCGCCGGCGTCCGGGAAGGCGTCCGGGTCGCCGGCCGCCTCGAAGGCCGCCATCGAGATCTTGTGGGTCATGATGTGGTCCGGGTGCGGGTAGCCGCCGTTCTCGTCGTACGTGGTGACCACGTGCGGACGGAACTCGCGGATCAGCCGCACCAGCGGCTCGGTCGCCACCTCCAGCGGCTGCAGGGCGAAGCAGCCCTCCGGCAGCGGCGGCAGCGGGTCGCCCTCGGGCAGACCCGAGTCGACGAAGCCCAGCCACGCCTGCTTCACCCCGAGGATCTCCCGGGCCGCGTCCATCTCCTTGGCCCGGACCTCGTGGATGTTCTCCTCGATCCAGGGGTCGCCCTGGAGCTTGGGGTTGAGAATCGACCCGCGCTCGCCCCCCGTACATGTGGCCACCAGTACATCGACGCCCCGCGCCACGTACGAGGCCATGGTGGCCGCACCCTTGCTGGACTCGTCGTCCGGGTGCGCGTGTACCGCCATCAGTCGCAGCTGCTCAGTCAACGCCCCAAAGCCCTTCGTCGGTATTGCCTGCTTCTATAGTGACGGACTGGGAGGCGCGGACATTCCTCGATCCCGGAGCGAACCAGCGGTGGAGGCGAAAGTCCGATGAGTACTACGGCGCAGGGCGTAGCCGGTCGCTACGGCACCGACCCGGCCCGCTCGGACCGCCGCTGGAAGCGGGCCTACTGGGTCTTCGCCGGACTGTTCGTCCTGGTGGTCGCCGCGGTGGGCACCTCCTACGTGCTGCAGTCGCAGGTCAGCGGCGAGATCGTGGCCTTCCAGGTGGTCTCCGCCTCCGAGGTGCAGATCCATCTCCAGGTGGACAAGTCCGGCGGCAAGGCCGCCAGCTGCACGGTCCGCTCGCGCGACACCGACGGCAACGAGGTCGGCCGGCTCACCGTGCCGGTCCCGGCGTCCGGCAGCGAGTACGACACCGTGGTGACCTTGCGCACCAGCGCCCGGGGCACGACCGGAGAACTGGTCGGCTGTTCCTGAGATTGTTAGGCTGCTGGTTTCGCCCCATCCGGGGCGTTCCGTCCGCATGCACCACCAGCCATGTACCTACGAGGAGCACCTGTGGCCCAGACCAGCGAAAACGTCACCTGGCTCACCCAGGAGGCGTACGACCAGCTCCGCGCGGAGCTGGAACACCTGTCGGGTCCTGCACGCGCCGAGATCACCCAGAAGATCGAGGCGGCCCGCGAGGAGGGCGATCTCAAGGAGAACGCCGGCTACCACGCGGCGCGTGAGGAGCAGGGCAAGATGGAGCTGCGGATCCGCCAGCTCACCCAGCTCCTGGAGCGGGCCCAGGTCGGCGCCGCCCCCGCCGACAACGGGGTGGTCGGCCCCGGCATGGTCGTCGTCATCGCCTGGGACGGCGACGCGGACGACACCACCACCTTCCTGCTCGGCTCCCGCGAGGCGGCCTCCAGCGACCTGGAGACCTACTCGCCGCAGTCACCGCTGGGCCGGGCCATCGACGGGCGCAAGGTCGGCGAGAGCGCCACCTACGAGCTGCCCAACGGCCGCAAGGCCAACGTCAGCATCGTCTCGGCCAAGCCGTACCAGGGCTGACAGCCGGTCGCCGCTCCGCCGTGGGCCCCGCCGCACGCCCCGCGTGCCGCGGGCTCAGCCCACGGCGGAGCGGTACTTGCGTACCGACAGCCACGAGAACAGCGCCATGATCAGCAGTGACCAGCCGATCGACACCTCGATCGCGTGTGCCATCGGCCACTGCGTCGGCGCGGGCCCCGGCGGCAGGTTGCCGAACAGCTGACGGCAGGCCTGCACGGTGGCGCTGAACGGGTTCCAGTAGGCGACCGCCTGCAGCCAGCCCGGCATGGTGCTGACCGGGACGAAGGCGTTGGAGATGAAGGTCAGCGGGAACAGCCAGATCAGTCCCGCCGAGGTGGCCGCCTCCGGACTGCGCACGGACAGCCCGATCAGCGCGCCGATCCAGGAGAAGGCGTAGCCGAGCAGCAACAGCAGCCCGAAGCCGCCCAGCGCCTTCGGCACCCCGTTGTGGATCCGCCAGCCGATCAGGAACGCCACCAGCGCCAGCACCAGCACGGTGAGGCCGGTCTGCACCAGATCCGCCATGGTCCGGCCGACCAGCACCGCGGAGCGGGCCATCGGCAGCGACCGGAACCGGTCCACCAGACCCTTGGTCATGTCCTCGGCGATGCCGGCGGAGGCGCCGGCCACCGCGAAGGTCACCGTCTGCGCGAAGATGCCGGCCATCAGGTACTGCTTGTAGGCGTTGGGGTCGCCGCTCGCCCCCGGCACCTTGATCGCGCCGCCCATCACATAGGTGAACAGCAGCACGAACATCACCGGCTGCATCAGCCCGAACACCACGATCTCCGGGATCCGGGTCATCCGGCGCAGGTTGCGCTTCGCCACGACCCAGGAGTCGCGCAGGCTCTGCAGCGCGCCGCCGCGCTGGACCGGGACGGCGGAGCCGATCGCCCCTGTGGTCGCCGTCATCAGGACTCCCTCCCTTCCAGGACCTTCTCGTCGTCCGGCGCGCCCTCGTCCTGGGCGTCCTCGGCCTCCTCGTCCTCCGGCGCAGTGATGTGGCCGGTGAGCGCCAGGAAGACGTCGTCCAGGGTGGGCCGGCGCAGCCCGATGTCCTGGATCACGATGTCGCGCGCGTCCAGGTCCCTGATCACGTCGGCGAGCACCCGCGCGCCGCCGCTGACCGGGAAGGTGATCCGCCGGGTGTGCGGCTCCACCGTCGGCTCGCCCTTGGCGTACGGGACGAGCGCCTGGACCGCGGTGCCGAGCAGCGCCGGGTTCTGCACCACCACCTCCACCCGCTCGCCGCCGATCTGCGCCTTGAGCTGGTCGGCGCTGCCCCGGGCGATCACCCGGCCGTGGTCGACCACGGCGATGTCGTGCGCCAGCCGGTCCGCCTCCTCCAGGTACTGGGTGGTGAGCAGCAGCGTCGTGCCCTGCGCGACCAGGGTCTCGATGACCTCCCACAGCGCCATCCGGTTGCGCGGGTCGAGCCCGGTGGTCGGCTCGTCCAGGAACATCACCGGCGGCCGGACCACCAGCGCGGCGGCCAGGTCGAGCCGGCGGCGCATACCGCCGGAGTAGGTCTTGGCGGTGCGGTTGGCGGCCTCGGCGAGGTTGAACCACTCCAGCAGCTCGACCGCCCTGGCCCGGGCCTCGCGCGGGCTCATCTGGTACAGCTCGCCGACCATCTGCAGGTTCTCACGCCCGGTCAGGTACTCGTCGACGGCGGCGTACTGGCCGGACAGGCCGATCAGGCTGCGGACCTTCTCGGGATGCCTGAGGACGTCGACCCCGGCCACGGTCGCGTGTCCGGAGTCCGGTCTGAGCAGAGTGGTGAGCACCCGGACGGTGGTGGTCTTCCCGGCGCCGTTGGGGCCGAGCAGCCCCAGCACGGTGCCCTCCGGCACATCCAGGTCCACCCCGTCCAGGGCGCGGACCTCGCCGAAGGTCCGCACCAGGCCCTCGGCCGTTATGGCTCCCGCCATCTGCCTCTCCCTACGCCGCGGTGGATACCCCCCGGTCGGTACCCCTCCGTTGGTACTCCCCCAGCCTCCACCGGCCGGGAAAGGGCCGCTACCCGGCGTACCGGACTCAGTTCTGCGGCAGTACGGCGTAGCCGGCCTCGCGGAGCTCGGAGATCACGGCGTCGCAGTGCTCCGGGCCCTTGGTCTCCAGGTGCAGATCCACCTCGGCCTCGCCCAGGTCCAGGGTGGGATCGGTGCGCACGTGCGCGATGTCCACGACGTTGGCGTCCACCCGGCTGAGCACGCCCAGCAGCGTGGCCAGCGCGCCGGGACGGTCGGTGATCCGCAGCCGCAGCGACAGGTAGCGCCCGGTGGCGACCATGCCGTGCCGCAGCACCCGCTGCATCAGCAGCGGGTCGATGTTGCCGCCGGACAGCACCGCGACCACCGGTCCCTCCAGCTCCGCCCCGTGCTCCAGCAGCGCGGCGACGGTACTGGCGCCGGCCGGCTCGACCACCAGCTTGCACCGCTCCAGGCAGATCAGCAGCGCCCGCGCCAGCGCGTTCTCGCTGACCGTGAGCACACCGTCGGCCAGCCGGCTGACGATGTCGAAGGGGATGTCACCCGGGCGGCCCACCTGGATGCCGTCGGCCATGGTGGAGAAGCCGTCCAGGGTGACCGGCCGTCCGGCCCGCAGCGACGGCGGGTACGCGGCCGCGCCGGCCGCCTGCACGCCGATCACCCGGACGTCCGGGCGCAGCAGCTTCACCGCGGTGGCGATCCCGGCCAGCAGTCCGCCGCCGCCCACGCCGACCAGGATGGTGCGCACCTCCGGGCACTGCTCCAGGATCTCCAGGCCGACGGTGCCCTGCCCGGCCACCACGTCCTGGTGGTCGAAGGGGTGGATCACCACCGCCCCGGTGCTCTGCGCGTGCTCCAGCGCGGCGGCCAGGGTCGCGTCGAAGTTCTCCCCGTACAGCCTGACCTCGGCGCCGTACTCGCGGGTCGCGGCGACCTTCGGCAGCGGCGCCGCCACCGGCATGAACACGGTGGAGTGCACCCCGAGCGTGGTCGCGGCCAGGGCCACGCCCTGGGCGTGGTTCCCGGCGCTGGCGGCGACCACCCCGGCGGCGCGCTCCACCGGGCTGAGCCCGGCGATCCTGACGTACGCGCCGCGCAGCTTGAAGGAACCGGTGCGCTGCAGGTTCTCGCACTTGAGGTGCACCGGCGCGCCGAGCAGCCGGGAGAGGTGACGGCTGCCCTCCATCGGGGTGACCCGGGCCACCCCGGCCAGCATCTTGTGCGCGCCGCGCAGGTCGTCGAGCGTGATCTGGGGGTCCGACCAGCGGTTCATGGGGTTCAGCCTAGGGCGTCGGCCCGATACGCTCGGATGAGTTCACCGAACGACAGATCGTGACCACGATGACCTCAGAAGACAGCGCCCCGTCCGCCGTCGCCCCTTCCGGCGTCGCCGCGGACGGGACGGACGCGGCGGGCAGCACGGCCGACCGGCTCCAGTACCAGGTCGCGATCTTCGCGCGCCGGGTCGAGCAGGTGCGTATCGGCGGCGTCGGCGACCAGCGCAACTCCATGGACCGGGCCGCGTTCCTGCTGCTCAACCGGCTCGACTGGACCGGGGCCGTGGGCGTCAAGGCGCTGGCGCAGGCGATGGGGATCGACTCCTCCACCGTGACCCGGCAGGTCGCCCCGCTGGTGGACTGCGGCCTGGTGGAGCGGGTGCCCAACCCCGACGACGGGCGGGCGGTCCTCCTTGAGCTGTCCCCGCGCGGGCGGGAACGGCTCCAGGAGGTGCGCGTCTCCCGGCAGACGATGATCCGTCAGCTCCTGGCGGAGTGGCCGGAGCAGGACCAGGAGCAGTTCTGCGAACTGCTCACCCGGTTCAACCTGTCGATGCAGACGTTCAAGCCCTGATCGTTCAGGCCCTGATCGTTCAGGCCCCGATCGTTCAGGCCCCGATCGCTCAGGGCCCGAACGGTCAACCCCTCAGCCCTTCAGGGCGTCGGCCAGGTCGGCCAGCAGGTCGTCCACGGACTCGATGCCGACGGACAGCCGGACCAGGTCGGAGGGCACCTCCAGGGCCGATCCCGCCGCCGATGCGTGCGTCATCCGGCCCGGGTGCTCGATCAGCGACTCCACGCCGCCCAGCGACTCGCCGAGGGTGAACAGCTGCGCACGGTTGCACACCTGCACCGCCGCCTCCTCGCCGTCCTTGTGCCGGAACGACACCATGCCGCCGAAGGCCCTCATCTGCTTGACCGCGATGTCGTGCCCGGCGTGCTCCGGCAGGCCCGGGTACAGCACCTGGGCCACCTTGGGGTGGCCCACCAGGAACTCGGCGACCTTCGCGGCGTTGGAGCTGTGCCGGTCCATCCGCACGCCCAGGGTCTTGATCCCGCGCATCACCAGCCAGGCGTCGAACGGTCCGGCCACCCCGCCCATGGCGTTCTGGTGGTAGGCCAGTTCCTCGCCGAGCTCGGCGTCGTCGGTGACCAGCGCGCCGCCGACCACGTCCGAGTGGCCGCCCATGTACTTGGTGGTGGAGTAGACGACCACGTCGGCGCCGAGCGCCAGCGGCTGCTGCAGGTAGGGGCTGGCGAAGGTGTTGTCGACCACCAGCTTGGCGCCGGCTTCGTGGGCGATGTGCGCGACGGCGGGGATGTCGGTGATGCCCAGCAGCGGGTTGCTGGGCGTCTCGACCCAGACCACCTTGGTGTTCGGGCGGATCGCGGCGCGCACCGCCTCCGGGTGGTGGGTGTCGGCGACGGACCACTCGACGCCCCAGCGCGACAGCACCTTGGCGAACAGCCGGAAGGTGCCGCCGTAGGCGTCGTTGGGGATCACGATGTGGTCGCCCGGCTTGGTCACGGTGCGCAGCAGGCAGTCCTCGGCCGCCAGCCCGGAGGCGAAGGCCAGACCCCGGCGGCCGCCGTCCAGCGCGGCCAGGTTCGTCTCCAGCGCGGTGCGGGTGGGGTTGGCGGAACGGCTGTACTCGTAGCCGCCGCGCAGGCCGCCGACGCCGTCCTGCTTGTAGGTGGAGACCTGGTAGATGGGGGTGACCACGGCCCCGGTCTGCGGATCGGCCTCCTGCCCGGCGTGGATGGCCAGGGTCTCGAAGGCGTGCTGAGGGTGGGAGTGAGGGTGCTCGGTACTCATGGGTCCCGAGGGTAGTGGGAAACACGCTGTCACGCCGGTTGCGGCTGCCGGTACGATCCCCAATCGCACAGACGATCCTGTGCTGTTCGAGGGGGGCTTCATTCATGCGTACCTCCGTGCGCGCCGTCCAGGCACTCGCCCTGCTGGCGGGCTTCTATCTGATCGCGCTCGGCTGCCTGGCCGCCCTGGCGGCCGTGGACGTGCTGATCCTGACGCACAGTGACACGGTCGGCAGCGCCGGCGGGCTGAAGCTGGTGGGGGTCACCCTGCTGGTCGCGATCCCGCTGCTGCGCGGGGTGTTCTTCGTCCGCCGTCCCAAGGACGTGGCGCCCCCCGGAGTGAGCGTCAGCGAGCAGCAGCAGCCGGAACTGTGGGCGCGGGTCCGCACCCTGGCCGACCAGGTCGGCACCCGGGCCCCGGCCGAGATCCGGCTGATCCCGGCCGTCAACGCGGCCGTCAGCGAGAACCCCCGGCTGCTCGGGCTGATCCCCGGTCACCGCCGGATGCTGATCGGCGTACCGCTGATGATCGGGCTCACCGAACCGCAGCTGGACGCGGTGCTGGCCCACGAGCTGGGCCATTACAGCAACCGCGACACCCGGCTCGCCGGGATCACCGTCCGCGGCCGGCAGAGCCTGATCGCCGTGGTCCAGCACGCCCGGGCCGGCGGCCGCCACGTCACCGCGAGCCTGTTCGCCCGCTACGCCAACCTGTACATCCGGGTCTCCGAGTCGGTCGGACGGCGCCAGGAACTCGCCGCCGACCTGGCCGCGGCCCGGATCGCCGGCCGCGACCACGCCGCCGCCGCGCTGCGGCAGCTCCCCGCGCTGGACGCGGCCTACGACTTCTACCTGGACCGCTACGCGGGCGTCGGCTGGGACGCGGGGCTGCTGCCGCTGGCCGAGGAGTTCTACGGCGGCTTCCGGTCGCTGCTGGGCTCCGCGCAGCGACAGGAGGAGCTGGAGAAGGTCCGGCGCGAGCCCCCGGTCCAGGAGACCTCGCCGTACGACTCGCATCCGCCGATCACCGAGCGGGTCGCCGCGCTGGAGGCGCTGCCCCCGGACGGTCGCACGGTGACCGGCGCGGAGCGGCCCGCGCTGGCGGTGCTGCGCGACGTGGCACCGCTGTTCGCGGCGGTCGCGGCGACCGCGCTCTCCCCCAGGGCGGCCGGTAAGCGCCCGGTGCCCTGGCCCGAGCTGGCCAGCGGCGCGGGCCGCGCGGCGCTGGTGGCGGACTGCGCCAAGCTCACCGACGCGGCCGGCCGGGCCCTGGGCCGTCCGCTGCAGAGCCTGCCCGACCTGCTGGGCGCCATCGACGCGGGCTGGCTGGACGCCGTCAGGGCCCAGCTCCCGGCCGCCGCTCCGGCCGCCGACGGCCCGCCGTCCGACGCCGCGGCGGACGCCCTGCGGCCCCTGGTCCTGCTCGCGCTGCTGGACCAGGGACGGGTCGCCTTCACCCAGTCCTGGGAGCAGGTGCTGCACCTCGACTTCCCCGACCCCGCACTGCGCGAGGCGCTCGGTCCCGCGGTGGAATCCGCCGTCGCCACCCCACCCGACACCACCCCCCTCCGAGCCCTGCTCGGGACCGGGCAACCATCGGCCTGACCCGCTGTCACCGGGCGGCGGGCACAGCGGCGGGACACCGCGCCGGGAACAGGCCGCTACTCCGTGCGGAGCAGGGGACCGCCGAGAAGTGTTGCTCCGCAGCGCGCCGGAGGAGAATGAGACATCCCATTCCGGTTGCATCGACTGGGGAGTCGCCATGAGTCCTCCACCCGCAGATCCCGACGTACTGGAACCCCTCCCCGGGATGGGCTCCGGTTCGGGCGAGAAGGGGCTGAAGGGCAACGCGCTCGGCCTGTTCTCGTCCGTCGCGATCGGTCTGGCCTCCACCGCCCCCGCCTACAGCCTCGCGGCGACCCTGGGGATCATCGTGGCCGGGGTCGGCCTGCAGGCGCCGATCATCACCATCATGGGCTTCGTGCCGATGCTGCTGATCGCCATCGCCTACAAGGAGCTCAACGCCGTCGACCCGGACTGCGGCACCACCTTCACCTGGGCGGCGCGGGCCTTCGGGCCGCGGACCGGGTGGATGGGCGGCTGGGGCATCATCATCGCCGACGTGATCGTGATGGCGAACCTGGCGCAGATCGCCGGAAGCTACGGCTTCCAGCTGATCGGCAAACCCGGCCTGTCGTCCAACACGCTGTGGACCACGCTGGCCGGGGTCCTGTGGATCATCGTGATGACGGCCATCTGCTACGTCGGCATCGAGGTCTCCGCGACACTCCAGCGCTGGCTGCTCTGCGTCGAGGTGGCCATGCTGGTGGTGCTGTCGGTGACCGCGCTGGTCAAGGTCTACGGCAGCAACGCTCCGCACTCCTCGATCCATATCGCCGGCTCCTGGTTCAACCCGTTCGACGTGACCTCCACCAGCGCGTTCACCGCGGGCATCCTCTCCGCGGTGTTCATCTACTGGGGCTGGGACACCGCCGTGTCGGTCAACGAGGAGACCGCCGACAAGGAGCGCACCCCCGGCCGGGCGGCCGTGATGTCCACGGTGCTGCTGCTGCTCATCTACGCCCTGGTCTCCACCTCGGCCCAGGCCTTCGCCGGCGTCGGCACCACCGGGAACGGGCTGGGCAATCCGGACAACTCCGGGGACGTGCTGTCCGGCCTCGGCAACGCGATCTTCGGGACGGTGGGCTTCGGCGCGTTCATGTCCAAGCTGCTCATCTTCATGGTGCTCACCTCCGCCGCCGCCTCGACCCAGACCACCATCCTGCCGACCGCCCGCACCAGCTTCTCGATGGCCCTGCACAAGGCCATCCCGTCCCACTTCGGCCGGGTGCACCGGCGCTTCCTCACCCCGACCTGGTCGACGGTGGCGATGGGGCTGGTCTCGATCGCCTTCTACGTGCTGCTGACCCGGATCAGCACCAACGTGCTCAGCGACTCCATCGCCTCGGTCGGCCTCGGCATCGCCTTCTACTACGGGCTCACCGGCTTCGCCTGCGCCTGGTACTTCCGCAGGGTGCTCCGGCGCAGCGCGCGCGACCTGTGGATGAAGGGCATCCTGCCGGGGCTCGGCGGGCTGATGCTGCTGTACTTCTTCTGCTACGCCGCCTTCGACGTCTACGCCGACCCCTCCTACGGCCACACCACCATCAGCCTGCCGTTCATCGGCAGGACCGGCGGCGTGTCCGTCATCGGGGTCGGCTCGCTGGTGCTCGGCGTGGTGCTGATGCTGATCCAGTGGGCGGTCAGCGGCAGCTGGTTCCGCGACCCGGACGTCCCCAAGGGCGACGCGGTCAGCGACGGGGTGGCCGGGTCAGTCTGACGCCGCCGCCGTGCCGGGGCGGCGGAAGTCCATGGACCAGTTGGACTCCCAGCCGCCCGCCCCGGTGAGGTCACGGGTGAAGGCCTGCTCCCAGCGCGGCGTCGCGGTGTCGGTGCCGGACCAGATGTAGCGGACCCGGATCGGGCTGCCCTGGTACACGTCCTCGCAGAAGAACTCGCCGTAGCCGGGCGCGGTGAAGCGGCCGACCATCGGCGGGTCGAGGACGCCGGTGGAACTGGTGCTGGTCCAGTACAGCGACCACTGACCGCTGGCGGCGTCGAAAAGCCGCAGCGTGAGGCCCCGGCGGCCCAGGGTCGGGAAGTCGATCTCGTCGGTGTTGCCGGCGCCGCCCAGCACCATCGACGCCACCGAGTGGCCGGGGAACTCCTCCCACTCCTGCGAGTCGACGAAGCAGGCGGCGAGCCGGCGGTTCGTCACCTCCCAGACGCCGGTGAAGAAGTCGAAGCCCCGCCGGTTCAGCGCGGCCGTGGCGTCGTCGGATGTCGCAGTGGTGTCGGGCGCATTCGTGTCCGTGGTCATGGGACGACCGTAAACGGCAACCCTGACAGAACCTGTCAGGGAAAGCTGGCAGGATCCGGCCATGCGTGCAAGCCGACTGCTCTCGCTCCTGCTGCTGCTGCAGAACCGCGGCCGGATGACCGCCGAGGCCCTGGCGGCCGAACTGGAGGTGTCGGTCCGCACCGTGTACCGCGACGTCGACTCGCTCTCCGCGGCCGGGGTGCCGGTGTACGGGGAGCCGGGACGGGACGGCGGCTACCGGCTGGTCGACGGCTACCGGACCCGGCTGACCGGGCTGTCACCGGAGGAGGCGCAGTCGCTGGTGCTGGCCGGGCTCCCGGACGCGGCGGCCGAGCTGGGCATGGCCCAGGCCCTGGCGGCGGCCCGGCTGAAGGTGCAGGCGGCGCTGCCGGATCCGCAGCGGGACCGGGCCCAGGCCTTCCATGAGCGCTTCCACATCGACGCGCCCGGCTGGTACGGCGAGCCGGAACAGGTGCCGCGGCTGGCGGCGCTGGTCGAGGCGATCCTGCAGCAGCTCCGGATCCGGATCGTGTACCGGCGCTGGGCCGCGCCGCACGAGGTGGAGCGGCTGCTGGAGCCGTACGGCGTGGTGCTGAAGGCCGGACGCTGGTACGCGGTGGCCCGCACCGAGGGGGGCTTCCGCACCTACCGGGTGTCCAAGATCCTGGAGCTGGAGCCGGCGGCGGAGTCCGGCCGGCAGCACTTCGAGCGGCAGCCCTTCGACCTGGCCGCGCACTGGCGCGCCTACACCGCCGACTACGACGCCCGCCGGCTCAGTGGCAGCGCGGAGATCCGGCTCTCCCCCGCGGGTCTCGAACGGCTGCCGGACCTGCTGGACGCCCCGGTGGTCCGGGCCGCGCTCGCCGCCGCCCGCCCGGAGGCCGACGGCGGCTGGAGCAGGACCACCCTGCCGATCGAGTCGGTACCGCACGCGCACGGCGAGCTGCTGCGGCTCGGAGCGGACGTGGAGGTCCTGGCACCGCCGGAGCTGCGCGCGCGGATGGCGGCGAGCGCCCGCGCGATGCGGGCGGTGTACGCGGACGGTGTGGAGGACGCGGACGACGCGGGTTAGCGCTCCGGAGTGGGGGTGCCCGAACCCGGCGCCGCGATGAAGTCGCGGACCGCGGCGGCCAGCGGGGTGGGCTGGTCCTCCGGGATCAGCGTGCGGCTGTCCGGGATCTCCAGGAAACTGCCCCGCGGGAACAGCGCGGACAGCCGCCGGCCGTGCGCGAGCGGCATCACCCGGTCGTCCGCACCCCAGACCACCAGCACCGGACGGTCGAAGCCGGAGGCCCGCGCCGCCGCCTCCTGCAGCTGCCCCCGCCGCGCTCCGCGCAGATACGCCGTCAGGTCGCGGCGCGCCTCCGGCGAGTGGACCAGCGGCCGGACCCAGCCGTCGGTGACCGGCCGCGGCACGGTCCGCCTGGACAGCAGCCCGTACGCCAGCGGCAGCCGCCGCAGCGCGGCGATCCGCAGCGGCTGGACGGCGGCGTTGACTCCGCCGGGCAGTTTGGCCGCCAGCCAGACGGTGCGTCCGGGCAGTCCCGGCGGGAAGTTGTCGAAGGCCTCGACGGAGACCAGCACCAGCCGGGCGATCCTGGCCACGGCCGGGGCGTCGGAGACGGCCAGCAGCATGCCGGTGGCCACGTCGTTCTGCACCAGGGTGACCTCGTGCAGGTCCAGGGCGTCCAGGAAGTCGCCGAGCAGCGCGGCCATCCCGGCCGGGGACAGGTCCGCGTCCGGACGCATCGGCCGCAGATGGGAGCCGAGCGGCAGGGTGGGCACGACGACCCGGTGGGTCTCGCTCAGCTCGTCGACCACGTAGCGCCACACCGTGCCGTCCATCGCCAGCCCGTGGACCAGCACCACGGTCGGGCCCGACCCGCCGGTGTCGGTGTAGTCGAGGATTCCGGCCGGGAGCTCGATCGTGGCGGTGTCAGACATGCCGACCACCCTAGCCCGGAGGCTGACCGGGCGTCAGACGGCCTCGGAAGGGCGATGACTCTACGTCAGATCGCGCTGCCCGCCTTCCAGGCGGCCCAGTCCAGATTCCAGCCGTTCAGGCCGTTGGAGGGACTCACGGTGCGGTCGCCGGAGTTGACGACCTCGACCACGTCGCCGGTGATGGAGCTGTTGTAGAAGCGGGCCGCAGGGGTGCCGCCGTCGCTCGCGCCCTGGGCGTCGTGCAGTCCGATGCAGCCGTGGCTGGTGTTCTGGCTGCCGAAGATGGAGGGGTTGCTCCAGTAGTTGCCGTGGATGAAGGTCCCCGAGGTGGTCAGCCGCTGGGCGTGCGGGACGTCGGCGATGTCGTACTCGCCGCCGAGGCTGACGGTCTGCGAGTTCATCCGGGTCTGCAGCAGCTTCTCGGAGATCACCATCTTCCCGCCCCAGGTGGTGTGCTGCGGACTGCCACCGGCGATGGGGAAGCTCTGGGTGACCCGGCCGTCGCGGGTGACGGTGAGCGTGTGGGAGCTGAGGTCGGCGACGCTGACCTGGCTGCGGCCGATGGTGAAGCTCACGGTCCTGACCTGGGTGCCGAAGACACCGGGGGCGCCCTCGACGTCCTTGAGCGCCAGGGTGAGGGTCACCCTGGTGCCCGGCGCCCAGTAGGACTCCGGGCGGAAGTCGAGCCGGGAGTCGCTGAACCAGTGGCCGGCCACCGGTACCGCCGGGGAGGCGGTGACCGTGATCCCCCGCTGCACCGTCGCCCGGTCGGTGACCGGCTTGTTGAAGACGATGGAGACCGGCATCCCGACGCCGACGGTGGTGCCGTGCTCCGGGGTGTAGCTGCCTATGAAGGTCTTGGCCGGAGCGCCGGTGGTGAAGGCCGCGGTCCTGGTGGTCTGCACCTTGTCGGAGTCGGCGGCGACGACGGAGAGACGGTAGCCGGTGCCGGAGCTGAGCTTGCCGGAGCTGGTCCAGCCGCTGCCGTCGCCCGCCAGCCGTCCGGCGACCGGCTTGCCGTCGGCCGTGGTGAGGGTGACCGAACCGATGGTGCCGCCGGTGACCGCGACCGTGACCGGCTTGGTGAAATCGACCGTTTGGCTGCCGTCCGCCGGGGTGACGACCACCTGGGCCCTGGAGGCCGCCGGGGACTTCCCGGACCGCCCGGACCCACCGGACCCGGAGCCACCGCCGGTGCACGCCGCGGCCAGCAGCACCGGGGTCGCCGCCAGCCCTGACACGACGGCCCGGCGGCTCCAGGTGCCGCCGGGCCCGGGGTCCCGATGCTCTGCTGTCGTCACGGTCCGCTCCCTCATCCGCACGAGTCATACGAACATATGCCAGGAAGGGCCATCTCTCCCAATCCGGACTATTCATATGATCCTGCATTCAGGAACCGACGGTGCGCCAGTTGTGCGCCGTGCCGCGGCGTGGGCTTCCGCTGTTCGGCTACCGCGCCTCGGCCTCCGAGTCGTACTCGTCCCACCCCTCGTTCTCGGGGTCGTACTCGACCGGCTGGGACTCCCAGGTGGCCTCGGCCAGCTCGATGCCGGGGATGCCCTCCAGCATCGCGACCGGGTCCACGAAGTGGGCGATGGCGCCGGTCGGGTCGATCTCGATGGCGGCCACGGCCTCGGCCCGCTCGTCGTCCTCCAGGAACTCGTCCGCGCGCACCTGCTCCAGGGCGGCCACCTGAAGGGCCTTCTCGTCGACGATCTCGGCGATGAGTTCGATCTGCAGCCGGACGTAACGCGGTCCGGTCTCGGCTGTGGGGCTGGTCTCACTAGTCATGCACGAGAGCCTATACAAACCCTGTTCAACCAGGCCCGTGCTGATTAGCATCATCCGGACCAGTCACTGCTTTGGGAGTGTCATTGACCACCCGCCGCCCCCTCACCATCACCGCTGTCGCCGCCGGCATCGGGACCGTGTTCGCGCTGGCCCTGGGCCCGATCGCCTCGGCCGCGACCGTCCAGGCGGGCCACCGGGAGGCGTCGCGTCCGGCGGCCGGGACCGGCCACGGCGGGAGCAGACTGGCGCTGGCCGACACCGGAGCGGCGGACACCACCCCCTACGCGGTCGGCGGGGCCGGCTTCCTGGTCGCCGGCGTGGGCCTGGTGCTGGTGGGACGGCGCCTGGCCGGCTGAGACCGGACCGGCCGACACGCGACAGACCGACACGCGCCCGGCTCACGCCGGGCCGGGCGACAGACACCAGAAGGGCCGGTCCCGAGGGACCGGCCCTTCTGTCTCCGCTGGGTTCCCCCACCCGGGAACGCGGAGCCTGGTGCCGTGGGGACCGCCGCACCCCGTCGGGCCCGGACCTGACGGTCCAGGACGGACAGGGGCGGGACGACGGCGGTCCCCGCGGGCGGGACGCGGCCGGCCGGGTCAGGGCCGTCCGACGCGTCCTGAGGTGGCTGCGGAATCCGGGAGCCGCTCCGGACCCTCACTGCCACCACGCTCGGCTTCGTGCCGTGGTGACAACGATGCCGGTCCGTTGTTAAGCCCGTGCTGCCGGTACGTGTCGCGGGTGTACCAGTTCAGTGCACAGGACGGTTCTCGGTTGCTCCGGATTCCTCGCGGCGCTCCGAACCTCAGTGCACGGGACGGTGCGCCGCCATGAAGGCGAGCAGGTCCTGCCGGGTGACGATGCCCTGCGGCTTCCCGTCCACCAGCACCACCGCGGCGTCGGCCTTCTCCAGCACCCCCATCAGCCGGGTGACCGACTCGCCCGAGCCCACCACCGGGAGCGGGGGCGACATGTGACTGCCGATCAGGTCCGCCGGCTCGAACCGCCGGGCGAACAGCCCGTCCAGCAGGTCGCGCTCCACGATGGAGCCGATGACCTCACCGGCCATCACGTCCGGGTGCCCGGCACCGGGCGAGACCACCGGCATCTGCGAGACGCCGTACTCGCGCAGGATGTGTACGGCCTCGCCCACCGTCTCGTTCGGGTGGATGTGCACGAACTGCGGAATCCCGCCGTGCTCCAGCGCGTCCTTACGGCCGAGGACGTCGGCGGCGACCGCCTCCGGGCCGCCCTCGTCCAGGAAGCCGTAGTCCTGCATCCAGTCGTCGTTGAAGATCTTGGAGAGGTAGCCGCGGCCGGAGTCCGGCAGCAGCACCACGACCACGTCGTCCGGGCCGAGCCGCTCGGCCACCCGCAGCGCCGCCACGACCGCCATCCCGCAGGAGCCGCCGACCAGCAGGCCCTCCTCCTTGGCGAGCCGGCGGGTCATCTGGAAGGAGTCCTTGTCGGAGACCGCGACGATCTCGTCGGCCACCTCGCGGTCGTAGGCGGTCGGCCAGAAGTCCTCGCCCACGCCCTCGACCAGGTAGGGACGGCCGGTGCCGCCGGAGTAGACCGAGCCCTCCGGGTCCGCGCCGATCACCTTCACCGCGCCGCCGGAGACGTCCTTGAGGTAGCGGCCGGTGCCGGAGATGGTGCCGCCGGTGCCCACGCCCGCGACGAAGTGCGTGATCCGGCCATCCGTCTGCTCCCACAGCTCGGGGCCGGTGGAGTGGTAGTGGCTGGCCGGGTTGTTGGGGTTGGAGTACTGGTCAGGCTTCCAGGCGCCCGGGGTCTCCCGGACCAGCCGGTCGCTGACGTTGTAGTAGGAGTCCGGGTGCTCGGGGGCCACCGCGGTCGGGCAGACCACGACCTCGGCGCCGTACGCACGGAGCACGTTGATCTTGTCCGTGGACACCTTGTCCGGGCAGACGAAGATGCAGCGGTAGCCCTTCTGCTGGGCCACGATGGCCAGGCCGACACCGGTGTTGCCGGAGGTGGGCTCGACGATGGTGCCGCCGGGCTTCAGCTCGCCCGAGGCCTCGGCGGCCTCGATCATCCGCATGGCGATGCGGTCCTTCACCGATCCGCCGGGGTTGAAGTACTCCACCTTGGCCAGAACGGTGGCACTGATTCCCTCAGCGACCTTGTTGAGTCGTACCAGTGGGGTGTTGCCCACCAGGTCGATGATCGAGTCGTGGAACCGCACGGGGTCTCCATTCGCGGTAATGCCGTAGGGCGCCCGGTTTGTCGCCCCGTCGGGATCAGCGTAGTGGGGCAGACTGGCTGGGTAGGAACAGGAGTGTTGGGGCTCTGACGCTAGGGGGTCGTTCATGTCGAGGGCGCGAGTGGCACGACGGATCGCCGCGGCGGCGGCGTACGGGGGCGGGGGACTCGGCCTGGTCGGCGTCGGCTTCGCCGGTCTGCTGCTGACCGAGGCGAAACTTGCCGAGCACAGCTTGAACACCCTTCAGGGTGAACCACCCAACGCCGACGGGACGTACGGCCGGGACTTCGCCGAGGGCGACGCCGCGCCGCTGGTCCTGGGCGTGCTCGGCGACTCCACGGCGGCCGGCTTCGGGGTGAACCGGGGCCGGGAGACCCCGGGGGCGCTGCTGGCCGGCGGGATCGCCTCGATCGCCGAGCGCCCGGTCCGGCTCACGGTGGCCGCGGCGAACGGCGCCACATCCAAGGATCTGGAACGCCAGCTGGGCGTCATCCTGCCGCAGCAACCGGACGTCTGCCTGATCATGATCGGCGCCAATGACGTGACCCAGCGGATCAAGGTCACCGAGTCGGTGCGGATGCTGGCCGACACGGTCCGACGGCTGCGGGCCGGCGGCTCCGAGGTGGTCGTCGGCACCTGCCCCGACCTGGGCACCATCGAGCCGGTCCGGCCGCCGCTGCGCTGGCTGGCCAGGCGGGCCAGCCGGCAGCTCGCGGCGGCGCAGACCATCGGGGTGGTCGAGGCCGGCGGCCGCACCGTGTCGCTGGGCGACCTGCTCGGCTCGGAGTTCCGGGGCCGTCCGGAGATGTTCGCCTCGGACCGCTACCACCCTTCGGTGCAGGGGTACGCGACCGCGGCGATGGCGATGCTGCCGACGATCTGCGCCTCGCTGGACCTGTGGCCCGAGGGGCTGCTCGGCGAGCGTCCGGACGCCTTCAGGGGCGAGGGCGTGCTGCCGGTCGCCCAGGCGGCGGCGGAGGCGGCCGGGCGCGGCGGCACCGAGGTCGCCGCGGCCGCGGTGCTGGGTGCGGAGTCCGGCCCACGGGGCCGCTGGGCCCTGCTGAAGCACCGGCGGAGGCGCACCCTGCCCGACGCGGCGGGCGCGACGGACGCCGGACCCGGTGACGCAAGGTCAGGTAATTCACACTCGGTCGGCGCTGACGTCACGGCTACCTGAGGGTAACTTGACGGCAGGACCGACCATCCACCACCGCCCGTCCTCCTGGAGTCCCGATGCCCGAAGCCGTCATCGTCAGTGCCACCCGCTCGCCGATCGGCCGGGCCTTCAAGGGGTCGCTCAAGGACGTCCGCCCCGACGACCTGACCTCGCAGATCATCCAGGCCGCTCTGGCGAAGATCCCGGAGCTGGACCCCCGGGACATCGACGACCTGATGCTGGGCTGCGGCCTGCCCGGCGGCGAGCAGGGCTACAACCTGGGCCGCGTGGTCGCGGTGCAGATGGGCATGGACCACCTGCCCGGCTGCACCATCACCCGCTACTGCTCCTCCTCGCTGCAGACCTCGCGGATGGCGCTGCACGCGATCAAGGCCGGCGAGGGCGACGTCTTCATCTCGGCCGGTGTCGAGACCGTCTCGCGCAGCGTCAAGGGCTCCTCGGACGGCCTGCCGGACACCAAGAACCCGCTGTTCGCCGAGGCCGAGGCGCGTACCGCCGCCACCGCCGCCACGGCCGGCGCGCCGGTCTGGTCGGACCCGCGCGAGAACGGGCTGGCCCCGGACGTCTACATCGCCATGGGCCAGACCGCGGAGAACCTCGCCGGGCTGAAGGGGATCTCCCGCCGCGAGCAGGACGAGTTCGGCGTCCGCTCGCAGAACCTGGCCGAGAAGGCCATCGCGGACGGCTTCTGGGCCCGCGAGATCACCCCGGTGACCACGCCGGACGGCACCGTGGTGAGCCAGGACGACGGCCCGCGCGCGGGGGTCACCCTGGAGGCGGTCTCCGGTCTCAAGCCGGTGTTCCGCCCGGACGGTACCGTCAACGCGGGCAACTGCTGCCCGCTGAACGACGGCGCCGCCGCACTGGTGATCATGTCCGACACCAAGGCCCGCGAGCTGGGGCTGACCCCGCTGGCCCGGATCGTCTCCACCGGGGTGTCCGGGCTCTCCCCGGAGATCATGGGCTACGGGCCGGTCGAGGCCTCCCGGCAGGCGCTGAAGCGGGCCGGCCTGGGCATCGGCGACATCGACCTGGTGGAGATCAACGAGGCCTTCGCGGCCCAGGTCATCCCCTCCTACCGGGACCTCGGCGTGGACCTGGACAAGCTGAACGTCAACGGCGGCGGCATCGCGGTGGGCCACCCCTTCGGCATGACCGGCGCGCGCATCACCGGAACGCTGATCAACTCGCTGCAGTGGCACGACAAGCAGTTCGGCCTGGAGACCATGTGCGTCGGCGGCGGCCAGGGTATGGCCATGGTGATCGAGCGGCTCAGCTGACGCGGACCGTTCGTCTCAGCAGATTTTCATAATGACCCGTTTGGCCCCTTGGCCAGCGGGTAAGGTCCGGGTCGCCATTGGTAGCGGCCCGGACCGATTTCTTTATCCGGGGACAACAACTCGTCGACGGAAAGTAACCGCACGGTCGCATTGCGTCGACTTTTCACCACTTCGCGAATCGGACAATGTCGGACGTCACAAATGAAAAGGACATTACGCACTGCCGTTATTTGCGGCAGTGCGGCACTGTGGGGTTGACCGCCAGTTCGACCCTCCGCAAGGGGTGCCTCCCGTGACCGTCCTGCTGCCCGTACTCATCGCCCTGCTCACCCTCGTCGCCGTCGCCGCGGTGGCCACGCTCGTCTCCGTGCGCCGCCTCTCCCGGCGCTTCGACGCCGCCGTGCACCAGGCCGTCGCCGCCGCCCTCGCCGACGACCGCGAGCGCGAGATGGCCGAGGCCCGCGCGTTCTGGGCGGAGCAGGAGGCCCGCGCCGCCGAGGACGGCGTCTTTGGCGGCGACGTCTTCGGCAATGACGTCTTCGGCAGCGACGGCCTCGGGGGCGAGTCCTTCGGGAACGACGGCTACGGGACCGAGAGCCTGTTCGGCGAGGACGGCGTCGTGGTACTGCCGGCGCCGCGCGGCTATGCCGACGACGAGGGCGAGATGAACCCCGAGTTCGCCGACGCGCTGCGCACCGCGCTGGAGGAGCTGATCTCGGAGAGCAACGGCAGCGCCGGGCACCCGGTGGCCCACCCGGCCCCGCACCCCTCGCTGCCCGGCTTCACCCCGCAGCCCACGCCCACCCCCGAGTGGACCGATCTGCGGCTGGAGGAACTGGTCAGCGTCGGCACCACGCTGCGCGACGTGCGGCCCGGACCGATGGGGACCCTGGACGTCTACGTCTTCGAGGACGAGACCACCCTCTGCGTCGCCCCCGGCGACCCCGCGGCCGGCGCCCGGCTGCGCGAGGCCGTGCTGGGCGGCGAGGAGGTGCGGCTGCTGGGCAGCTCCCGGCTCACCGGCGCCCATGCGCTGACCTTCGCGCTGGGCGACGGACGCGCGACCGTCTACATCCTGGCCGACCGGGTGGTCGCCAGCCTGTAGCCGTCGGCCACCGCCGCGGTCGCCGCGGCGAGCACCGCCGCCGCCTCGGAGTCCGGCTCGCCGCCACCGCGGCCCCGCAGCGCCGCCGCCAGGTCGTGCGCGGCGAGCGCGATCTGGTCGCCGACCACGAAGGCGCCCGCCTCGGGCAGCTCGCCCCGGCTCGGCCCGCCCTCCAGCCGCTGAGCGGCACGGGCGAGCCTGCGGGCCAGTGCCAGGCCGTCGGCGGCCAGGGCCGTCAGCCGGCCGTGCGGCATCGAGCGGTAGCGGTCCGCCAACCGGTCGGCGGCGGCGAGCAGTTCGCCGAGCTCGGCGGCGAGCGGGTCGGGCAGTGCTTCGGGGAGCGGTCGGGGCATGGCTGGAGCGTATCCGGCGCGAAGCTGTTGCCAAGGACCGTGGGCTCAGGCAGAGTCGAAAGACGGTCAGGCCCATCTCTGGAGGCAGCCCAGTGTCCCTCATGTACTCCGCGGAAACCCACCAGAACCTGCTGTCCCGTATCCCCGCCGTCACCGGTCGCCCGCTGGACGAGTGGCTCAAGGCCGTCGACGACGGCCCCGGCCTGCTCCGCTGCGAGGAGAAGATCGAGTGGCTGCGCGTGGAGTACGGCATCTCCTACGGCTACGCCAAGGCGCTGGTCCACGAGTACGACCTGCGTCGAGCCGCCGCGCGCATGTCAAGCCACTAGTTGGCGTGGGGTGCCCGGAGCCGGATTTGAACCGGCACGGCCTGGCGGCCAGCGAGGTTTAAGCTCGCCGTGTCTGCGTTCCACCATCCGGGCCCTTCCGCATTCCCGAGCCTAACCTCAGGGCGGCCCCCTAGGTGGCCACTGGGCAGGAAGTTGTCTCATTTCACTGCAACTTGACGCTTCGTCGGCGCGGAGTACGCACTCGTGTAAGCAAGGGTCGCGGTCATCCCTGCGGAGGAGAGCAGGCTGCCCCCGGGTCCGACGGGAGGCAGTACCGGCAACCCTTCCCCAGGGCGACTACAGGGCGTGATCACACGGAGAGGATGGGGGACGTTCCCATCAGCTCCGACCGGACTGGAGAAGTCCTGTGACGACCACCCTGCTCACCGCCGCGGCCCGAGCCGTCGGCCTCAGCAAGGTCTACGGCGAGGGCGACACCCGTGTCACCGCCCTGGACAGCGTCTCCGTCGAGTTCGCCCGCGGGCAGTACACCGCGATCATGGGCCCGTCCGGATCGGGCAAGTCCACGCTGATGCACTGCATGGCCGGCCTGGACACGGTCTCCTCCGGCTCCGCGCAGATCGGCGACACCGAGCTCGGCGGCCTGAAGGACAGGCAGCTCACCAAGCTGCGCCGGGATCAGATCGGGTTCGTCTTCCAGGCGTTCAACCTGCTGCCCACGCTCACCGCGCTGGAGAACATCACCCTCCCCATGGACATCGCCGGGCGCAAGCCCGACCAGGCCTGGCTGCGGCAGGTGGTGGCCACCGTCGGGCTGGCCGACCGGCTCGGGCACCGCCCGTCCCAGCTCTCCGGCGGCCAGCAACAGCGCGTCGCCTGCGCCCGCGCGCTGGCGAGCAAGCCGGAGATAATCTTCGCCGACGAGCCCACCGGCAACCTGGACTCCCGCTCCGGGGCCGAGATCCTCTCCTTCCTGCGCTCCTCGGTACGCGAGCTGAACCAGACCGTGGTGATGGTGACCCACGACCCCGTCGCCGCCTCCTACGCGGACCGGGTGGTGTTCCTCGCCGACGGCCGGATCGTCGACGAGATGTACGGCCCGACGGCCGACAGTGTCCTGGACCGGATGCGTCGTTTCGACGCCAAGGGCCGCACCAGCTGACGGGGGGTCCGCAACCATGTACCGCACCGCACTGCGCAACGTGCTGGCCCACAAGGGCCGGCTGCTGATGACCATGCTGGCCGTGCTGCTCGGCACCGCCTTCGTGGCCGGCACCCTGGTCTTCTCCGACTCGGTCGGACAGTCCTTCAAGGACAGCATCTCCTCCAGCTACAACAGCATCTCGGTCCAGGTCAACGACACCTACGCGGGCGCCGGGACCGGGCCCAAGGACCTCACCGGCGCGCACCCGAAGCTCACCGACGCCGACCTGAAGGCGGTGGCCGCACTGCCCGGCACCGCGAGCGCCCGCGGCACCGTGAGCGGCTTCGCCGGTCTCTCGGACCCGCACGGCGACCTGATCGGCAGCCGCGGCAACACCTACGGCGGCAACTGGGTCCCCGCCGGCGACGGCCAGGACCCCAAGTACCCGATGGTCCAGGGCACCGGACCGACCGGCAGCAACGGGCTGGCGATCGACCGGAAGACCGCCGCGGACAACCACTTCGCGGTCGGCGACACGGTCCGGCTGGCCGTCAACGGACCGGTCCTGAAGATGACCGTGACCGGCATCTTCAGCACCGACGACCCGCAGGTGAAGGCGGGCGGCTCGCTGGTGCTCTTCGACACCGCCACCGCCCAGTCGCTCTACCTCCAGCCCGGCCAGTACGGCAGCATCGAGGCCACCGCCAGGCCCGGGGTCGGCCAGGACCAGCTGCTCGCCCAGGTGAAGCCGGTGGTCCCGCACGACAGCGGGATCACCGTCGAGACCGGCACTCAGCTCACCGCCGACCAGCAGGCGGCGGTCAACCAGGACACGTCCGGGATGCAGACCGCGCTGCTGGCCTTCGCCGGGATCGCGCTGTTCGTCGGGATCTTCCTGATCTCCAACACCTTCACCATGCTGATCGCCCAGCGCACCCGGGAGCTGGCGCTGATGCGGGCGATCGGCGCGAGCCGCCGTCAGATCACCCTGTCGGTGCTGCTGGAGGCCCTGTTCGTGGGCGTCACCGCCTCACTGCTGGGGCTCGGCGTGGGCATCGGCCTGGGCGCCGCGATGCAGGCGGCGCTGGGCTCGATGGGCAGCCAGATCTCGGTGAGCAGCCTGGTGGTCAGCCCCTCCACGGTGCTGGCCACGCTGCTCACCGGCGTCCTGGTGACCATGGTGGCCGCGCTGCTGCCCAGCATCCGCGCGTCCCGGGTCGCCCCGGTGGCCGCGATGCGCAGCAACGACACCCCGGCCAGCCAGAAGAGCCTGATCGTCCGCAACAGCATCGGCCTGGTCCTGGCCGGCCTCGGCCTGGCCGGGGTGGCGCTGGGCGCGGGGAAGAGCGGCAGCACCGGGCAGTCACTGGTCGGCGCGGGCGCGGTACTGCTGCTGGTCGGCGTGTTCGTGCTGACACCGCTGCTGTCCCGTCCGGCGATCGCGCTGGTCGGCCCGCTGTACGGGCGGCTGTTCGGCATCTCCGGCAAGCTGGCCCGGCAGAACGCGGTGCGCAACCCGCGCCGTACCGCGGCCACCGCCTCGGCGCTGACCATCGGGGTGACCCTGATCAGCGCGCTGACGGTGATCGGCGCCTCGATGAACCACGCCATCGCCCAGGACGTCACCCAGGGCATGAAGGCCGACTACGCGGTCGGCGCGATGCTCGGCCAGCCGGTCTCCCCCCAGCTGCTGCCGGTGATCGCCAAGGCCCCCGGGGTGGTCGCCGCCAGCCCGCTGGACCAGGTGGACCTGACCCTGCCGCACCAGCGGGACCTCACGGTCACCGGCGTCGACGCGGGCACCATCAGCCGGCTGATCAGTCCGACGATGGTCAGCGGCTCGCTGTCGGCGCTGGGACAGGGGCAGATCCTGCTCGACCAGGAGCACGCCACCGGCGGCGGCTGGACCCTCGGCAGCAGCGTCCCGGTCACCTATCCGGACGGCAGCAGCGGGCAGCTGACGCTCGGTGGGATCTACCAGAACTCCGGTCTGATGGGCCAGGCCCTGATGAGCGACGCGGCACTGCTGCCGCACGTCGCGGCGCCGTACTACGGCAACGTCCTGGTGAAGGGGGCCGACGGCGCCACGCCGCAGCTCAAGCAGGCGCTGAAGGACGCGACCGGCGACAGCCCGCTGATCACCGTGCAGTCGCAGCAGGACATCAGGGACCAGTTCAGCGGGCAGATCAGCCTGCTGCTGAACGTCATGTACGGGCTGCTGGGGATGGCCGTGCTGATCGCGATCCTCGGTGTGGTCAACACGCTGGCGATGTCGGTGTTCGAGCGCAAGCGCGAGATCGGGATGCTGCGGGCGATCGGCCTGGACCGGCACGGGATCAAGCGGATGGTCCGGCTGGAGTCGGTGGTGATCGCGTCCTTCGGGGCGGTGCTGGGCGTCACCATCGGCGGCTTCCTGGCCTGGGCCGCGGTCCGGCTGCTGAGCGGCTCGGTGGGCGGCCTGACCACCACCCTGCCGTACGGGCAGCTGGCGGCCTACGTGGTCGGCGCGGCCCTGGTGGGCCTGCTGGCGGCGCTGTGGCCGGCCCGCCGGGCCGCCCGGCTGGACATCCTGGGCAGCATCAAGACGGACTGAGCGCCGGAGCACCTAGCCCCGGAAGAGATGCCGGCGGGAAACGCGAGTGCCCCGGTCCTGTGAGGGACCGGGGCACTCGGGGCAGCGGTGCCGGTTATGAGCACCACGGTTGTGGTCCGGCGACGCTGCCGGGCATGAGGACGGTGCTACGCGGGGACCTTCTCGGTCGCGGAGGCCTTGTCGGTCGAGGATGCCTCGGCCGGCTTCGGCTTCGGGGCGGGGGCCGCCGCCTCGACGAAGGTCCCGCGCGGGCTCTCCATCTCCACCAGGGAGACGGTCTCGCGCTTGAGGAACATCGCCAGGGTCCAGTCGGCGAAGACCCGGACCTTGCGGTTCATGGTGGGGACCCGGCTGCCGTGGTACAGGCGGTGGAACCACCAGGCCGGACGGCCCTTCAGCTTGTACTTGCCGAAGAGGATCGCCACGCCCTTGTGCAGGCCCAGGCCGGCGACCGCACCGAGGTTCTTGTGCTTGTACTCCTCCTGCGGGAAGCCCCGCATGCCGGCGATCACGTTGTCGCCGAGCTTGATCGCCTGCCGGACCGCGTGCTGGGCGTTCGGCGGGCACCAGGCGCCCTCGCCCACGGCGAGGTCGGGGACCTGGGCGTTGTCGCCGGCGGACCAGACGTTGTCGAAGCCCTGGACCTGGAGGGTCGGGGCGGTGTCGACGTGGCCGCGCGGGCCGAGCGGCAGACCGAAGTTCGCCAGCGCCGGGTTCGGCTTGACGCCGGCGGTCCACACGATGGTGGAGGCGTCGACCTCGATGCCGTTCTTCAGCACCACGTGCTTGTCGACGCAGGAGTCCATCGAGGTCTCGATGTAGATCTCGATGCCGCGCTCTTCGAGCTTCTCCTTGGTCCACAGACCGAGGTCCGGGCCCATCTCCGGAAGGATGCGGTTGGCCGCCTCCACCACGATGAAGCGCATGTCCTCACGCTTCACGTTGCGGTAGATCTTGGCCGCGTCGCGGGCCATGTCCTCCAGCTCGGCCACCGTCTCGATGCCGGCGAAGCCGCCGCCGACCACGACGAAGGTGAGCGCCTGCTTGCGCACCTTCTCGTCGGTGGTGGACTCGGCCTTGTCCAGCTGGGCGATCACGTGGTTGCGGAGGCTGATGGCCTCCTCGACCGACTTGATGCCGATGCCGTTCTCGGCCAGGCCGGGGATCGGGAAGGTGCGGGAGACCGAACCGAGCGCGACGACCAGGTAGTCGAAGGGCAGCTCGTACGAGTCGCCGCCGGCCGGGGTGATGGTCGCCACCTTGCGGCCCTGGTCCACGGAGGTCACGTGGCCCGTGAGGACCTCCGCGCCCTTGAGGACACTGCGCAGGGGTGCGACGAGGTTGCGAGGGGCGACGTTGCCGCCGGCCGCCTCGGGAAGGAAGGGCAGATAGGTCATGTAGGACCGGGGGTCGACGACCGTGACGGTCGCCTCCCCGTAGCGCATCTTCTTGAGGATGCGCATCGCGGCATACATGCCGACGTATCCACCGCCGACGATGAGGATGCGGGGACGCTCCGTGGTGCTCATATCCGAAAGTATCCACCCCCCTCCGGAGCACCCTCTGTGGCCCTCCTCACATACCTCTGGACATCGTCTGCTACACTTCGCGGCCCATGAAAGCGGACCGGTGGCACACCGGGTCCAGCGGGCCGTTCAGCAGGACATAGCCGCAGCTCGACGCCCTTATTGCGATTGTGCCTGCGAAAGCGGGCCGAAGCCTTGGAAGCCTTCAGCCCGGGCCCTCGGGCACCTTGGGTCTCGCAATTCGGACTTACAGCCCAGCCGGGTGAGCCATCCACCCAGAACCTCATGTGAAGAAATTCACGAAGTTTCTCCGGCGACGCTCTCAGCAGCGCGTTCGGCGATGCTCCAGGCGATGCCGTCGAGGATGTCGTGCTCGCTCACCACGACCTCGGACGCGCCGGTCCGCTCCATGATCCCGAGCAGCACCAGGGCGCCCGCGCCGATCACGTCGACCCGCCCGGGGTGCATCACCGGGATCGCCGCGCGCTCGTCGTGCGAGGCGGCCAGCAGCATCGAGGTGACGTTGTGCACCTGGGCCAGCGAGATCCGCGAGTGGTGGATCGCGGCCGAGTCGTAGGCCGGCAGGCCCAGGGCGATCCCGGCCACCGTGGTGACCGTCCCGGCCAGGCCGACCAGGGTGTGCGCGCCGGTCAGCGGGACGGTCCCGGCGGCCAGGTCCAGGCCCTGCTTGATGTCGGCCCGCATGGACAGGGTGTCCTCGCCGTGACGCTCCGTCATCCGGACGCAGCCGATGTCGACCGAGCGGGCGGCCTGGACCCGGTCCGTGCCCAGCACGAACTCGGTCGAGCCGCCGCCGAGGTCGAACACCAGGTAGGGGCCCTCGGCCGGGTCGAGCTCCCGGGTGGCGCCGGTAAAGGAGAGCTGCGCCTCCTCGTCCCCGGTGATCACCTCGGGCTCCACGCCGAGGATCTCGCGGACCCCGTCGACGAACTCGGCCCGGTTCTCGGCGTCCCTGGAGGCGCTGGTGGCGACGAAGCGCAGCGGTGCGGTACCGCGCGGCCCCGTTCCGTGCAGCCCGATGCCGTGCGACTCGATGACGGCCGCGTACTCGCGGCAGGCGGCGAAGGTGCGCTCCAGCGCCTCGGGGGCGAGCCGGCCGGTGCGGTCGACGCCCTGGCCGAGCCGGACGATGGTCATCCGCCGGTCCAGGTCGTGCAGTTCGCCGGTGGCAGGGTCGAGGTCGGCGACCAGGAGCCGGATGGAGTTGGTGCCGCAGTCGATCGCGGCCACGCGCTGCGGCGTCTTGTCACGCGGCGTCTTGTCACGCGAGGTCATGACGTCCCGTCCTCGTCGGCGTCGTTGCCGGTGCAGACACAGGGTCCCTTGCGCCACCACTCCGGCAGCGCCGCCAGCGCCTCGTCGCCCAGCGGGTTGACGCCGGGTCCGGCCGCGAGGCTGTGACCGACCAGGACGTGCAGGCACTTCACCCGGTCCGGCATCCCGCCGGCACTGGGGAAGCCCTCCAGCACCTCGATGGCGTCGCGCTTGGCGATGTAGTCCTCGTGGGCGCGCTGGTAGGCGGCGGCCAGCTCGGGGTCCTCGGCCAGCCGCGCGGTCTGCTCCTTCATCATCCCGTCGGCCTCCAGGGTGCCGATGGCGGAGGCGGCGCGCGGGCAGGTCAGGTAGTACAGGGTGGGGAACGGGCTGCCGTCCTCCAGCCGCGGGGCGGTCTCCACCACGTCGGGCAGGCCGCAGGGGCAGCGGTGCGCCACGCCGCGCAGCCCGCGCGGCACCCGGCCGAGCTGGGCGGCGATGGCGGCGATGTCCTCGTCCGCGACCGGTTCGGGCGCGGGTACCGGGTTGTGCGTCATGGCCTTGCTTTCGTCGGTGATGAACTGTCGGCGCTGTCGAGCGACTCGAACATGCTGTCGTACCAGGGCTGCCGCACCGCGCCGGGCGCCGTCTGCGCGGAGGCGGCGGCCGGGGCCGAGTCGGCCGGGGTCGGATCGACCGAGGTGAACGGGGTCTCCCCGGGGAAGCCGTAGTGCAGCCGGGCCCGCGCCTGGGCCTCGACATAGGCGGGGTCCTGCCAGCGGGCCTTGTCCCGGCGCAGCTCGTCCACCTGGGCCTGGGCCTGCTGGGCGGCGGCCCGCTGCTGCGCGATCTGGGCGCGCTGGGCGATGAACTGACGGGTCGGGTAGGCCAGCGCCGCGACCAGCGAGCAGAGCACCAGGGCCAGCACCGCGGCCCGCCCGGTGAACCGCGGCCTGCGGCTGCGCGCGCCGGTGCCCTGCCCGCCGCTACCGCCCTTGCTGCCGCTCACGCGCTCGCCCCTCCCGTCGATGCCCGACCGTGCTGCTGAACAGGGATACGCCGGTGCCCCGCCGACCCACCCTAAAGGGTGCGGGCGACGGGGCACCGGAGCGACGTCAGCTCGCCGAGCTGTGCTGGAAGCGCGGGAACGCGGCGCGGCCCGCGTACTCCGCGGCGTCGTCGAGGATCTCCTCGATGCGCAGCAGCTGGTTGTACTTGGCGGTGCGGTCCGAGCGGGCCGGGGCGCCGGTCTTGATCTGGCCGCAGTTGGTGGCGACGGCGAGGTCGGCGATGGTGACGTCCTCGGTCTCGCCGGAGCGGTGCGACATCATGCAGCGGAAGCCGTTGCGCTGGGCCATCTCGACCGCGTCCAGGGTCTCGGTCAGCGAACCGATCTGGTTGACCTTCACCAGCAGCGAGTTCGCGATGCCCTCCTTGATGCCCCGGGCCAGGCGGGTCGGGTTGGTCACGAACAGGTCGTCACCGACCAGCTGGACCTTGCTGCCCAGACGCTCGGTGATGACCTTCCAGCCGGCCCAGTCGTCCTCGAACAGCGGGTCCTCGATGGAGACCAGCGGGTAGGCCGCGACCAGCTCCTCGTAGTACTCGGTCATCTCGGCGGCCGAGCGGGACTTGCCCTCGAACTCGTACTTGCCGTCCTTGTAGAACTCGGACGCGGCGACGTCCAGCGCCAGCGCGACATCGCGGCCGGGGACGTAGCCGGCCTCCTTGATGGCCTCGATGATGAGGTCCAGCGCGGCGCGGTTGGACTCCAGGTTCGGCGCGAAGCCGCCCTCGTCGCCCAGGCCGGTGGACAGGCCGCGCTGCTTCAGCACCGACTTGAGCTGGTGGTAGACCTCGACACCCCAGCGCACGGCCTCGGAGAAGGACTCGGCGCCGATCGGAGCGATCATGAACTCCTGGATGTCGACGTTGGAGTCCGCGTGCGAACCGCCGTTGAGGATGTTCATCATCGGGACCGGCAGCAGGTGCGCGTTCGGGCCGCCCAGGTAGCGGAACAGCGGCAGGTCGCTGGCCTCGGAGGCCGCGTGGGCCACCGCGAGGGAGACGCCGAGGATGGCGTTGGCGCCGAGCGAGGACTTGTCCGGAGTGGCGTCCAGGTCCAGCATCGCCTGGTCGATCAGGCGCTGCTCGGTGGCGTCGTAGCCGACCAGCTCCGGGCCGATCTGCTCGATGACCGCGAGCACGGCCTTCTCCACGCCCTTGCCGCCGTAACGGTTCTTGTCACCGTCGCGCATTTCCAGGGCCTCGAAGGCGCCGGTCGAGGCGCCGGACGGAACGGCGGCACGGCCGGTGCTGCCGTCGTCGAGGCCGACCTCGACCTCGACCGTGGGGTTGCCTCGCGAGTCGAGGATCTCCCGGGCTACGACGACGTCGATGGACGGCACAGGCATCTCCTTGGGGCTGCTCCTACTGGTTTACCCCCTGAGCCTATCCGCAGGAGGGCTCGCAGCGACGCGGCGCTCGCGGGAGTCCCACGATGCGGCGCCCCTACTCACCAGTAGTTCACCCAGGGGTGCGCTGGCGGGCAGGGACGCCCTCGTCCCGTCGGAGTCGACCCGTCAGCCGACCTGGAGCTGCTGGCCCGGGTAGATGAGGTTCGGGTTGCCGCCCACCGTCGACCTGTTGTCCTGGTAGAGCGTCTGCCAGCCACCGCCCAGGTGCGCGGACGCGGCGATCCCGGACAGGGTGTCACCGGGCTTGACGGTGTAGCCGCCGTGGCCGACCGCGTGCTGCCCGGGCACCGATGCCTGCGGCGCGGACTGCGCGGCGGGCTGCGTGGTGGACTGTGCAGTGGTGGACTGCGGCGCGGACTGCTCGGTGGCGGTCGGCTTGCGGTGCTTGCCGGTGCCGGTGTGGGTCGTGGTGCCGTGGGTCGGGGAGCTCTTGGTCGGCGTGCTCTTGGTCGTGGTGCTCCGCGCCGGGGTACCGGTGTCGACGGAGGCCGGGGCGCCGCCACGGGTCAGGCCGGCCTGCGGGCCGCACACCGGCCAGGCGCCGGGGCCCTGCGAGGCCAGCACCTTCTCGGCGACGGCGATCTGCTGGGCCTTGCTGGCCCGGTTCGCGGTGGACGCGTACGAACCGCCGCCGTAGGCGGACCAGGTCGAGGCGGAGAACTGCAGTCCGCCGTAGTAGCCGTTGCCGGTGTTGATCGACCAGTCGCCGCTGCTCTCGCAGTTGGCGACCTTGTCCCAGGTGGACACCGAGGCCGCGGAGGCGGAGGTGGCACCGATGAGCGGCAGGGCTATCCCGGCGGTGGCCAGGCCACCGGTGGCGACCAGGCGCCGGGTCTGGCTGGTGCGCGGCTTGCGATGGCGGCCGGTGCTGTTCACGGGCATGGCGAAGGGCATGGCAGGTGTCCTCTCCGACGCCTGCGAGGTGAGCTGTCGGGTTCGGGCCGTGAGGTAGCCCGGGCGCATGACACGCCTTCACCCCCAGCCGCAGCCCCGTGGACTGCGGCGACTTACCTGGGTCCCCCGCTCCTGCCCAATGAAGAAGTCTTGGTACCGGCGCACGGCTGGACAGGACTCGGCGTCCCGTACGACGGCCGCCCACGTGTGCGGGCGTTCTGGGCAGGCTAGACAGACCGGACTGATAATCACAAGCCCATCAGTTCGCCTCACCCGTCCCGGAACTGGCGCGGCGGCTACTCCGGCAGCGCCTCGGGCGGCTGCTTCGCGGGCTGCTCCGGGCGGTAGCCGACCGGGAGTTGGCGCAGCCCACGCATGATCAGGCCGCCGCGCCAGCGCAGTTCCCCGGGCGCGACGGTGAGGTGCAGATCGGGGAGGCGGGTGAGCAGCGCGGCGAGAGCGTACTGGGCCTCAAGTCGGGCCAGCGGGGCGCCGATGCAGTAGTGGATGCCGTGACCGAAGCCGAGGTGCGGGTTGTCCCGGCGTTCGAGGTCCAGCAGGTCGGGCTGGTCGAAGCGGGCCGGATCGCGGTCCGCGCCGGCCAGCACCACCAGCACCGGATCGCCGACCGCGATGTCCTGGCCGCCCAGGGTGATCGGGCTGGTGGCGAAGCGCCAGGTGGCGAGCTCCACCGGGCCGTCGTAGCGCAGCAGTTCCTCGACCGCGGTGGCCAGCAGCGCGGTCTCGCCGGCGGCGAGCGAGGCCTGCAGCTCGGCCCGCTGCCGGGGATGGTTCAGCAGGTGGTAGAGGCCGTTGCCGATGAGGTTGACAGTGGTCTCGAAGCCGGCGAAGAGCAGGATGAAGGCCATCGCCGCGGCCTCGTTCTCGGTCAGGTGCTCGCCGTGGTCGCTGGCCCGGATCAGGTCGGAGATCAGGTCGTCACCGGCCTGTCCCGAGGCGATGTCGGCGCGCTTGCGGTGGATCAGTTCGGCGAGGTAGGCCCGGATCCGCTTCACCGCGCGGGCCACGCCGCCGCGCGGGCTGCCGCCGCCGGCGCCCGGCTTCTCGTGCCGGACCATCATCCCGGCCCAGTCCCGGAAGTCGTCCTGGTCCTCGGCGGGGACGCCGAGCAGGTCGCAGATGGCGTAGATGGGCAGCGGGAAGGCGAACTCGTGGATCAGGTCGGCCTCACCCCGCTCCGCGAAGCCGTCGATCAGCCGGTCGGTGAGCTCCCGGACCCGGGGTTCGAACAGGGCGACGCGGCGCGGAGTGAAGGCCTTGGAGACCAGCCGCCGCAGCCGGGTGTGGTCCGGCGGGTCGATATTCAGCAGATGGGTCATCAGGTCCGCGTTGCGCTCGCCGGGGATGCCGACCCGGCCGCTGCGGTGGCCCTGGCCGCTGTGGTGGGCCGGGCTCTTGCTCAGCCGGGCGTCCGCCAGCGCCTGCCGGGCGTCGTCGTAGCGGGTGACCAGCCAGGCCTCGACCCCGCTGGGCAGCGTGGTCCGGTGCACCGGATCATGGCTCCGCAGCCAGGCGTACGCGGGGTAGGGGTCGGCCGCGAACTCCCAGGTGAAGAGTTCCGGGCCGGTCTCGGCGACAGCGCTCGGGACAGCACTCGGGACACTGCCCGGGAGAGTGGTCGGGGCGGCTGTCGGAACGGTGGGCGGCTTGTGCACTCCTTGACGGTAGCCGGAGGTTGACCCGCGTCACGGACGGGCACTGTTGCGGTGGCGGGCGGGATGCTTACGATCACCGGCAGTGAACGGGCCGTGCGGGGGCCCGGCGAGAGGAGTCAGGACATGCAGATACGCGGATCCGTCGTGGTCGTGACCGGTGCGGCCGGTGGCATCGGGGCGGCTTTGGCGCGCCGTTTCGCCGCCGAGGGCGCGCGCGGGCTGCTGCTCGCGGACCTGGACGCGGCCCGGGTGGAGGACCTCGCGCTCGAACTGGACCGTGAGGGTTGTCACACCGTCGGCGTCGGCAGCGACGTGACCCGGGAGAGCGACGTCCGCGCCCTGGTGGAGACCGCCGAGAAGCACCTCGGTCCGGTGGACCTGTTCTGCAGCAACGCCGGCATCGGCTCCGGCGCCGGCATCGAGGCCTCGAACGAGGTCTGGCAGGCCTGCTGGGACGTCAACGTGATGGCGCACGTGTACGCGGCGCGGGCGGTGCTGCCGGGCATGCTGAAGCGCGGCCGGGGCTACCTGCTGCAGACCGCGTCCGCCGCAGGGCTGCTGCAGATGCCCGGCGACGCCGCCTACACCGCGACCAAGCACGCCGCGGTGGCCTTCGCCGAGTCGCTGGCGGTGACCTACGGCGACCGCGGCATCAAGGTCAGCGCGCTGTGCCCGCAGGGCGTGCAGACGGCGATGACCGCCGATCCGGCGGTGAACGCGGTGCTGTCGGCGCTGGGGCCGATCCTGACCACCGAGGAGGTCGCCGACGCGGTGGTGGCGGGCCTGGCCGAGGAGCGGTTCCTGATCCTGCCGCACCCCCAGGTCGCCGCCTACGAGCAGGGCCGGGCCGCGGACCGGGACGGCTGGCTGGCCGGGGTCCGCGGCGCGGTCAGGGGCCTGGAGCTCACTGCTCCCCGGGACTGACGGCGAGGACGGCGGCCGCGACGGCCTGACGGCGGTCGCGGGGCTCCGCCGTGCCGTCCAGCATCTCCGGGGTGGGCAGGATCGCCGGGACCGGCACGGTCACCCCGTTGTCCGCGTAGCGCCGCAGCTGCTCGCGCACCTGCCCCGGGGCGCCGTGCAGCACCAGGGCGTCCACCACGTGGTCCGGGACCGAGGCGGCGGCACCCTTGCGGTCACCGGCGGCCCAGGCGTCCCACATCGGCTTCAGCACGTCCCCGCGGCCGAGCCAGCGGTGGAAGGCCGCGTAGGCGGGCACGGTGAGGTAGCCGGCGATCAGCCGCCGTCCCAGCGCCCGGGCGTGATCCGCGTCACCGGTCGGGCAGACGAAGATGCGCGCGGCCACGGTCTTTCCGGTGCCGCCGGCGGCGTTGAACTCCTCGACGACGGTGGTCACGTCGTCGGCGGAGAGCCAGTTGAGGATGGTGCCGTCGGCCTCCCGCGCGGCCAGTCCGAGCATCCCCGGGCGCAGCGCGGCCAGCAGCACCGGCGGGGTGGCCGCCGGGACCCGCTCCAGCCGGAACCGGCGTACCGCGAAGGTCTCGTACTGCTCGTCGACGGCCTGGCCGGTGAAGGCGGCCTTCAGGAACCGCAGGGTGTCGCGGCTGCGCTGGAAGGGCCGGTCGTGCGGGACCGCGTTCCAGTCGCTGACGATGACCGGGGACGAGGCGCCGATGCCGAGGGTGAACCGGCCGGGCGCGGCCTCGGCGAGCGCGGCGGCCTGCATCGCCAGCAGCGCCGGACCGCGGGTGTGCACCGGCACGATGGCGGTGCCGAGGTTCAGCTGCGGGGCCCAGACCGAGGCCAGCGCCAGCGGGGTGAAGGCGTCGGCGCCGGCCGTCTCCATCGACCACAGGTCGGTGAAGCCCAGGTCGGGAAGGGCCTCGACGAGGCGGCGCTGGTCGGCGAGCGGGATTCCGTCCAGCGGGAAGGTGAGGCCCCAGCGGGGTCCTTCGGACGGTGCGGTGAGGGACATGCCGCGATGCCACCAGGTTTCGGCCAAGTTGTCGAGGCCGTCTATCCCCCGTCCGGCCGGGGCTGCGACGATCCGCGAAGTCTCCGCGAAGTCCCGACACCCGTTCGTACCCGGAGGGTCAGATGTCCGTCAGAGGCACCCTCGCCGTGGTCGGCGCGATCGCGCTGACCACGGTCGCCGTTGTGCTCGCGCCCGCCCAGACCGCCCTCGCCGGGCAGGGCCCGGCCGCCGGACCACCCCCGGCCACCAGCACGCAGGGCGGCACGGCCCCGGCCGGCCCGGCGGCGGCACCGGCACCCCGGGTCGACGCGGTGTACCGCACGTCCGACGGCGTCAGCCACGGGACCAGCTACCTGGCCGCCCCCGGGGTGACCGCCGATCAGCTGTACCAACTGCTGGCCGCCCAGGGTGTCCAGGGGCTGACCGCGCCGGTGGCGGGCGCCGGGGCCCCGGGCTCCTGCGGCTACGGCAGCGCGAGCGACCTCGTCGGCGGCTGCCCGACGGTGGGCTGGGCCCGCAACGGCTACACCAACCCGCAGATCTACTACCACGACATGTCCGGCTCGTCCTGGCCCGAGGGCACCGTCATCTCCGAGTGGAACAACTCCGCCAACATCCACGTCGCCTGGGCGCCCGGCGGCTGCCCCGGCTACGGCGGCACCCACTGCGTCCCGGTCTGGGACGGCTACCAGGGGGCGAACGGCTACGAGGCCGTGGTCTCCTACGACTGGGACGGGGCCGACCACTTCATCGACGGCTCCGTCTCCATCGACTTCAACGACTCGTACAGCACCAACCACCGCGTGGTGGCCTGCGCCGAGACCGGCGTCACCGTCGGCATGGGCGGCAACAGCTCCGGCAGCAGCTGCCTCTACTACGGCTCGGCGACGGCGACCTGGCCCAACAGTGACGACTACAACGAGCTGCTGTACGAGATCTACCCGCGCTGACCCACGCAGGAGCGGGCCCACCTGCGCGAGCAGGCCCAGACGCTGGAAAGGCTCAGACGCAGGAGCGGGCGGCGGGCGCGGCCCTGAGCAGCACCGGCTGGGCCAGATAGCCCGGGGCGTCGAAGCGCGCGCTGCCCGGTCCGGTCACGGTGACGTAGCCGGGAAGTTCCGGCGGCCCCGACCTGACGCCGTGCCGGCCGTGCAGCCCGGCGGGCAGGTGCAGCGGCGCGACCAGGTCCCAGGTACGGCCCGCGAACACCAGGAACGGCGTCCCGCACTGCAGGTTCCAGTCGAAGGCGTAGGCCTGGCCCTGCCGCACCGCAGCCGGTGGGGCCGGTGGCCCGGCCGGATCCAGCTGACGCTTCGCCAGGGCGGCGGCCGCGGGCGTCGTCGCGGCGGCTCGGGGCGTCGTCGCGGCGGCCGACGGGCGGGTGCTCGCTGTGGCGGCGACCGCCGGAGCCGTGCGGGCGGAGGGCGTGGACAGCGGATGGGTCAGCAGCCCGGCCGCCAGGGTGCAGGCGGCGACGGCCGCGGCCAGCCCGAACACCCGGATCCGGCGCTGCCGCCGGCCCTCCGCCAGCACCGCGCCGATCGGCACCGACACCTGCTCCTGACGGTCCGCCAGCGCCCGCAGGCCGCTGCGCAACAGCTCCTGCTGGTGCAGCTGGTGCCCTTCGGACTGTCGCCCGTCGTGCTCGTATCCGCTCATCAGCCGCGCCTCCCAGCGCCGTACGACAGTTCGACCTGCCCGCGCATCCGCTCCAGGCCGCGACTGGTGCGCGACTTGACCGTCCCCTCCGAGCAGCCCAGCAGCTGGGCCACCTCCGCCACGCTCAGATCCTCGTAGAACCGCAGCACCAGTACCGTCCGCTGGGCGGCCGGCAGGGCCGCCAGGGCCCGCTCCAGGTCGACCAGGTCGCTCCAGCCCTGGGCCGGGTCGTCCGGGCGGAGCGGCTCACCCGGATCCTCGTGCGGGACCTCCCGGTGCCAGAACCGGCGGCGCCAGGTCGCGTGCACGTTGACCAGGGTCTTGCGCGCGTAGGCGGACGGGTTGTCCCAGGCGTTGGAGCGGCCCCAGGACAGGTAGATGCGCAGCAGCGCGGCCTGCGCCAGGTCCTGGGCGGTGTCCGGGTCGCCGGTGAGCAGCCTGGCGGTGCGCAGCATGGCCGGGTGCACATGGGCGGCGAAGCTGATGAATTCCGCCTCGCGATCGGACGGCGAGTCCCGCACGGCTGGCCCCTCCGGAAGATCGGTGTGGTCCTGTCCTCCCTATCGACCACCTGGGGTACCGGCCGGGTTCCATCGCGGATTGCCGAACGGTGGCGCGCCGTCAGCGCGCGCCCTCCGCGGCCCGGATCGCGTCACGGTAGCGGCGGGCCGCGGCCCTCAGCGCTGCCTCCGGGTCCACGCCCTGCTGCTGCGCCCGGACCGCCAGCGCCAGCAACTCGTCGCCCAGGCTGTCGGCAGTGCTGCCGTCCGGGGCGCTGTTGTCCGGGGCGCTGCCGTCCGGGGCGCCGGGCAGCGCCACGTCGAGGCCGGCCCTGGCGGCGCGCGAGTGCAGCTTGGCGGCCAGCGCGAGGGCCGGCTGGGCCAGCGGCACGCCGTCCACCACCGAGCCCCGCGCCTTCTCGGCGGCCTTCAGCTGCTCCCAGTTGGCCTCGACATGGTCCGCGGTGGGCGCGTGCACGTCTCCAAAGACGTGAGGGTGACGGTAGGTCAGCTTCTCCACGATGCCACCGGCCACGTCGTCGATGGTGAAGGGCTCGTCGGGGTCCTCCTCGGCGATCCTGGCGTGGAACACCACCTGCAGCAGGACGTCGCCGAGCTCCTCCAGGAGCATCTCGCGGTCACCCTCCTCGATCGCCTCGACCAGCTCGAACGACTCCTCGACCAGGTACTTCACCAGCGACTCGGAGGTCTGCCCGGCGTCCCAGGGGCAGCCGCCGGGCGAGCGCAGCCGGTCCATCACCGCGACCAGGTCCAGCAGCCGGGCACCGGGGAGGTCGTAGGAGCCGGGCAGCAGTTCGATCACCGGCATCGGGTCGACGGCGCCCTCGATCCCGCCCTCGACGGCGATCCGGGCCAGCGAGTCGGTCAGCCCCGGGTCGCCGTCCTCGCCGATGATCCAGACCACGGTGGTGCCGGACGCCGCTTCCGCCAGGGTCAGCCCGAGCGCGTAGGGGGCCACGTCCAGCAGCTCGACGTCCACGCCCGCCTGCCGTACCCAGGGCAGCAGTGGGTGTGCCGGATCCCCGGCCAGCACCCGGTCCGCGCCGCGCAGCGCCTCCCAGGCGGGCCAGGACAGCAGCCCCGGGGCGATCCGGTGGGTGCTGGAGAGCAGGACGAGCCGTCCGCCGGGCTCAGGGGTGAGGTCATGGTCTGCCACGGTACGAAACTACCGCGACGCCACGACCGCGCGCGATCAGCGCCGGACTTGATCAGCTCCGCCCCTGATGAGTTCTGGCCGGGATCAGCTCCGGCCGGGATCAGCTCTGGGCCGGTGCGGTGGGCTTCAGCCAGGGCTGGTCGGCCGCGACCATGGCCAGGGTGGCGGCGTTCCAGCTGCCGTAGCGCGGGTTGACCGTGACGCCGACGCTGCTGGACGCCTGCTCCAGGAGCTTCTGCAGCGAGGCCTGGACCGCCGTCTGGTCGCCGTTGAGGTCCACCCCGGCCTGCTGCAGCAGCTTCACCTCGCCCAGCTTGAACCGGTAGTAGAGGTCCACGTCGGACGGGGCCAGGCTGAGCTTGCTGACGAAGTCCTGCTGCAGCGCCTGGGCGCCGCCGAGCTGGCGCACGTCCGCGGCTTCGGCCTGCTGGACCTCGCCCTCGGTCACGGCGAGGCCGTGCGCCGACAGGGTCTGGTCCACGATCTGGCTCGCCACCAGCAGCGACAGGGTCTGCGCCGGAACCCCGGCCGGCTCCTGGGCGGCCTGCCCGTCGGCGACGGCCGCCGCACGGTAGGCGGAGACGTGCGCCTGCAGGGCGGACTCGGTGATCCGCTGGTCGCCGACGACGGCGGCGGCACCGGGGTGCGCCGTCCCGGAGCAGGCCGACAGTGCGCCCACCGCGCAGACGGCGAGGACGGCGGCGGCGGTGCGACGGCGGTTCACTGGGCCTCCCGGCGATGGCGCTTACTGGCACGTGCGGGACTGACGTTACGTCTGCGGCTGATCCGAGAAACGAGGATAGGCAGCAGACCGCGCCAGTGTCACCAGGTCGGGCGTCACTGGGTCGGATGTCACCGGGTCGGGCGTCACCATGTCGGATGTCACCAGGTCGGCGGAGGCGGACCGAAGCCGGCCGGGGCGGTGCCGCTCGCCGCCGCGAGCAGACCGCGCACCTCGGCCACCCTGGGATGGTGCGGGCCGTACAGCCGTTCGAGATCGTGCCACAGCGGCAGCAGCAGGGCCTGGGACGCCGCCGGGTCGTGGACCGCGACCAGCAGCTCGCCGACACGCTGCCGCACCCGGAACACCCGGTCCTGGTCGACCGGCAGCCCCTGGGACCGTCGCCGCTCGTAGCCGGCCAGGACCTCGCGGCAACCGGCCAGCGCCGCGGCCGGCTCCCCGGCCCGGGCCAGGCAGTCGGCGGCCCGGGTGGCGCAGTCCAGCGCCTCGACGTCGTCCGGACCGCGCTCCGCCGCGTAGGCGCGGGCCAGCAGCTGGAACTCGTCCCGGGCGCGCAGGTACTGCCGGTCGTCCATCAGCACCCGGGCGTGCATCCGGCGCAGGTCGCGCACCGGCGACGCGGTCGCGCCGTGCTCGGCGGCGGCCCGGGGCAGCGCGGCGGCGAGGAGGGCGGCCGCCTCCCCGTAGCGGCGCGCCTCGTAGAGACCGGAGGCACGCTCGGCGGCCTCGGCCGGGTCGGGTCCCGGCACGGCGGCGAAGGGACGGGGCGGCGGGGCCGAGGGGTGGCGGAAGGGACGGGACGGGTCCGGCAGCGCGGTGGCGCGCAGCGCGGCCTCACCGTCCGCGCTGGAGGCGGGGAGCAGCGGCAGCAGTTGCCGGTACACCTGCTCGGCGGAGCCGGGGCGGGCGGCGGGGTCCTTGGCCAGCAGCGCCGCGACCAGCTGATCCAGCAGGGCGGGCACCTCGGGGCGCAGCTGGCGCACCGGGCGGGGCGGCTGCGACACATGCTGGGTCATCACCGCGAGCGGGGTCGGGCCGTGGAACGGGGCGTCACCGGTGAGCATCGCGTACAGGGTGCAGCCGAGCGCGTAGAGGTCGCTGCGGGCGTCGGCCCGTCCGGTCATGGCCTGCTCGGGGGCCATGTAGGCGGGGGTCCCGACCGGGTGGCCGGTTCGGGTGAGGGTGCTGAGTTCGGGCTCGAAGGCGGAGGCGATGCCGAGGTCGAGCAGGACGACCCGGCCGTCCGGGCGGAGCATCACATTGCCCGGCTTGAGGTCGCGGTGAACCACCGGGACCGAGTGCACCACCGCGAGCGCCGCGCAGAGCTGCGCGACCACGGACACCGCCCACAGCGGGGGCAGGGCTCCGTTCTCGGCGATCAGGTCGGCCAGGGTCAGCCCCTCGACGCGCTGCATGACCATGTAGTGGTGCCGACCGTCGGTCCCCGCGTCGAAGACGGTCACCAGACCGGGGTGGTCGAGCCGGGCGGTGATCCGGTACTCGCGCTCGAACCGGGCGCCCTGGTCGGCCAGGTCGAGGGAGCTGGTGACGGCGCCACCGGTGGTGGAGGAGACCAGGTCGTCGCGGAGCAGCTTCACCGCGACCTGGCGGCCGAGGCGCAGGTCCGTGCCGGCCCATACCTGACCCATGCCGCCCTTGCCGATGAGCGAGTCCAGCCGGTAGCGCCCGCCGATGGTCCGCTCGCCGAGGAGATGCTGCGCGTCGGTCACTGCGGGCCGCGGAGGCGCTGGCTGAGGCGGCGCAGCTCCTCGCCGACGTCGTCGGTGGCGGGCGCGGCCGGGGGCACGGCAGGCAGCCCGTAGTACGGCGGCGGCGACGGTACCGGCATCGCTACGGGCATCGCTCCCGGCGGTAGTACGGCCGCGGGGGCCCGCCGGGTCTCGTGCTGCCAGCGGATCATGCTGGTCAGGTAGTGCGCGAGCGCGCCGAGCGAGGCGCCGAGGACCAGCGGCAGGAACACCGCCGTGGGCGGCGTCCTGGGGGTCGGGTACAGCTCGGCGACGACGACCTCGGCACAGGTCAGCGCGGAGAATCCGGCCAGCCCCAGCCACGACCCCGCCGTCCGCCGGTAGCCCGCGAGCCACGCCGCCGGGACGAAGCCGAGCAGCCCGCAGCTGGCTATCGGGACCAGGGCGAGCAGCACCGTCCCGACGTGCCAGCGGATCGCCGGACGAGGGGATTGACCTGCCATAGGAACGCTCCGGACGGTACGGGTGGGCGATGCAACGCTCACCGTACCGCCGCTGAGCGACAGTCAGCCCGGGGTTCGGTCAGTCCTCGGGTGTGAGGCTGCCCTGGACCAGTCCGGCGGTGATCCCCTGGGTCAGCTGCTCGCCCAGCTCCGCGATCCGGCGCAGCCGCTGCTCGAAGGCGGCGAGCTGCCGGAACGGCTGGGCGTAGCGCCGCTGTTCGGCGAGCGACAGGCGTGGGACGCGGATCCGGCGGACATCCCGGCGGGAGGTCGTGGAGGTCAGGGTGCCGGCACGTTCGGCGCGTGCGGCGGAGCCGAGGAACCCGGCCAGGAACCAGGGGTCCAGCACGGACTGATCGGGCCTCAGCAGCTGTGCCGGGAGGCGGATATCGTCTGCCGCACCCTCGTGGACGGTGGCGGATCCGCCGGTGCCGGGGGCCGGCAGCACGATGTCGCCCGGGCGCGGCTCCGCGCCCTCGGGGAGCAGTTCCAGGGCGCCCGAGCGCAGCAGTTCGGCGACGCTGGAAGCGGCGCGGTGGGCGACGTCGCCGGCTGCGGCGCGGTAGCCGGGCAGCGGCCGGGCGGGCGGCGCCAGCTCGGCGAGGAGCGCGTCCAGTCGGCGGTGCGCGGCCTCGAGTTCGCCCAGGGCGTCGACCGGGCGCTGCGGCAGATGCCGGGCCGGGGTGAGGTCGGTCTCGTCGTCCAGCAGGTCGATGACCGGGACGGCCCGGTACCGGCCGGGCTCGTCCACCGGCCCGGAGCCGGACGCCCCGAACGCGGCCCAGGCCTCCCGGGCGATGCGGGCGACCGCGGCACCGGTGCCTGCGGCGTTGGCGGCTGCGGCACCGGTGCCTGCGGCGTCGACGGCTGCCGCGTCGACCAGCAGCACCCGGGCCGGCAGCGGCTCACCGGGAAGGGGCCGGCGCAGCAGCCAGATGTGCAGCGCCGCCGCGTAGGGCGGGGCGATACCCGCGGGCAGCGCGACGACCCCGCGCAGCGCGCCGCGGCGCAGCAGCTCGGCTCGGATGCGGCGGCCCGAGCGGCGCGCGGCCACGGCTCCGGGCAGCAGCAGGGTGACCGGTCCGCCGGGGCGGACCCGGGCCAGGGCGTGCTGTACCCAGGCGAGTTCGGACTCGGCGCGCGGCGGCAGCCCGTACTCCCAGCGCGGGTCGTAGCCGAGCTCGTCCGCGCCCCAGTTGCGCTCGTTGTAGGGGGGCCGGCTGAGGACCGCGTGCGGGGCGGCGTCGGAGTGGGCATCGGCGCGGAGCGCGTCGCCGGCGGCGATGTGCGGGACGGCGGTCGGCCGCGAGAGCGCCAGCCGGAGCAGCGCGACGGCGGCGAGGGCGGGGTCGGCCTCCTGCCCGTAGAGGGTGACGGCGCCGTGCTCGGCTGCCGCCAGCAGCAGGTCGCCGCCGCAGCAGGCGGGGTCGAGCAGGGTGGGGTGCTCGCCGGTCAGCTCGACCAGCAGCGCCGTGAGCGACGCCGGCAGGGCGGTGCCGACCAGGGCGGCCGCGGTGGCGTCGATGCCCTGCTCGGCGGCGAGGGCGGCGAGCAGCCGGGTCAGCTCCAGCTGGGTGCTGCCGTACAGGCCGGGGAGGCGGAGCAGCCGGGCCCCGTCCGGACCGAGGACCTCGCTGCACAGCTCGGCGACCCCCCCGGGCAGGGCCACGGCGAGGTCGAGGTCGTCGCGGGCCGCCAGGGACTGCCAGCGCGCGGGGTCGCGGCGGAGCAGGAGCAGCAGCGCCAGAGCGGGGACCAGCGGAGCGGCCGGTGACGCGGCGGGGTCGCGCAGCCGCTCCAGCCGCTGCCGGACGCGCTCGCGCAGCGGCACCTCGGCGATCTTGCCCTGGGCCCGGAGCCACGCCTCGACCTCGGGGAGGGCGAAGGCAGGGCTGTTCTCGGTGCCGCCGACGGGCTTGGGGAAGTCGGCGTGGCGGCGGCGCCAGTTGCTGACCGCGGCCCGGCCGACCCCCGCCAGCCGGGCGATCTCGACGGCGCTCACCTGCTGCTGGGGCTCGTGGTCAGGCATGAACGTGAGCATAGCGAATGATGTTCGACCAAGGCGTTCACGGCGTGAACGTATCGAGATTCATAGTTGTGGTTGACGACGTACACAGCTCATGGTCTAGTTGGTCTCGCCAGCCCGGAGAACGCCGGGAGCACCCGCACAGCAGGGGGTTCTGCCATGTCAGTCCGTACTCGCTCGCACCGCCGCCAGGTTCTCGCCGTGTTCACAGGCGCGCTGATCGTTGCCACCAGCGCCGCCTGCGGGCCCACCACCACGGGCGTCTCCACCGCGCCCAAGGCCACCACCGGCGGAGCGAGCGCTCCGGCCAAGGCAAAGGCGACGGCGGCGAAGGTCGGCGACACGATCGGGCTCAGCGGGATGAACGGCGGCAAGGACGACGTCACCGTCGTGAAGATCGTCGACAACCCCAAGGGCGCCGACGACTACACCACCCCGGACAGCGGCAAGCGCTTCTACGCCGTCCAGTTCCGGATCAAGGACACCGGCAGCGCCGCGTACAGCGACTCGCCGTCGAACGGCGCCAAGGTGGTCGACAGCCAGGGGCAGTCCTACGACGCGGATGTCAGCGACACCGCGGCCGGGCAGAGCTTCCCGGCTGCCGTGAACATCGCCCCGGGCGCGAGCGGCCTCGGGTTCATCACCTTCCAGGTGCCGGCCAACGCCACCATCACGCAGATCCAGTTCGGCCTGGACAGCGGCATGGCCGACCAGACCGGCCAGTGGAACGTCAGCTGACCCGGGTGCCCTCGACGGCCGCCGGAGTCTCCTGTGCCGCCGGGCTCTCCGGTGCCGCCGGGGTTGGGGCGGCGGGCTCCGGAGGCGGGGCGACCTCGCCGAACCGGGCCAGGGCCAGGGCGCCCGCGACCGCGACCGCGAAGCCCGCCACAGCCAGCGGCAGCATGCCGGGGCGGGTGCCGTCGCCCAGCAGGATCACGCCGAGCACGGCCGGCAGCGCGGTCTCGCCCAGCACCATGCTCGCGGTGGCGGTGGTGACCTTGCCGCCGCGGACGCCCTCGGTCATGAAGGCGAAGGAGACTCCGCCGCCGGCCAGCAGCGCATAGGTGGCCGGCTCGGACAGCAGCGGGACGACGTCCAGGCCGTGCACCGGCGGCAGCACCCGGACGGCCAGACCGACCACACCGAAGCCCAGGCCGCAGAGGCTGCCCATCACCGCGGCGCGACGCGGCTCGGCCATCTTCCAGGCCAGCCCGCCGAGCCCGGCGATCACCACGACGGCGCCCACCAGCATCCAGTGGAAGGCCTGCGAGGGCTGCTTGTGCCCCTCCGCCCCGGCGGTCGCGCCGAGCACCGCCAGACCCACGCACACCCCGGCGACGCCCAGCCACTCACCGCGCCCCAGCCGGAGCTTCAGCATCGCCGCGCCCAGCACCGCGGTCACCGCGAGGGCGCCGGCCAGCGCCGCCTGCACCACGTACAGCGGCAGCGAGCGCAGCGCGATCAGCTGCGCGACGAAACCGAAGCAGTCCAGCAGCAGGCCGCAGGCGAACGGCAGGTTGAGCATGGCCCTGGCCGTACCCAGCAGGCCCTCGCCCGGGGTGACCGCGTGCCGCTGCGCGCCGAGGGCCTGCAGTACCATCGCCACGCCGAAGCAGAGGGCGGCGGCGAGGGCCATCGTCAGTCCTAGGAGCATGCTGTGAGTCTATGCGCCCCGGGGACCGACCGGCCGGACCAGCCTGGGCCGGTCCGGCCGGACCGGCCTCAGGACTGCCGGAGTTCGTCGAACATCGTGGTGAGGAACTCGGTACACCAGCTGAGCAGTTCCCGGCCGACGACCGGCTTGCCGCCGATGGTGCGGCCGGCCGGCCTGGGCACCAGCAGCAGCCGGGTGGAGGCCTTGACCTGGCTGCGCGGGTAGATCCGCTGAAGCCGCAGCTCCTGCGACTCCCGCAGCTCCACCGGGCCGAAGCGGATGTTCTGGCCCTGCAGCGTGATGTCGGAGATCCCGCAGCGCCGGGCGAACAGCCGCAGGCCCGCGACCAGCAGCAGGTTCTCCACCGGCTCCGGCAGCTTGCCGTAGCGGTCGGTGAGCTCGGCGCGCACCGCGACGATGTCGTCCTCGGAGTTGACCGAGGCGATGGACCGGTACGCCTGCAGCCGCAGCCGCTCGCCGGGGGCGTACTCGTGCGGCAGGTGGGCGTCGACCGGCAGCTCGATCTTGACGTCCAACGGCTCCTCGGCCTCCTCGCCCGCGGTGCCGTCCACGTTCTCCCGGTACTCGGCGACGGCCTCGCCGACCATCCGGATGTAGAGGTCGAAGCCGACCCCGGCGATGTGCCCGGACTGCTCGCCGCCGAGCAGGTTGCCGGCGCCGCGGATCTCCAGGTCCTTCATCGCCACGTACATGCCCGCGCCCATCTCGGTGTGCTGGGCGATGGTGGCCAGCCGCTCGTGCGCGGTCTCGGTGAGCGGCTTCTCCGGCGGGTAGAGCATGTAGGCGTAGCCGCGCTCGCGGCCACGGCCGACGCGTCCGCGCAGCTGGTGCAGCTGGGACAGCCCGAAGGTGTCCCCACGCTCCACGATCAGGGTGTTGGCGTTGGAGATGTCGATGCCGGACTCCACGATGGTGGTGGAGACCAGGACGTCGAACTCCTTCTCCCAGAAGTCGACCACGACCTTCTCCAGCGCGGTCTCCCCCATCTGCCCGTGCGCGGTCGCGATCCGGGCCTCCGGGACCAGCTCCTTGAGCTTGGCGGCGGCCTTGTCGATCGACTCCACCCGGTTGTGGATGTAGAAGACCTGGCCCTCGCGCAGCAGCTCGCGGCGGATCGCGGCGGAGATCTGCTTCTCGTCGTAGGCGCCGACGAAGGTCAGCACCGGGTGCCGCTCCTCCGGCGGGGTGGTGATGGTGGACATCTCCCGGATGCCGGTGACCGCCATCTCCAGGGTGCGCGGGATCGGGGTCGCGGACATGGTCAGCACGTCGACGTTGGCCCGGAGCTTCTTCAGCTGCTCCTTGTGCTCGACGCCGAAGCGCTGCTCCTCGTCCACGATGACCAGGCCCAGGTCCTTGAACCGGGTCTCGGCCGAGAACAGCCGGTGGGTACCGATGACGATGTCCACGCTGCCGTCGTGCAGGCCCTCCAGCACCGCCTTGGCCTCGGTGTCGGACTGGAACCGGGACAGCGCCTTCACCACGACCGGGAAGTTGGAGTAGCGCTCGGAGAAGGTGGAGAAGTGCTGCTGCACCAGCAGCGTGGTGGGGACCAGCACGGCGCACTGCTTGCCGTCCTGGACCGCCTTGAACGCCGCCCTGACCGCGATCTCGGTCTTGCCGTAACCGACGTCGCCGCAGACCAGTCGGTCCATCGGGACGGTCTTCTCCATGTCGGCCTTGACCTCGGCGATGGTGCTGAGCTGGTCCGGGGTCTCCGCGTACGGGAAGGCGTCCTCCAGCTCGCGCTGCCAGGGGGTGTCCGGGCCGAAGGCGTGGCCGGGGGCGGCCATCCGGGCCGAGTAGAGCCGGATCAGGTCCCCGGCGATCTCCTTGACCGCCTTCTTCGCCCGCGACTTGGTCTTGGTCCAGTCGGCGCCGCCGAGCCGGTGCAGCGAGGGGGCTTCGCCGCCGACGTACTTGGTGACCTGCTCCAGCTGGTCGGTGGGGACGAACAGCCGGTCGCCGGGCTGGCCCCGCTTGGCCGGGGCGTACTCCAGCACCAGGTACTCGCGGGTGGCGCCCTGCACGGTGCGCTGCACCATCTCCACATAGCGGCCGACGCCGTGCGCCTCGTGCACCACGTAGTCGCCGGCCTGCAGCGCCAGCGGGTCGATGCCGTTGCGGCGGCGCGAGGGCATCCGGCGCATGTCCTTGGTGGAGGACTTCTGGCCGGCCAGGTCGGTCTCGGTGACCAGGTGCAGCCGCAGGCCTTCGGAGAACAGCCCGAACTCGATGGAGCCGCAGGCGACATGGACCACGTCGGGGGCCGGGGTAGCGGTCAGGTCGGGGGTGAGCCGGGCCCCGATGCCCTCGCCGGCCAGCATCTCGGCGATCCGGGCGGCCGGGCCCTGGCCTTCCGTCACCAGGACCACCCGCCAGCCCTCGGCGAGCCGGCCCTTGGCGTCCGCGATGGCGCGGGCGGTGTCGCCCCGGTAGGCCTCGGCCGGGTGCAGGTCCAGGTGCAGCACGTCTGGTCCGGTCAGCACTTCGTCGTCGGCGGCGAAGGGGCTGACCGACCACCAGGGCAGACCGATCTCCTCGGCGTGCGCGCGGATGTCGGCGATCGACCACAGCGAGGCCGCACCGACGTCCAGCGGGCGGTCGCCGCCGGAAGCCGCCGCGACCCAGGAGGCGTGCAGGAACTCCTCGCTGGTGGCGACCAGGTCGGCGGCCCGGGTACGGACCCGCTCCGGGTCGCAGACCACCGCGATGCTGCCCTGCGGCAGCACGTCGACCAGCAGCTCCATGTCGTCGACCAGCACCGGGGCCAGCGACTCCATGCCCTCGACGGCGATGCCCTGGGCGATCCGGTCCAGGATGTCGGCGAGTTCGGGGTGGGCCACGGCCAGCTCGGCGGCACGCGCCGTCACGGCGTCCGTGAGCAGCAGCTCGCGGCAGGGCGGGGCCCACAGGCCGTGCTGGGCGACCTCCAGCGAGCGCTGGTCGGCGACCTTGAAGTACCGGATCTCCTCGACCTCGTCGCCCCAGAACTCCACCCGGAGCGGATGCTCCTCGGTCGGCGGGAAGACGTCCAGGATGCCGCCGCGCACGGCGAACTCGCCGCGCTTCTCCACCAGTTCGACGCGCTGGTAGGCGGCGGCGGCGAGCCGGCGGGTGAGGTCGTCCAGGTCGACCTCCTGGCGCGCCCGCAGGCTCACCGGTTCCAGCTCGGCCAGGCCCTTGACCTGCGGCTGCAGCACGCTGCGGATCGGCGCGACGATGACCTGCAGCGGACCCGCCGCCGGGTCGTCGGCGCTGGGGTGGACGATCCGGCGCAGCACCGCGAGCCGGCGGCCCACGGTGTCCGAGCGCGGCGAGAGCCGCTCGTGCGGCAGCGTCTCCCAGGCCGGGAACTCGGCGACGGCGTCCGGCGGCAGCAGCGAGCCCAGCGCGGCGGCCAGGTCCTCGGCCTCCCGGCCGGTGGCGGTGACCGCGAGCAGCGGCCGGCCGCGCTGCCCCCTGGCCTGCTCCGCCAGGGCGCGGGCCAGCACCGCCACCACGAACGGGCGGGCGGCGGGGGGACCGACCAGGTCCAGGTGGCCGCGGTCGCCCGCGAGGGCGGACCGGGCCGCCTCGATGAGGGCGGGGTCGGCGGCGACGACGTCAAGCAGGCCGGTCAGGCTCATGGACTTCTCTCACTGGGCCGGGGCAACGCGAAGCACCCGGAACGCTGTGCGCACCGGGGGTACCCAGCGTACGCCCCGGTACCGACAGCCGCTGCGAGAGTTCGCCGCGCGGCGAAGGGGGCGCCGGGCGCGCCGGGCGCGGGAGCCGTTAGGCGCGGGAGCCGTCAGGCGTCGTTGCCCGGAGCGGGGATCTCGTCGGTGGCGGCCTCGCTGCCGTCGGGTGCGGGAGTCCCGGCGGAGGTGGGGGTCGGGGCGGGGGCGGGGGCGCCGGTGAGGGTGGTGAGGGTGGTGCGGATGTGGTCCAGGTGGGCCTGGAGCGCGTCGCGGCGTTCGGCGTGCGCGGCCTGGTCGCGGGCCGCCGCCTCGGCGATCCGCTCGGCCTCGCGCCTGGCGTCCTCGACGATCCGCTCCGCCCGGGTGGCCGCCTCCGCGTCCATCTCGTCGGCCTTGGCCTGCATCGCCCGGCGGTGCCGCTCGGCCTCGACCTGCTTGCGCTGGGCCCCGGCACCGACCTCCGCCTCCCACGCGGTCCACCGCGCCTCGGCCTCGGCCTGCTCCTGGTCGGCGGCGCGCAGCTGCTCGGTCAGCCAGGCCGACGCGGCCCGTTCGGCCTGTTCGGCCCGGGCCCGGACGTCCCCCGCGTAGGCGTCGGCCTGCTCGCGCAGGGAGCGGGCGTCGCGGTCGGCGGCCCCACGTTCCGCCTCGGACTGTGCCCTGGCCCGTTCCAGCTCCCGGCGGTGCGCCTCGTCGGCGGCGTCGCACAGCTGTACGGCGGCGTGCTCCGCGTCCGCCCGCAGCTGCTGGGCCTCGGCCCTGGTACGGGCGTCCAGGGCGTCGATCCACTGCCCGGCGTCCACGCGCAGCTGCTCCGCCTCCGCGGTGGCCAGGTCCACGATCCGCGCGGCCCGCTCACCGAGCTCGGCGAAGGTCGGCGGTGCGGCCTCCTCGGCGGCCCTGGCCGCGGAGGCCGCCTCGGCGGCGTCGATCAGCCGCTGCTCCAGCGCCCGCATCCGGTCGCCCAGGCCGGACAGCCGCTGCCAGGCCTCGTCCCGGTCCCGGGTGAGCCGGGCCAGCAGCCGCTCGACCTGGGCCGGGTCATAGCCGCGCCGGGTGACGCTGAAGCCGTGCGGAGAGACGGCGTCGCTCATCGGCTGATCCTCTCGTCCGGTCCGGCCAGATCCACACCGATCGGTTCATCGGTGCAAATGATCAATTTGCGATCCATTTTGCACAGATTCATCCCCGGCCTGGAGGCTCCGACACCCCCGGCGCCGTCCCTCCTCCTGCGACTCAGCTCACAGCAGCCCGTCCCACATCTGCTCCAGCAGCACCGCCCACCAGGTCTCCGGCGACTGCAGCGCGGCCGGGTCGAGGGCGGCCAGCTGCGCCTGGAAGTCGGTGGTCCAGTGCCCCGCCTGCTCCGGCGTCAGCCCGTACCGGAACTTCCACATCCGGCCCAGCAGGGCCATGCAGCGGATGAACTCCGGCAGGCCGCTGTTGACGAAGCGCGGTGCGGCGGCCTCGGAACCGGCGGGCTGGGTGGCGGTGCCGAGGTCGACCGCGACGATCGCCGCCGTCCCGTACTGCACGCAGAGCTGGCGGCCGTAGTCGTTGCCCAGCACCAGGTAGGTGCCGGCGTCCGGCTGCGCCGCGATGCCGCGCTCGGCGGCCAGCTCGGCCAGGGTCGGCATCGGACGGCCCGCCTGGGCCTGGGCCCAGAAGAACGGCCCGAACTCGATCGGCAGCCCGGCCCAGGTCAGCGACCCGGACACGGCCTCGGGGATGCCCTGCCGGGACACCGCGGGCGGGTCGTAGCGGAAGATGTTCTGCGGACCGAAGGCCTGCGCCAGCTCGTCCGCGAGCGCCTGCGGCGGGACCGGCGGCGCGGGCGGAACGCTGCCCGGCGCGGGCAGCGGCACCCGGACCGGCCGCTGCGGGGCCGGGCCCGCGGCGTGGGTGTGCAGCTCGCCGTGGTGCTCGAACAGGTGCTGGACGCCGCGCTGCCGGGCGCCGTGGTCCCGCCCGTACGGCGCGATGCTGCTGACCCGGACGTTCGGCCAGGCCTCCTTGACCATCCGCTGGCAGTAGCCACCGGGGAGGTCGCAGCTCTCCAGCTCGGTGTGCAGCTCCAGGACCTGCTCCGGCGGCACGTTCAGCCGCCGCACCTCCTGCAGCACCTGCCACTCGGGGTGCGGCAGGCCCAGGGTGGAGCGCTGGATGATCTGCTGCTCCGACCCGTCCATGCCGCGGTAGCGCAGCACCGCCATGTAGCCGGGGCCGACCGTCGGCACCCCGACGGGCGCCGGCTGCGGCGGCCCGGGGACGGGACCGGGCGCGGGCATGGGACCCGGCGCGGGGACGGGGCCGGGCGCGGGGACGGGGCCGGGCGCGGGGACGGGGCCGGGCGCGGGGGCCGGGCTGCGCTTGAGCGCGGGGGCGAGCTGGGTCGGGACGTAGCTGTCCCCGGCCCCGCCGGCCTGCGGCGCGGCCGTCCCGGGCGGCGGCGGGGGCGGGGGCGGTGCCATGCCGGGCCCGCCGGTGCCGACGAAGCCCGGCGGGGGCGGCGGCGGCATGCCGGGACCCGCGGCGGGGCTGCCGGTCGGCGCGGGCGGCCCCGAGGGCACGGACGGCTCACGGAGCAGCCCGGGCGGCGGCGGAGGCGGCATCCCCGGGCCGCCGGACTGCGGCGCGGGCGGCACGGGCGGCGGGGCGTACTGCGGGGCTTGCTGCTGCGGCGCCGGCGCCGGCGCGGGTGGGGCGGGCGGCAGGCTGCCCGGCCGGGACAGCATCGTCGGCGCGTAGTCCAGCGACGGGGCCTGCTGCGGCGGCACCGGAGCGGCCTGCGGCGGCGCGGGCGGCGGCTGCGGCGGGGCGTACTGCGGGGCGGCCTGCGGCTGGGCGTACTGCTGAGCCGGCTGCGGCTGGCTGTACTGCTGGGCCGGCTGCGGCGGGGCGTACTGCTGGGGCGGCTGGGGCGCGGCCTGCGGCGGGGCGGGCGGCGGGCTCTGCCGGCTCATGGGCTGCGGCGCCGGAGCCACCGGGGCCGGGCCGGCGGCGGCGCTGGAGGGCGGGGCGAGCATGGTGGGGAGCTCGGCCGGGGGTCCGTCCAGCACCGGCGGGGCCACCATCAGCGCCGGCTCGGCACCGTCGTCGGCGGACGGTGCGGCGGGCGTCGCGGGCGCCAGGGACGCGGCCTCGGCGGCGAGGGCGGCCGCCCCCGCCTCCTGGAGCCACTGCGGCGGGCTCAGCAGGAAGGAGGTCGCCTCCGCCATGTCCCGCTCACCCGGCGCGGCCGGGACCCCGGGCGGGGTGGCGCCGGCCGGGCGGCCGTAGGTCTCCTCGTAGCGGCGGACCACCTCGTTGATCGGCAGGGCCGGCCAGAGCGTGGTCACCCCGCTCTCCCGGGCGATCACCATCCGCACCGCTCCGCCGTCGGAGGACGGACCGTCCGGACGGTCCACCGCCCAGGCGACGAAGCCCAGGTCGAACTCGCGCACCCGCACCTCGCGGCGCTGGTACGAGGGCACACCCTCGTTGATCCACTCCTCGGCGCGCTGCTGCGCCTCCGCGTAGGTCACCACGCTCCCGCTCACCCCTCCACCGGGACCGTGCGGGCAAAGCCGCCGTCCACCATCAGCTCGGCCACCGTCTGCAGCTCGGGTGGGTTGCCCGCGAGGCGCAGCAGGAAGGCGTCGAAGTCGTCACCGCACGGCAGCAGCAGCCGCTCGCAGCGCTGTCCGGCCGTCAGGCCCGGGGCGCCGTCGTCCCGCGCGTCGTCGTAGGGCAGGAACCAGACCGAGCCGATCCCCACGCCCTTCACCTTCATCGCGACCAGCCCGCCCTGGACGTAGCCGACGCCCAGGTAGTCCTTGGTCAGATGGTCACGCAGGCACTTGTTGACGTACACCAGGTCGTCCAGGCCGCGCTCCTCGCGGAGCGTCAGGAACGGCTGGTCGACCAGCACCCCGAGGTCGGTGTCCAGCGCCACGCCCTTGGGCGCCCGGCCGCCGGCCGCCTTCAGGAAGGTCCGGTACGGGCCGGGCAGGCTGTAGCCGAGGCCCTCCTCGGCGGCCTGGACCCGCTCCTCGGTGGTACCGGCGGCGAACTCCGGGACCTCCGGGGCGTCGCCGCCCTCACCCAGCGGGAAGTGCACCGGGCGGCGCTCCTGCAACGGCCGGGTGCCGCGCTTGCCGTGGTCCGCGCTGGACACGGCCAGGCCGGCGTGGTGCCGCAGCAGCGCCTTCACCTCGACCGGGACCAGCTCCATCCGGCGGCTGCCGGGCCGGGCCGGGGCCACCGAGTGGTGCCAGGTCCAGCCGGTGGGGGTGACCACGGCGCTCTCCGCGTCGGCCCACAGCTCGTGGCCCTGGGCGTACTGCGCCGCGTTCGCCGAGACGTAGTCGGTCAGGCGCAGCTCGTCCACGCCGAAGCCGTCCGGCGGGTCGGCGACCTCGACGGCCGCGCGGACATAGGGGGCGAAGTCGGGATGTCCCCGGCCGTCGACGCGGACCCCCTGGGGGTACTTCCGCGCGCGGAGTGGATCAGGGAAGTGAACGACCTGCCCGGCATAGGCGGCGTTGGGCCGACCTGTCGTCATCGAGTTTGCCCCCTGCTGGTACTGACTGGCCGTGCCCAGCCTAGGGGGTGCGTGCCGCCGGCGGATCTCCAGAGCCCCGACAAGACCCGGCAAGCCCCGGACCGGCCCGCAGCGGCCACCCCGACTTCCGCCCTCCTGTGGGCATTTGGCAGGCTGGGCGGTGCAGCAGCGGTGATCGACTGACTCACCAACGGGGGCTGCCGCGCGGCAAGTGTCCTTGGCGGAGCCGTGCGCGACGACAGGGAAGGACCACTGGAGCATGGAAACCGAGGAGCGCCGTCCGGCCACCTCAGCGCCGCTGCTGCGGCACCGTCGGGACAGCCTGATGCCGATCGTCGCCGCGGCGCTGTCGGTGCGCGGCGACACCCACACCCACGCCGGCGAGAAGTTCGACCACACGCCGCAGCTGCACCCGCTGGTCGTCGACTTCCTCGACGGGCTGACGCTGGACCAGCGCGAGCGGTTCACCGGCCGTTGTCCCGAGCCCGCGCTGCTGTCGCAGTTTCTCGACGGCGTCGCGAACGGGCGCTCCAAGCGGGCCGCGCGCAAGCCGTTCACCGAGACCGACGCCCGCAAGGCGCTGCGCGGCGCGCGGATGACGACGGTTCGGATCCGCGAGGCCGGGGACCCCGCGCACGGCACCCACCAGCCGCCGTGCCGCTCCTGCGCGCCGCTGCTCGCCCACTTCGGCGTGCAGGTCGTCGCCCTGTCCCCCGCCTCGGCCGGATAGGAGACGCCTGAATGGACGTCAGATTCCCGGCGGACGCCGCCTCCGCGCTGACCAAGGCCGGCTGGTTCCCCGGACGGCGACTGCTGCCCCGGGCCGAGCAGTGGGCCGACGCCCTGGCCGGGTACGTCTCCCCGGAGGGCCACCGGCACGCGGTCTTCCCGGCGGCGGTGGAGGCCTGGGCCGAGTTCGGCGGGCTCCGGGTGGATCTGGAGGGGTCGGGCCGCGAGCTGGCCCGCACCGCGTTCCTGATCGACCCGCTGGCCGGCCTGTACCAACCGCGCACCCTCGGTGACCTGGGCCGCTGCCTGGAGCTGCCGCTGGCCCCGCTCGGGCTGGAGCGGGACGGGCAGGCGCTGCTGGTGCTGGACGCCCTGGGCCGGGTCTACAGCCTGGACCACACCGGCGAGTGGTTCCTCGGCCAGACCGTGGACCTGGCCCTGACCGCGCTGATCATCGGCACCGCCCCGGAGCGCCTGCGCTTCTACGCCGACGCGCTGTAGCCGGCCGCTGCCCGCCGACTACCGCCCGCCGGCGACTACCGCGCGGCGCTGTAGACGGCCTGGATCGCCGCGTCGGCGATGGCGCGGGCCTCCGCCGCCGGGACGCCCAGGGCGTGCACCCGCCGCGCGTAGTCCGCGGCCGCGTCCGCCGCGGCGCCGCGGGAGGCGTCGCCGGAGGCGGCGATCACCGTGCCGTGGCGGCCGCGGGTCTCCACCACCCCGGCCGCCTCCAGCTCGCGGTAGGCCTTGGCCACCGTGTTCGCCGCCAGACCCAGCTGCTCGGCGAGCCCGCGCACGGTCGGCAGCCTGGTTCCGACCGGCGCGGCGCCGCTGCGCGCCAGTTCGGCGATCTGTGCCCGCACCTGCTCGAACGGCGGGACGGCGGAGTCGTGGTCCAGGGTGATCTGCACACTCGGCACGGTACAGGCCCGGTGGGCACCAACTGCTGGAACCCGGCCCGGTCACCGGCCCGCAGCCGCGCCGGTGACCGGGCCGATGGCCGGGCCGGTGGCCGGTGCCGGGCCTAGAGCCGGGCCTCGACCCGGAAGCCGCCCTCGCCGGTGGGCTCGGCGGTGAACCGGCCGCCCAGCGCGGTGACCCGCTCGCGCATGCCGACCAGGCCGTTGCCCCCGCTCGGCAGGGTCCGGGCCCGGCCGGACCCCTCGCCGTCCGGGCAGTTGTTGGAGACCGCCAGCGCGACCCCGCCCGGTACGTACGCCACCACCACCTCGGCGTCGGACCCGGGCGCGTGCTTGAGCACATTGGTCAGCGCCTCCTGGACCACCCGGTAGGCGCACCGCTCGGTCTCGTCGCTCAACGAGCGCCGCGCCCCGCCGACGGTCAGCCGGATCCGCAGTCCCGCCGCCCGGGACTCGTCCACCAGCCTGGGGACGTCCGCGAGCCCGGGGCCGTCCGAGGTGGGCACCGCCAGCACCGCCGCCGCGGCGTCCCCGCTCACCGGATCGGTCTCCACGGTCCGCAGCACCCCGAGGATCTGCCGCAGTTCGTCCAGCGCCTGCCGGCCGATGTCGCCCATCAGCTTGGCGCCGGCCGCCGCCTTGTCCGGGTCCTTGTGCACCACCCGCTCCAGCGCGCCGGCGTGCACCACCAGCAGGCTGACCCGGTGCGCGACCACGTCGTGCATCTCCCGGGCGATCCGGGTCCGCTCCTCCACCCGGGCCCGCCGGGCCCGCTCGCTGGCCTGCTCGGCCAGCAGCGCCAGCTCCGTCTCCAGGCCCTCGGCGCGGTCGTTCAGGGTCTCCCACAGCCGCCGCCGGGCCCCGATGTAGAGGCCCAGCATGGTCGGCGCGACGGTGAGCGCCACCGCCGCCAGCACCGAGATGATCAGCAGGACGTAGCCGGGCACCCCGTTGCGCAGCGCGTCGGCCTGCTGCCTACCCAGCGTGAGCGCCGAGACCACGGTGGCCTCCACGATCGTCACCGCGCACAGGACGGACATCGCCCGGCGCTCGGCGAACCGCCGGGCCACCCCCTCGGGCCGGTACGCGCCCAGCGTGTAGAGCCCCACCGTCAGCAGCAGATAGCCGGCCTGCAGCGGGATCGTCGCCAGCGCCGCCGCCACCGGAACCAGCGGCCAGCGCCGCCGGACCAGCAGCAGCGAGCCCGCCAGCAGCCCGAACACTCCCAGCAGCGCCGAACCGAACAGCCCCACCCCCTGCTTGTACGCGAACTGCCACGCGCCCGACCCGCACTCCAGCGCGGACAGCACCGTCAACGACAGGTCGAACCAGAAACTGCGCCGCCGCGGCCACAGCCGCGTGCCCTCCCCAGGCGTCGCCATGCTCATAGGAACCAGCCTATGCGCCGCGCCGCCGGGTGTGTCCGCCATACGGCCGCTCCGCTGCGTGAACGACCCGCACACCTATGCTGGTGCCGTCGGACAGCGCGGTCCGCAGAGCCGATGCCCCACCCACCAGCCATCAGGGAGCACCAGCGTGAGCGACTCCGCCGAAGCCGACAACCCCGTCCTGCGCGAAGCCGACAACACAGCACTGCGCGCGGACATCCGCCGTCTGGGCGACCTCCTCGGCGAGACCCTGGTCCGCCAGGAGGGTCAGGAACTGCTCGACCTGGTCGAGCGGGTCCGCGCGCTCACCCGCAGTGACGGCGCGGCCGCGGCGGCCCTGCTGGAGGACACCGACCTGGACACCGCCGCCAAGCTGGTCCGGGCCTTCTCCACCTACTTCCACCTCGCCAACGTCACCGAGCAGGTGCACCGCGGCCGCGAGCTGGGCGTGCACCGCGCCGAGGAGGGCTCGCTGCTCTCCCGTACCGCCGACAAGCTCGCGGTGCTCGCCCGGGACAACCCGGAGCAGCTCGCCGACACCCTGGCCCACCTGGCCGTGCGCCCGGTCTTCACCGCGCACCCCACCGAGGCCGCCCGGCGCAGCGTGCTGACCAAGCTGCGCCGGATCGCCGAGCTGCTGGAGCAGACCGACACCCCCACCCGCCCCAGCGGCCGCCGCCAGGCGGACCGCCGGCTGGCCGAGGTGATCGACCTGCTCTGGCAGACCGACGAGCTGCGGATCGCCCGTCCCGAGCCGACCGACGAGGCCCGCAACGCCGTCTACTACCTGGACGAGCTCTACAAGCGCGCCGTCCCCGACGTGCTGGAGGAGCTGAACGAGGAGCTGGCCCGGGTCGGCGTGACGATCCCCGAGGGCGTGCGGCCGCTCAGCTTCGGCACCTGGATCGGCGGCGACCGCGACGGCAACCCCAACGTCACCCCCGCGGTCACCCTGGACGTGCTGCTGCTGCAGCACGAGTACGGCATCAGGGACGCGCTGGAGGTCGTGGACGAGCTGCGCAACCAGCTGTCCTCCTCGGTGCGGCTGTCCGGCGCCAGCGAGGAACTGCTCGCCTCGCTGGCCGACGACCTGGCCCGGCTGCCCGAGATCAGCCCCCGCTACAAGCGGATGAACGCCGAGGAGCCCTACCGGCTCAAGGCCACCTGCATCCGGCAGAAGCTGATCAACACCCGGGACCGGCTCGCCGCCGGCACCCCGCACGACGAGGGCCGCGACTACCTCGGCACCGCCCCGCTGCTCGCCGACCTGAAGGTGCTCCAGGACTCGCTGCGCGAGCACCGGGGCGCGCTGATCGCCGACGGGCGGCTGTCCCGGGCGATCCGCACCGTCGCCGCCTTCGGCCTGCAGCTCGCCACCATGGACGTCCGCGAGCACGCCGACGCGCACCACCACGCGCTGGGGCAGCTCTTCGACCGGCTCGGCGAGGAGGCCTGGCGCTACACCGACATGCCGCGCGAGTACCGGCAGCGGCTGCTGGCCAAGGAGCTGAAGTCGCGCCGCCCGCTGGCGCCCACCCCGGCCCCGCTGGACCCGGCCGGCGCCAGGACCCTCGGCGTCTTCGAGACCATCCGCGACAGCTTCGAGCGCTTCGGCCCGGAGATCGTGGAGAGCTACATCATCTCCATGTGCCAGGGCGCCGACGACGTCTTCGCGGCGGCGGTGCTGGCCCGCGAGGCCGGACTGATCGACCTGCACGCCGGGGTCGCCGCCGTCGGCATCGTGCCGCTGCTGGAGACCACCGACGAGCTGCGCGCCGCCGACACCATCCTCGACGAGATGCTGCGCGACCCCTCCTACCGGCGGCTGGTCGCGCTGCGCGGCGACGTCCAGGAGGTCATGCTCGGCTACTCCGACTCCTCCAAGTTCGGCGGCATCACCACCTCGCAGTGGGAGATCCACCGCGCCCAGCGCCGGCTGCGCGACGTGGCCCACCGCTACGGCATCCGGCTGCGGCTGTTCCACGGCCGCGGCGGCACCGTGGGCCGCGGCGGCGGCCCCTCGCACGAGGCGATCCTGGCCCAGCCGTACGGAACGCTGGAGGGCGAGATCAAGGTCACCGAGCAGGGCGAGGTGATCTCGGACAAGTACCTGATCCCGGCGCTGGCCAGGGAGAACCTGGAGCTGACGGTCTCCGCCACGCTGGAGGCCAGCGCCCTGCACACCACCCCGCGGCAGTCCGACGAGGCGCTGGCCCGCTGGGACGCCACCATGGACACCGTCTCCGACGGCGCGCACACCGCCTACCGGCGCCTGGTCGAGGACCCGGACCTGCCCGCCTACTTCTTCGCGGCCACCCCGGTCGACCAGCTCGCCTCGCTGCACCTCGGCTCCCGTCCCAGCCGCCGCCCGGACAGCGGCGCGGGGCTGGACGGGCTGCGCGCCATCCCGTGGGTGTTCGGCTGGACCCAGTCCCGCCAGATCGTCCCCGGCTGGTACGGCGTCGGCTCCGGTCTCGCCGCGGCGCGGGAGGCCGGGCTCGGCGACATCCTGGACGAGATGCAGCACGAGTGGCACTTCTTCCGGAACTTCCTGTCCAACGTCGCCATGACGCTGGCCAAGACCGACCTGCGGATCGCCCGCCACTACGTCGACCAGCTGGTGCCGGACGACCTCCGGCATGTGTTCGACCTGATCGAGGCCGAGCACACGCTGACCCTGAAGGAGGTGCTGCGGATCACCGGCGAGAACGAACTGCTGGAGCACACCCCGGTGCTGAAGCAGACCTTCGGCATCCGCGACGCCTACCTCGACCCGATCTCGTACCTGCAGGTCGCCCTGCTGCGCCGGCAGCGCGAGGACGCCGCGCAGGGCCTGGCCGAGGACCCGCTGCGCTCGCGGGCCCTGCTGCTCACCGTCAACGGCATCGCCGCCGGCCTGCGCAACACCGGCTGACGGCGCAGCACCGGAACGCGCCGGGGGCGCGGGATCCCGCCTGAGCGGAGTCCCGCGCCCCCGGCGCGTCGGTTCAACGGCGCGTGGTTCGGCGGTGGTTCAGCGGTGCGTGCGCTCAGTGCCGGCCGGCGGAGCGGCGACGGAGCGCGAAGACCGCGCCGCCACCGACGACGACCAGGGCGCCACCGATGCCGGCGATCATCCCGGCACTGCTGCCGCCACCGGTCTCGGCCAGCGTGGTGCCGGTGGGCGAGGCCGAGGGCGAGAGGGTGGACGTGGCCTTGACGGTCATGGTGGGGGTCGGCTTGCCGGTCGGCGTGGGGGCCTTGGTGGGGGTCCTGGTCGGCGACGGCGGAGGCGTGGTCGGGGGGACCACGGGGGCCTTGCAGGTGTCGTCGGCGTTGTACGTCACCTTGAGAGTCTTGTCATCCAGCTGACCCGAGACAATGACGTGCACCCTGATCTGGCTCAGGTCCTTCCACGGCACACCGGTGAAGTCGACACTCTTCGAGTTGATCCCGGAGACGTGCTTCGCGGCGCCGAGCGTCTGCCCGTTGTCGAGCAGCTGCACGATCGCGTCGTTGCCGTCAACGTCGGTGACCGTGACAGTGGCGGTCCAGTCGGTCTTGTTGCAGGCGGCCGTGGCGGTGAAGTCACCGACGTTGCACGCGAAGGCATTACCTGCGACGCCCAGCGCGAGAGCGGCTGCGGCGGAGGCGACACCGAGAGAGCGCACCGCTACTGCGGTACGGCGGGATATGGACACGTCTTCCCCTAACTGCTGGATGATCCAGAGCGGTTGGAGCCATGGGGGACACCGGCAACACCCGCATGAGGAGCGTCCAGCAGGGTGGGCGAGTGACACGAACACACCACCCCCACGAGCACCACACATCGTCAATTCACAGCCAGGGCTTGTCAATTCACTGCAATCACGACAATAGCCATGATTCCCCCCAGCACGTCACGGAGGGACATGCGCTGAGGTGGCACAACGCCGGGAGCCGGCAAACATAACAATCCGACTACCCGTTGTACGTGGACTGCGCCCGCTCCAGTCCCTCGACGATCAGCGCCTCCACCGCGTCGGCGGCCCGGTCGACGAACCAGTCGAGCTCCTTGCGCTCGCCGGAGGAGAAGTCCTTCAGCACGAAGTCGGCGACCTCCATCCGCCCCGGCGGGCGGCCCACCCCGGCCCGCACCCGGAAGTAGTCCGGACCCATCGCCTTGGTCAGCGACTTCAGCCCGTTGTGGCCGTTGTCGCCGCCACCCTGCTTCAGCCGCAACGTGGCGTAGTCGATGTCCAGTTCGTCGTGCACCACCACGATCCGGCCCAGCGGCGCCTTGTAGAAGTCCCGCAGCGCCGTCACCGGACCGCCGGAGAGGTTCATGAAGGACTGCGGCTTGGCCAGCACCACCCGCTGCCCGGAGATCCGGCCCTCGACCACCTGGTTGCGGCTCTTGTGCGCCTTGAACTTCCCGCCCACCCGCGTGGCCAGCAGGTCGGCCACCATGGAGCCGATGTTGTGGCGGTTCCCCGCGTATTCGGGGCCGGGATTGCCGAGGCCGACCACCAGCCACGGTCCGGTGTACTCGTCGCTCACCGTGTGCTCCTTCGGGCTGCGCTGCTTCGGGTGCGCCGCTGCCCCGGCCTGAAGCGGGCCGGGGCAGCGGACAAGAGATTCAGAGCGGTCAGGCTCGGGTGACTCAGGCCTCGGTGGCCGCGGCCTCGGTGCCCTCGGACTCCTCGGCGGGGGCCTCGACCTGGGCGGAGACGACCTGGAGCACGATGGTGTCCGGCTCGACGGACAGCGTGGCGCCCTTGGGGAGGGTGATGTCCTTGGCCAGGATGGAGGCGCCGGCCTCCAGGCCGGTGATGTCGACGGTGACCGACTCCGGCAGGTGGGTGGCCTCGGCCTCGAGCGGCAGGGTGTTGAGGATGTGCTCCAGCAGGTTGCCGCCGGGGGCCAGCTCGCCCTCGGTGTTGATCTGGATCTCGACGGTGACCTTCTCGCCGCGCTTCACCAGCAGCAGGTCGACGTGCTTGAGGTCGCGCTTGATCGGGTGGCGCTGGACCGCCTTCGGCAGCACGAACTCGTCCTTGCCCTCGATCGACAGCGAGAGCAGCACGTTCGGGGTCTTCAGCGCGAGCATCAGCTCGTGGGCCGGGAGGTTCAGGTGCACCGGGGTGTGGCCGTGGCCGTAGACGACGGCGGGGACCAGGCCGGCGCGGCGGGCGCGGCGGGCGGCACCCTTGCCGAACTCGTTGCGGGGCTCGGCTGCAAGACGGATCTCGGCCATGACGGCTCTCCTTGTACGCGGGGCGGGGGAGGCGTCCGGCCTGGCAACGAAAAACGCCGCCGGCGGAACCTCACCCGGGGAAACGGGGGGGGTTTGAGTCGCTCGGCAGCGTCAAGGGCACAAGATCTGGGGTGAAACTGTGCTGCGTCGATCACGGAGTCAGCAGGTCACGCAGTCGCAGGACCGTCGCAACTCCCTCGCCGGGCAATTCCAGCAGTCTAACGGAAGCAAACCCCGATACCTAAACCAGGCAGCGCCCCTCAGGGGCGCGAGGAACTGCGCGATCAACAACCCGCCTCCGTAGAGGCCTGATCACAACAGCTACCCCGCACCCCCGAAAAAACCTAGTGCGCGCCGTCGAACAGGCTGGTGACGGAGCCGTCGTCGAACACCTCACGAATCGCGCGAGCGATCAGCGGGGCGATCGACAGCGTGGTCACCTTGTCCATCTGCAGCTCACCCGGCGTCGGCAGGGTGTTGGTGAAGACGAACTCGCTGGCGCGGGAGTTCTTCAGCCGGTCCGCGGCCGGACCGGACAGCACGCCGTGGGTGGCCGCCACGATCACGTCGGCCGCACCCTGCTCGAACAGCGCGTCGGCGGCCGCGCAGATGGTGCCACCGGTGTCGATCATGTCGTCGACCAGGACGCAGACCCGGTCCTTGACGTCACCGACGACCTCGGCGGACATCACCTTGTTGGCGACATTGGGGTCTCGGCGCTTGTGGATGATCGCCAGCGGGGCACCCAGCCGGTCCGACCACTGGTCGGCCACCCGCACCCGGCCCGCGTCCGGGGAGACGATGGTGAGCCGGTCGCGGTCGACCTTCCCGCCCACGTAGTCCGCCAGCAGCGGCAGCGCGAACAGGTGGTCCACCGGGCCGTCGAAGAAGCCCTGGATCTGCGCGGTGTGCAGGTCCACCGACATCAGCCGGTCCGCGCCCGCCGTCTTCAGCAGGTCGGCGATCAGGCGGGCCGAGATCGGCTCGCGGCCCAGGTGCTTCTTGTCCTGCCGGGCGTAACCGTAGAACGGCATGATCACGGTGATGCTCTTGACCGACGCCCGCTTCAGGGCGTCGATCATGATGAGCTGCTCCATGATCCACTGGTTGATCGGCGCGGTGTGGCTCTGCAGCACGAACGCGTCCGCGCCGCGCACCGACTCCTCGTAGCGGACGTAGATCTCGCCGTTGGCGAAGTCCAGGGCCTTGGTGGGAACCAGGTCCGCACCCAGCTGCTCTGCCACCTCCCGGGCCAACTCGGGGTGTGCGCGGCCGGAGAAGAGCATCAAGTTCTTCTCACCGGACGTTTTGATCCCGGTCACTGCACCGTCTCCTCATTGCGTCACTGACGCGCGCTGCGCCCGCCGCGATGGGCGGCGTGGCTGCTGGGGGGGTTGGCTGGAGCGTCGGCGACATCGGGGTGACGTCAGCTCCGCGGCTCCTGGATGTCCCCCAGGTTACGCGTCGGCGGCGGTTTCCGTCGCCTCAGGGTCGGCCTGAAGGGGCGCACCGGAGTGCGCGGCCTGGGCCGCAAGCGCCGCCGCGGTGCCCGGACGCTTCCGCTCGACCCAGCCCTCGACGTTGCGCTGCTGCGGCCGGGTGACCGCCAGCGAGCCCGCCGGCACGTCCTTGTAGATGACCGATCCGGCCGCTGTGTAGGCCCCGTCCCCCACCGTCACCGGGGCGACGAACATGTTGTCCGAACCGGTCCGGCAGTGGCTGCCGATGGTGGTGTGGTGCTTGTTCACACCGTCGTAGTTGACGAAGACGGAGGCCGCGCCGATGTTGGTGCCCTCGCCGATTGTGGCGTCGCCCACATAGCTCAGGTGCGGCACCTTGCTGCCCTCGCCGATGACCGCGTTCTTGGTCTCGACATAGGTCCCGATCTTGCCCCCGGCGCCGAGCACGGTGCCCGGACGCAGGTAGGCGTAGGGGCCGACGGTGGCGCCCGGGCCGATCACGGCCCGGTCGGCTGTGGTGTTGCTCACATGGGCCCCGGGACCGACCTCGGTGTCGGTCAGCGTGCAGTTCGGGCCGACCTCGGCGCCGGCGCCGATCACGGTCGCGCCCTGCAGCTGGGTGTTGGGCAGCAGCACCGCGTCCGGCTGGTAGCCGACCTGGACGTCCAGCCAGGTGCTGGCCGGGTCGACCACGGTGACCCCGGCCCGCATCGCGGTCTCCAGCAGCCGGTCGTTCATGATCCGGCGGGCCTCGGCGAGCTGGACCCGGTCGTTGATGCCCAGGACGTCCCGGTAGTCCGCGGCGACCACGGCGCCGACCCGGTGGCCGGCCTCGCGCAGGATGCCGAGCACGTCGGTGAGGTACTCCTCGCCCTGGCTGTTGTCGGTGCGGACCTCGGCCAGGCCCTGGGCGAGCAGCTTGGCGTCGAAGGCGTAGACGGCGGAGTTGATCTCGGCGATCCGCAGCTGGGCCTCGGTGGCGTCCTTGTGCTCGACGATGGCCTGCACCTCGTGACTGGGGCCGCGCAGGATCCGGCCGTAACCGGTCGCGTCCGGCACCTCGGCGGTCAGCACGGTGACCGCGTTGCCGTCGGCGGCGTGCGCCTCCACCAGGCGGCGCAGGGTGGCGCCGGTGAGCAGCGGGGTGTCGCCGGTGCTGACCACGACCGTGCCGTCCAGGGACACGTCGTCGTCGGCCAGGGCCTGGAGGGCGACCCGGACCGCGTGGCCGGTGCCGTTCTGCTGCTCCTGCACCACGGTGCGGGCGTCCGGGTCGATCGCGGCGAGGTGGGCGGCGACCTTCTCCCGCATGTGGCCGACGACCACGACCAGGTGTTCCGGCGTCAGTTCGCGCGCCGCGGCCACGGCGTGGCCGACCAGGGTGCGCCCGCAGATCGGGTGCAGCACCTTCGGCAGCACCGCCGACTTCATGCGGGTGCCCCCGCCAGCGGCGAGGACGACGACGGCGGCCGGCGGGTTGAAGCTCACGAGAGGGGGCTCCTCGGCATCACGGGGGTGGAGGGTCCACGGGGACGCCGGAGTGAATCCGCACAGGCGTACCCGAACGGTCCGAGGATAGCGGGGGCCGGAGGCCGCGCCGCCGGGACCGGAGGTTCAGGGTCCGGGCTCAGGGTCCGAGCACCCGGTTCGGGCTCAGGGGCTGGGGCTCCGCTGCTAGGACTCGAACCTAGACCGAACATCTCCAAAGGATGCCGTGCTGCCAATTACACTACAGCGGATCACCGGTCAAGGGGGGTACGGGTCCCCGCCGTGACGCTCCCACAGCCTACGGGTTTCGCCGCCGTGCCTCCACTACCAATCCGGGCCCGCCACGCCGGGGCGGGGTTGACGCGGACGGGAGCGGGCAATCAACCTACGATGCCGTAGGTTACGGATGCGTAGGAACGGTCCCTTCCCTCACCACCCCGAGGTCGCCGTATGTCCGCTCAGTCCTCCGAGGAGGCCCTGGCACCCGCCGCCACGGCCGTACTGCCGACGCAGCCGCGTCCGCTCTCGACGGTGTCGGCCACCAGGGGCGGGGAGAAGCAGGGGTTCGCCGAGCGCTTCGCGCTGGGCTCCTTCATCGCCGTCCCGTTCCTCTCGCTGGTCGCCGCCGTGCCCTTCGCCTGGGGCTGGGGGCTCGACTGGCACGATGTGGTGATCATGGTGGTGATGTACTTCACCGCCTGCCACGGCGTCACCGTGGGCTTCCACCGCTTCTTCACGCACGGCTCGTTCAAGGCCAACCGGGTCCTGAAGATCGCCATGGCGGTGGCCGGCAGCCTGGCCATCGAGGGCCCGGTGGTGCGCTGGGTCGCCGACCACCGCAAGCACCACAAGTTCTCCGACAAGGACGGCGACCCGCACTCGCCGTGGCGCTACGGCGAGTCCGTGCCGGCGCTGCTCAAGGGCCTGTGGTGGGCACACATGGGCTGGCTGTTCGACGAGGAGCAGACCCCGCAGCACACCTACGCGCCGGACTTGGTCGGGGACCGCGACGTCTCCTGGATCTCGCGCCAGTTCGCCTTCTTCACGCTGACCTCGATCCTGCTGCCGCCGCTGGTGGGCGGGCTCTGGGCGTGGTCCTGGCAGGGCGCGCTGACCGCGTTCTTCTGGGGCTCGCTGGTGCGGGTGGCGCTGCTGCACCACGTCACCTGGTCGATCAACTCGATCTGCCACGCGATGGGCAAGCGCCCGTTCAGATCCCGGGACCGGTCCGGGAACGTGGCCTGGCTGGCGGTGCTGTCCTGCGGCGAGTCCTGGCACAACCTGCACCACGCCGACCCCACCTCGGCCCGGCACGGGGTGCTGCGCGGGCAGGTGGACTCCTCGGCCCGGCTGATCCGCTGGTTCGAGCTGGCCGGGTGGGCGCGCGACGTCCGTTGGCCGAGCCCGGAGCGGATCGCGGCCCGGCGCGCGGCATGATGGTGCCGTGAACGAACGCAGCGGTGGGTCAGATGGGGCGGGCGATCCACCCGTTGCCGCGAAGGCGGGACGGGGAGCACCGTCGCCGCGGGCCCGGCGGGCAGCGGGCACGGGCAGGGTGCGGATGAGCGGGAAGCAGCGGCGCGAGCAGCTGCTCGACGTGGGGCGGACACTGTTCGCCGAACGCGGCTACGAGGCGACGTCGGTGGAGGAGATCGCGGCGAAGGCCGGCGTCTCCAAGCCCGTGGTGTACGAGCACTTCGGGGGCAAGGAGGGCCTCTACGCGGTCGTGGTGGACCGCGAGATGCAGCTGCTGCTGGACATGGTCACCGGATCGCTGACCGGCGGCCATCCGCGTGAGCTGTGCGAGGAGGCCGCGTTCGCACTGCTGGACTACATCGAGAAGTCCACCGACGGCTTCCGGATCCTGGTCCGGGACTCGCCGGTGGCCCAGTCGACCGGGACCTTCGCGTCGCTGATCAACGACATCGCGACCCAGGTCGAGGACATCCTCGGACTGGAGTTCAAGTCGCGCGGCTACGACGCGAAACTGGCGCCGATGTACGCGCAGATGCTGGTCGGCATGGTCGCGCTGACCGGCCAGTGGTGGCTGGACGTGCGCAAGCCGAAGAAGGCCGAGGTGGTCGCCCACCTGGTCAACCTGGCCTGGCACGGCCTGGAGGGGATGGAACGCCGACCCCAGCTGGTAGGCCGCCGAAAGGCCTGACCGGCCGGCGGCCTCAGGGCTTGGTGGCGACGACGAAGATGCGGCGGTAGGGCAGCACCGTGCCGTGCGGGCCGGCCGGGTAGGCGGCGGCGAGCAGCGCGCCGTACTCGGCGAGGAACGCCGCGCGCTCGGCGGGGTCGGTGAGCAGTCCGAGGACCGGACGCAGCCCGGTGCCCATCATCCAGTCCAGCACCGGGTCGGGGCCGGGCAGGACCTGGTAGTAGGTGGTCTCCCAGACGTCGGTGTCCAGGCCGAGGGCCAGCAGCTGCCGCAGGTAGTCGGCGGGCTCGTGCACCGCGGGGCGCTGGACGGTGGCGAGATCTGGACCGTCTCCGAGCCGGCCGGCCCAGCGCGGGGAGTTCCTGAGGTCGGCGAGCAGGGTGTGGGTGGGCTCGCCGAAGTTGCCGGGAACCTGGAAGGCGAGGGTGCCGCCGGACGGCAGGGCGTCGGCCCAGCGCGGCAGCAGGTCGGCGTGGCCGGGGACCCACTGCAGCGCGGCGTTGGACAGGATCAGGTCCGGGTGGCCGTCGGCGGCGGGGTCGTAGCCGGTGATGTCACCCAGCCGGAAGTCGACCTGCGGGTGGTCGCGGCGGGCCTGGTCGATCATCGCGGCCGAGTTGTCGATGCCGCTGACCACCGCACCGGGCCAGCGGCCGGTGAGGGTGACGGTGGTGTTGCCGGGGCCGCAACCGAGGTCGACCACCCGGGCGGGGGTCTGCCGGATCCGGTCGACCAGATCGTGGAAGGGGCGGCTGCGGTGGTCGGCGTGCCGCAGGTACTGGTCCGGGTCCCAGGCGGTGGCGGGCATGGCGGCTCTCCCAAGTATCTCGACGTCAAGATACTTCCAGTCTGACCGCTGTTGTTTCTTGATGTCAAGAGACTTCACATCGACACACCTACGACTACACTGATCGCTTATGGAGGACGAGGTCGACCGGCTGGTCGCTGCATGGCGTCGCGAGCGCCCGGACCTCGACGTGGAACCGCTCGAAGTACTGAGCCGCATCAGCCGGCTGGCCCGCCATCTGGACCGCGCCCGGCGCACGGCGTTCGCGGAACACAACCTGGAGCCCTGGGAGTTCGACGTCCTCACCGCACTGCGGCGGGCCGGCGCCCCCTACCAGCTCTCCCCCGGGCAGCTGCTGACGCAGACTCTGGTCACCTCCGGCACCATGACCAACCGCATCGACCGGCTCGCGGTGAAGGGCCTGGTCCAGCGACTGCCCGACCCCGGCGACCGCCGGGGCGTCCTGGTCCGGCTGACCACCGCCGGCCAGGACCTTGCGGACGAGGCGCTGGCCGGACTGCTCGCCCACGAACGCCTGCTGCTCGCCGAACTCTCCGGCGGCCAGCGCGGCGAGCTGGCGGCGCTGCTGCGGCAGTTGGTGGCACCGTTCGACAACCTTCCCGAGTAACGCGGGGCTGACCACTGGTCAGACCGCGCTGCTGCACGGGTATTGCCAGAAGCTACTGACCGGTTGGGATACTCCGGGGGATCGGGAGCCGCATCGTACGCGGCACCCCAGAAGGGGGGCCCACCCATGCCCAGCACTTCCCCGGTACGCAAGGCACTCGCCGCCGGAGCGATGGCGGCGCTCGCCGTGGCCGGCCTGAGCGGCACGGCCTCGGCCCAGGACAGTCAGAGCGGCGGGAGTCAGAGCGCCGGGAGACATCACGAGGCGCACTACTACGTCTCGCTCGGTGACTCGCTCGCGGCCGGGTACCAGCCCAATGTGCGCACCAACACCAACGTCTCCTACACCGACCAGCTGTACGCGAAGCTCAAGCAGCACGACCCGTCGCTGGTGCACATCAAGCTGGGCTGCAGTGGCGAGACCACCGAGACGATGATCAACGGCGGCATCTGCAGCTACCCGGGGGCGAGCTCGCAGCTGGACGCCGCCGAGAAGTTCCTGCGCACGCACCGGGGCCAGGTGCAGTACCTGACCATCGACATCGGCGCCAACGACGTGGACGGCTGCCTCAGCCCCACCGGCATCGACCTGGCCTGCACCGCCAAGGGCGTGGCCACCGTCGCCGCGCAGCTGCCCGGCATCACCCGCGGCCTCTACCAGGCCGGCGGCCCCCGGGTGCGCTACGCCGGGATGAACTACTACGACCCCTTCCTCGCGGTGTGGCTGACCGGCCCGGCCGGGCAGCAGCTGGCACAGGAGTCGACCGGCCTCTCCACCGTGCTGAACGGGGTGATCAAGGCCTCGCTGCGGGCCGGCCACTTCGCGCTGGCCGACGCGTCCACGGCGTACTCCACCAACGACTTCAAGGACCAGGTCACCCTGCCGGGCCTGGGCCCGGTGCCGCTGAACGTGGCCCGGATCTGCGAGTGGACCTGGGAGTGCACCCCGTACCACGACATCCACGCCAACCCGACCGGCCACGCGGTGCTGGCCGAGGCGTTCGAGGACGTGCTGCGCCACCACGACTGACCGTCCCGCTACGTCCGCAGCGAGAGCCCGCCCCCGCCGATCGGGGGGCGGGCTCTCGCCGTCATGTCTGACGGCATGGTCGAATCGGCATGTAATCATGAAGAATCGCCGAAAATAAGGACGGGGAGGGACGTGTCCTCCGAAATGCCGACGAACCGGCTCGCTGTCTGGCGCCCCCGCGCCGCCGCCGTCGCCGTCTGGTACCTGCGCGTCGCCGCGGCGCTCAACTTCTTCGGAGCCGTCTCCGCCCCCTTCCGCGGCCAGGTGACCCGGCACAACACCGGCGACTTCTTCACCCCGTACATGCTCACCGCCGGTTTCGCCTCGGGCGCGCTGGCGCTGTTCCTGGCGATGATGATGCGCCGCCGCAAGCGGGTCGCGTGGATCTTCAACACCATCCTGGCAGGCCTCTACACGGCCCTGGTGGTGCTCAGCATGGCGGTGTACCCGGAGGTCCGGGAGCACTGGTTCAACTGGGTCTCCGGGACGATCACCCTGGTGTTCCTGGTCGCACTGCTGGTCGGCCGCCGCGAGTTCCACGCCAAGGGCGACCGCTCCAACCCCGGTCTCGCGCTGGGCGCGCTGCTGGGCGGCGGCGCCGTCGGGATGCTGATCGGCACCCTGCTGGTCTCGACGACCAACACCGTCGGCGGCTCCACCTTCAGCGACCGGCTGGAGTACGCGCTGCTGCGCGTCTACACCCTGTCCCCCTCCGGCAGCGACTACCGCAACATCCACACCCCGCACTGGGTGGACATCGCGATCAACGTGATGAGCGCGCTGATCTTCCTGCTGGTCCTGTACGCGCTGTTCCGCTCCCCCAAGGGCAAGGAGTACCTGTGCCCTGCGGACGAGGCACAGCTGCGCGAGCTGCTGGACCGGCACGGCGAGCGCGACTCGCTCGGCTACTTCGCCCTGCGCCGCGACAAGTCGGTGCTGTTCTCGCCCTCGGGCAAGGCGGCGGTGGCCTACCGGGTGGTCGGCGGGGTGTCGCTGGCCTCCGGCGACCCGATCGGGGACATCGAGGCCTGGCCCGGCGCGATCGACCGCTGGCTGGCCCAGGCCCGCGAGCACGCCTGGGTGCCCGCGGTGATGGGCGCCAGCGAGGAGGGCGGCAACGTCTACGCCCGGCACGGCCTCAACGCCCTGGAGCTGGGCGACGAGGCGATCGTCGAGGTGGACGATTTCACTCTGGACGGCCGGGCCATGCGCGGCGTCCGGCAGGCCCACAAGAAGGTCGGCCGGGCCGGCTACACGGTGCGGGTCCGGCGCCACGCGGACATCCCGGAAGCCGAGATGGACACCCTGCTGCAGCGCGCCGACCACTGGCGCGACGGCGAGACCGAACGCGGCTTCTCGATGGCGCTGGGCCGCCTCGGCGACCCCGACGACGGCCAGTGCGTGATGCTGGAGTGCCACGACGGCGAGGGCGAGCTGCGGGCGCTGCTCAGCTTCGTGCCCTGGGGCCGGGAGGGGCTGTCGCTCGACCTGATGCGGCGCGACCGGGACGCCGACAACGGGCTGCTGGAGTTCATGGTGCTCGAACTGATCGCGCAGGCCGAGGTGGTCGGCGTGAAGCGGGTGTCGTTGAACTTCGCGATGTTCCGGGCGGTGTTCGAGCGCGGTTCGAAGCTAGGCGCGGGGCCGGTGCTGCGGATGTGGCGCTCGGTGCTGATGTTCTTCTCCCGCTGGTGGCAGATCGAATCCCTCTATCGGGCCAACGCCAAGTACCGGCCCATCTGGGAGCCCCGCTACCTGCTGTTCGCCCGCAGCAGCGACCTGCCCAGGATCGGCCTGGCCTCGGCCCGCGCCGAGGGTTTCATCACCGCCCCCAGCCTCCCCAGCCTCTTCAAGCGCCGCCACCGGCCCGGCGCGGCACTGCCGAGCGCCCAGCGGCAGATCGGATAGGGCGGAGCACAGGGCACGGTCACAGCTGATCGAGTTCCCGAATTGTTCTACCTTGGAAGGGTGCTGCGTGACGCCGTCGAGGCCGAGTGGGGCGACCTGTACCGGGCCGTGCGGAACCGGCTGGTCCGGGACAGGCTGGCCGCCCTCCCGCTGACCCTGACCGCGACGCTGGCCGTGCTGGTGTTCCAGGTGCTGCAGCACACCCCGGGCGGGGCCGCGCTGGTGGAGCGGGTCGGGGTGGTCCGCGCCTCGCTGCCGCTGTGGGAGTCGCTGCTGCGCACCCCCCTGTCGCTGTTCGTGCCGGCGCCCGCGCTGCCGGTGTGGGGCGCAGCGGCGCAGGTCTTCGTGGTGTTCGGGGTGGCCGAGCTGGCGGTGGGCCGCTGGCGCACCCTGGCCGTCGCCTACGCGGGCACCCTCGCCGGAACCGTCTACGCCCGGGGCGGCATGCCCTGGGACAACGTGTTCGCCCGCGACACCGGCCCCTCCGCCGCGGTGGTCGCGCTGGCCGTCTACGTGGCCTGGCGCTGCCGGGCCTGGCTGACCGCGGTGGTGACGGTGACCGCGATGGTGCTTGAACAGGTGCTGGAACCCAACCTGGCCGGGGTCGAGCACCTGGCCGCGATCGCGTGCGCGCTGACGGTGGCCGCCGGCGGGGAGCTGCTGCGGGCCACCTCGGGGCGGGCCCGCGGGGCCTCGCGGGCGGTGTCGTAGGACGCGACGGGGCTACTGCTCGACCGGGCCGACCCCGGCGCGGCGGGCCAGGGCGACGGCGGCCAGGGTGGAGTGCACCCCCAGCTTGCCCAGGACGTTCTGCATATGGGTGCGGACCGTGTGCGGGGACAGGAAGAGCCGGTCGGCGACGGCCTGCCGGCCGAGGCCGGCCACCATGCAGCGCAGCACCTGCTTCTCGCGCGGGGTGAGCGACTCGACCAGGCGCTCGCTCTCGGTCCGGTCCCGGCGCGAGGCGGTGAGTTCCCTGATGACGCCGGTGAGCAGCAGCGGCGGGATGTGGGTCTCCTCCCGCAGCACTCCCCGGATCACGGCCATCAGCCGTCCCAGCGAGCTCTCCTTGGCGACCCACGCGCCCGCGCCGGCCTGCAGCGCCTGCACCACCCGGCGCGGGTCGTCCTCGGCGGCGAGCACCACCACCTGCAGCGCCGGGTGCGCAGCCCGGGCCCGGCCCGCGAAGGAGATGCCGTCCCCGGCCGGGCGGACCGCCGGGGCCGTGGACCTGGGCGCCGCGACGGCCGCGGGCTCGGCGGACCGCCGCTGCGCGGGCAGCGTCAGCGCCGGGCGAACCGGCGGGACCGCGGCCGGTACGACCGCCGCCAGCGGGCGTCTGGGGTCCGCTCCCCCGGCACGCGGCGGGCCGGTGGCCCCGGTCGGCGCGGGGACGGCCGAACCCGGCGCAGACCCCGAGCCCGGCACAGACCCCGAGCCCGGCACAGACCCCGGGGCCGGAGCAGAACCCGGGGCCGGCCCCGGGCCCAGGTCCGCGTCCACCAGCAGGACGTGGAACGGCCGGTTCTCGGCGACGGCGCGTTCCAGCGCCCGCTCCGCCGACTGCGCGCTGCCCGAGGCGGTCACCTCGACGTCGGGCTCCGCCGCGAGCGCGGTGGCGAGCGCTTCCGCGAAGATGCGGTGCCCGTCGGCCACCAGGACCCGGATACGTCCCACAGTCGTCCCCCTGCCCGCAACCACCGGCCACCGGCATACCGGCCCCCGCCGACCTCTGACGTCCCAGGGTAGAGCGTCGGCGGGGGATCGGGCAGACGGCGACCTGTGGTCCCGCTACGCCAGCCGGGCGGCCCCGGCCGCCGGGGTGACCGCGAAGGCGCGCGGCGGCTTCCAGCCCTGGGCGGCGAAGGCCGCGGCGACGGCGTCCGCGACCCGGTCGGCGTCCTCGCGTTCGACCAGGGCGATGATCGAGCCGCCGAAGCCGCCGCCGGTCATCCGGGCGCCCAGCGCGCCCGCCTCGACCGCCGTGGCCACCGCCAGGTCCGTCTCCGCGCAGGAGATGACGAAGTCGTCCCGCATCGAGGCGTGGCCCTCGGTCAGCAGCGGGCCGATGCCGCGCAGGTCGCCCGCGTCCAGCAGTGCGGTGACCCGCTCGACCCGGTCGTCCTCGGTGACGATGTGCCGGGTCAGCGCCCGCAGCTCGCCCTCGGGCAGCCGGGCCAGCGCCGCGTCCAGGTCCTCGCGCCCGATGTCGCGCAGGGCCGGCACGCCCAGCAGCGCGGCCGCCTGCTCGCAGCCCTCGCGGCGGCGCGCGTAGGCGCCGTCCGCGTGCGCGTGCTTGACCTCGGTGTCGATCACCAGCAGCACCAGCCCGGCGGTGGCGAGGTCCAGCGGGACCTGTCGGGTGCGGCCCTGGGGCGGGTCGATGGCGCGCACGTCGACGAAGAGCGCCGCGCCCTCGGCGCAGCAGCTGGAAGCCAGCTGGTCCAGGATGCCGCAGGGCACGCCGACGAACACGTTCTCGGCGCGCTGGGCCAGCAGCGCCAGCTCGGTCGGGGTCAGCCCGAGCCGGTACAGGTCGTTGTAGGCGAAGGCGACCGCGCACTCCAGCGCGGCGGAGGAGGACAGGCCGCCGCCGACCGGCACGTCGCTGTCGAAGAACAGGTCCGCGCCGCCGACCTGGTGTCCCGCGTCGAGCAGCGCCCAGACCACCCCGGCCGGGTAGCCGGCCCAGCCCCCGACGGTGCGCGGGCTGAGCTCGGTGACCCGCAGCTCGGCCGTCTCCGTGCCCTGCGTCCCCGTGTTCTGCGTCCCCGTGTTCTGCGTCCCCGTGTTCTGGGGCGACTGGGCGCTGTGCAGGCGCAGGACGCCGTCGTCACGGCGGGTGGCGGCGACCCGGGCGGCCTGCGGGATGGCGATGGGCAGCATGAAGCCGTCGTTGTAGTCGGTGTGCTCCCCGATCACGTTCACCCGGCCCGGTGCCTGCCAGACGCCCTGCGGGTCGGAGCCGTAGTGGGCGGCGAAGCCCTTGATGACGGCGTCCAGGTTGGTCACTGCTACTCCTGAGAGAGGGCGAAGGTCCAGGCGGTCGCGATGATGTCGTCCAGATCGGTGCGGCGGGGCGTCCAGCCCAGCCGGGTGCGCGCGCGCTCGGCGGAGGCGACCAGGACGGCCGGGTCCCCGGGGCGCCGCTCGGAGGTGAGCGCGGTGATCTCCCGGCCGGTGACCCGGCGGACCGCCTCGACCACCTCGCGGACCGAGAAGCCGCTGCCGTTGCCGAGGTTGCAGACCAGGTGCTCGCCGGGGGTGGCCGCGGCCAGGGCCAGCAGGTGGGCCTCGGCCAGGTCGGCCACGTGGATGTAGTCGCGGACGCAGGTGCCGTCGGGGGTGGGGTAGTCGTCCCCGTAGACGGCGATGTGCGGACGCCGGCCCCGGGCGGCCTGCAGCACCAGCGGGATCAGGTGCGACTCGGGGTCGTGCCGCTCGCCCTGCACACCGTAGGCGCCGGCCACGTTGAAGTAACGCAGCGAGACGGCGGCCAGGCCGTGCGCGGCGGCCTCGCTGGTGATCATGTGGTCCACGGCCAGCTTGGTCGCACCATAGGGGTTGGTCGGGGCGGTCCGGGCGGTCTCCTCGATCGGGCTGCGCTCCGGCTCGCCGTAGACGGCGGCGGTGGAGGAGAAGACCAGCCGGCGCACGTCGGCCTTGCGCATGGCGGCGAGCAGGTCCATCGAGCCGCCGACGTTGTTCCGCCAGTACTTCTCCGGGTCCGCCACCGACTCGCCGACCTGGGAGCTCGCGGCGAAGTGCAGCACGGCGTCGTAGGAGCCGTCGACGACGTCGGCGGCGTCCTGGATCCGGCCCTGGACGAACTCGGCGCCGGCCGGGACCGAGGCGCGGTGCCCGGTGCTGAGGTCGTCCAGGACCACCACCTGGTGCCCGGCCTCCAGCAGGTGCGCCGCGACCACTCCGCCGACATAGCCGGCCCCGCCGGTCACCAGGTACTTGCCGGGCTGCACGCTCATGGGGAGACCTCTCGTAGCCGGCGCGCGGCCGTCTCCGGCGACACGTCGTTGATGAACACGTCCATACCCGACTCGGAGCCGGCCAGGTACTTGAGCTTGCCTACCGTACGACGGATGGTGAAGAGCTCCATGTGAAGGGCCGGTTCACCGCCCCCGCCCGGGGGGGCGGAGCGGACCGGGGCCTGGTGCCAGGCGGCGATGTAGGGGGTACGGGAGCCTCCGGCCGGGTCGAACAGCAGGTCGAAGCGGCGCAGCAGGTCGAGGTAGAGGGTGCAGAACTCGGCACGCTCGGCGTCGTTCAGCGCGCGCAGGTCACCCACCCGGCGGTTGGGGTAGAGGTGCACCTCGTAGGGCCAGCGGGCGGCGTAGGGGACGAACGCGGTCCAGTGGGTTCCGGCGACGACCACCCGTTCGCCGCCGGCCCGCTCGGCGGCGAGCAGGTCGTCGAACAGATTGCGGCCGGTCCGGCGCCGGTGCGCGGCGGCGGCGGCGAGCATCCGTTCGGTGCGGGGGGTGACGAAGGGGTAGGCGTAGATCTGGCCGTGCGGGTGGCCGAGGGTGACGCCGATCTCCTCGCCCCGGTTCTCGAAGCAGAAGACCTGTTCGACGCCGGGGAGCGCGGAGAGCTCGGCGGTGCGGTCGGTCCAGGCGTCCAGGACCAGGCCGACCTGGGCCGGAGTGAGGTCGGCGAAGGAGCCGTCGTGGTCGGAGGTGAAGCAGACCACCTCGCAGCGGCCCACCCCGGGACGGGTGAGGTCCGGCAGCGGGCCGGAGCCGCCGACGGTGCCGTCCGCGCTGGACAGGACCGCCGCCGCGGCGTTGGTGAGCGAGGGGAAGCGGTTCTCGAAGACGACCACGTCGTAGTCGGAGTCCGGGATCTCGCTGAGCCGACCGTCCCGCGACGGGCAGAGCGGGCACTCGTCGGCCGGCGGGTGGTAGGTCCGGCCCTGCCGGTGCGAGGCGATGACCACCCACTGGTCGAGCAGCGGGTCGTAGCGCAGTTCCGTGGCGGTGCTGGTGGCGTCGAGCGGTCGCAGGTCCTGGGCGTCGCGTACGACGTCGTCACGCGAGTCGTAGTAGATCAACTCGCGGCCGTCGGCCAATCGAGTGCTGGTCTTCTTCACGTGACTTCGCTCCACCTTCACGCCTTCACGGCACACTCGCACGGACCCTACCGGCAACATATTCAAACACAACGAACCAGTAGTCAACAGATGCACGTGCGAATCTCCACGGCGGCGCAGGTCACCGGCGGTCCCGTGGAGTCAGGTCACCAACAGATCAGCCCCGTCAGCCGCGTCAGCCCTGCCCGGCCTGGTCCAGCAGTCCGGTACGGGCGGCGACGGCGGCGGCCTCGAGACGGGTCCGCGCGCCCAGCTTCATCAGCACCCGCTGCACATGCGTACGGGCGGTGCTCGGCGCGATGGCCATGCCCGCGGCGATCTCCCGGGTGTCCTCACCCTCAGCGATCCGCAACAGCACCTGCACCTCGCGGCGGGTCAGCAGTCGCAGCAGCCGCACCGCCTCGTCGTCCGGCTCCGGCACCGGGCGCATCAGCTGCCGGAAGGCCGCCTGGAGCAGTTCCGGGGCCACCGCGGCCTCGCCGGCCCGGACCCGGGTCAGGGCGCGCTCCATCACCTCGATCCGCTCGTCCTGCCGGACGTAGCCGGCGGCGCCCGCGCGGAAGGCCGCCGCGACCCCGGTCAGGCTGCCCACGCCGCCGGTGACCACCACCCCCACCTCGGGCCGGTCCCGGCGGATCCGCCGGACCACGTCGAAACAGGCATGGTCCTCCGGATGGGCCACCCCCAGCACGCAGACCTCGGGTCGCCGGTGCGCCACCAGCTCGGCCGCCGCGGCGACCGGGGTGCCCACCGCCAGCACCCGGTGCCCGCGCAACTGCAGCGCGGTCGCCAGCGCCTCCGCCTGCAGCCGGTGGTCGTCCACCACCACGATGCGCACGCCCACCGATCCCCCTCAGGTCGATCGCGCCACCACGGGAGTGAGGTGGCGCACCATCACAACGTATGCAGCACCAGCACCGCCAGCACGCCACGCGACCGGCGCGGGACGGGGCGGCTCGCGCCGGGGACACTGGGTCCATGCCGCGACACCCCGCACCGATCCCCGACCCGCCTGCGTCCGACCCGCTGGCCTCCGACCTGCTGGCCTCCGACCTGCTGATCTCCGGCCCGCTGATCTCGGACCCGCTGATCTCCGACGCCGTCCGGCTGCTGGAGCGGCCGGGGCGTCAGCTGCTGGCCCTGTGCGGGCCGCCCGCCGCCGGCAAGTCCACCCTGGCGCGCGGCATCGTCGACGGCGTCGACCGGCGCCTCGGCGTCGGGAGCGCAGCCTATCTGCCACTGGACGGCTTCCACCTGTCCAACCGGCAACTGGAGCGGCTCGGACTCGCCGACCGCAAGGGCTCGGCGCCCAGCTTCGACGTGCACGGGTATCTGGCACTGCTGCGCCGGGTGCGCTCGACCCCGGCGCACGAGGTGTACGTGCCGGACTACGACCGCTCGCTGCACGAACCGGTGGCGGCCCGGCACGTCATCCCGCCGGCCGCCCGACTGGTCGTCACCGAGGGGAACTACCTGGCCGTGGACGCCGACGGCTGGCGCGAGGTACGGGAACTGGTCGCCGAGCTCTGGTACGTGGACGCGCCGGAGGAACTGCGCGACCGGCGCCTGATCGGCCGCCACCGGGGCAACGGCTCCACCCCGGAGCGCGCCCGGGCCCGGGTCACCGGCAACGACCGGCCCAACGGCCTGCTGGTGCAAGCGAGTCGGGAGCGCTGCGACCGAGTGGTCGCCGGGGTCTGAGGTGAGCCCCCCGCGGAGCGGAAACGCCGAAGGCCCCCGCCGCACGGGCGAGGGCCTTCGGTCTGTTCGGAGCCCCCATGCGGAATCGAACCGCAGACCTTCTCCTTACCATGGAGACGCTCTACCGACTGAGCTATAGGGGCGAACGAGGAAGACAATACCTGGTCACCGCCCCGAACGTAAAATCACCCCCGGCCCGCGCCCCACCCGGGGACGACCAGGCAGTACCGACCGTCTCCACGACGGCCGCGCGGGGGGCACGGCGATGCCGTTCGCCCCCTCAGACGGTGGTGGCCGTCGGCCAGTGCCCTCCGGGGAACGCCGTCGTGTCGATGGTCTCGCCATGGATAGAGGTCATCTGGGTGGCCTGCCCGCCGACCAGGCTCAGCAGGCCCACGATCAGGCCGACCAGCCCAGCACCGGTCAGCAGTGCACTCGTCGTCTCGACAGCCAGGGCCGGTGGAGCAGCCGCCCCGGTGGCCGCAGCGACGGACGCTCCCACAGTGATTTCCACCTCCTGCACACACAGGATCGCGACTGCGCCGTAAAAGACCAGTCCTGAGGCCGCGCAGATACTCAGGGCGGTCGACGTCTTATCAGCGACGGCAGCCAGTCGTGAGGCAGCAGCGGACTGCGGTGCGATGGCCTGGGTATAGGCCGTCGCCGAGGCACCGGTCCAATCCTTCGTCGACCCGAGTGCGCTCACAGTGACTTCTCCGGCAACTCCACTGGCAACCCCCCTGACGTTCTCCCAGGTGTACGCGTTCTCCCACATATACAGGGGGGCGAGAGCGCCTTTCAGGAGCTCCTTCACCTGTTCGAGCAACCAGGTGACGGCCTTGACGAACTCATGGACACACTCCATGAGCAGATCGCCCAGCCCTGCCGGCATGTACCAGGCGTTCGCCGTGGACGCACCCGCCTGCTGGACTTTCGAGAGATTCCTCTCGATTATTGGGATCTTCGCATTGACCTTGTCTATCACGGCCTGATACTGGGATGGACTGAAAGCCATTTCGTCGCCTTCTGTGGAGGGAGCCCTTCAGACTTTATCGAATCCCCTGGAGACATCCTGCTCGCGGAGTTCATAGGCTTGGGCCGTCACGCGCAACCCTTCGGCAATCTTCGCCATCTCCGTACTGCCCTCCCCCGCTCTGGCCGCGACCGCATCCACCATGGCGTCATTGGCGTCGGTGAACAGTTGGAAGACCCCTGACTGCATCCGGTCGAACTTGAGCGCCTGCACTGAGGAGGGAATACCTCCGAGCGCGGCCCCCTGCTCCTGCCAGAGCTTCGCCTCGGCCCGGAGCGTTTCGACCGTCACCTCATATCCGGTGGAACTGTCCGACAACCTTCTTCCGCCTTCCGGGAATTGACGTGGACCTACGGATTGCGCAGCATGGCCAGGGCTTCCTGGAACAGCGCCTGCGCGCGACCACCTGGTTGAGCAGAGCCGTCCTGAACCGATCCGGCGAGCGCTGCCCGCGCGGTGGTGAACGCTGATTCCAGCGCCGAGGAGAGCTGACTGTCCGTCTGCCGTTCCGCCCAACGGGGGTCCACGTCACATCGGATAAGCGCCTGCCGCGAGACGGTGACCCGGACCTTCCCAGCCGCTGCGGTTCCCCGCCATTCCAGTACTCGTGTGCCGGACTGCGAGGGGCTGTCACCGGAGTCGAGCAGGGCCAGGACATCCTCCATCACCTCGCCGATCGCACGGGAAGCAACGGGGGTGGCGTCAAGTGGAGTCGTGTGCTCTGCTTCGGCGGGCACGGGCGTCGCTGCGTACTCCTCCTGCAGCGCGTCCAACCGACCCCGCCAGTCACCGCCAGGGAAGTTCGCGGTCCAGGAGCGCGAGCGTTCCACCATCGCCATATGTGCCGCATCGAGTACGGCGTCCCCAAGTTGAGCCGCAGGGATGTTCCGCCGCCATCCTTGTTCCACGCGGACGGTCCTGGGTAGCCCATCAGCCCCGAGCCGCACGAGCACGGAACCGCTCCGGTCCGAGCCCACCGCCTCCGATGGGGCTGAACTTTGCGCCTCTGCGATCAACTTCTGCAGTGCACTGGCCCGTTGCCGCATCCCGTTAAGCTCGCGGAGCATGTCTTCCATGGCGAATCCCCCAATTCCAGTTCGCCGAGACCTACCCTAATAGTCCTTCTGACCCGGCGTCGCAGCAAGATGTCTCATGACGACCACCATGCCGATCGCGCCACAAGCGAGTACGGCCCCTATCCGCGCTCCTCCGTGGGCCTGGGGTGCTACAAGATCCCCCAGGGCGATGATGGCGACACCTATCCCACACGCGATGGCCATGAGCAGAGCAAGTACAGCGCACAGAAAATAGGGCATCCGCAGCCGGGCCAGAGGAATCGCCGTGCCAGCCACCGTCACGATCAACGCACCGAGTGCAGCCCAAACCGGAGGATAAAGCGGGAAGTCCTCTCTGGCACTTGCTGCCGGATCTGCGATCCAGTAGACAGCGGCGCCCAGAAGACACGCGCAGGCAACGAGGCCCCAGAGCACTGCCGTGCGCCTGCTTGATTTCCTGAGGACGCGCACAGTGCGAGTCACGTTCATGGGACCCCCTCCCGAGTGGACTCCGCACGGGAACTACCAATGCGCCCGGAGTTGATCGACTCGACTGTATGTTCATCGTCAACTTACGTCAAGTTGTGCCTACTTGTATCCATATCGCCAGGAGCAGCCGGCCCGCAGGGGGGCGTGCGCGACGGTTACGGGCGGGTGCGGCGGCGGATCACAACGAAGGCGCCGACTGCTCCGGCGAGGACGACCACGGCCGCGCCGAGAGCGATCCAGAGGACGGAACCGCCGCTGCTACTCGCGGTCGACTGCTTCGCGGTCTGGGGCGCCGTCGTCGGGTTCGTGGTCCCGCCGGGGGTCGCGGCCGGGGAAGGGGTCGCGGCGGCAGGCAGCAGTGGATTGACATCGGCGGCGCCGGGGTCGCCCGGGTTGGCCAGCGCCTCCCGGGGCCGGACGATGCCGAAGCCAAAGTACGGGTCACGCGCACCGGGGTTGCCGCCGGAGCTGGCGGTGTCGATGAGCACCCGGATCACCTGGTTCGCGGTCCAGTCCGGGTGGACCGACCAGACCAGCGCCGCCGAAGCGGACGTCAGCGCGGTGGCGTCACTGGTGCCGTGGGCCCAGCAGTAGCCGGAGGGGCCGACGCAGGCCCGGTACATGTTGTCGCCCGGAGCCGTGAAGGCAACCTGGGCGCCGTGCTCGGACTCCGCCGTCGTCCGGCCGTCCTGGCCGGTGGCCGCGACGCCGACCACGCCGGGGAAGGCCGCCGGGTACTCGACTGGGTCGCCGTGCTGGCCGTCGTTTCCGACAGCGGCAATCACCAGCTTCCCCTTGCCGAGGGCGTAGTCGACGGCCGCGTGCACATTGGCCTCATTCTCCTGCTGCCCCATGGAGATGCTGATGATCCTGGCGTCGCTGTCCGCAGCCGCGCGGATGGCCGAGGTCAGTTGCGCCGCCAGGTCGGCGGCGAAGGCGTCCTCGGTACTCCCCTTCCCGACCACGCGGAGCGGGAGGATGGTGGCGTCCGGCGCGAGTCCGTACATACCCTTGCCGCCGAAGCCCCGGCCTGAGCCGACGATGAAGCTGGCCATGCCGGTGCCGTGCCCGTCGGCGTCGGTGTCGGCGCCACCGCTGAGGGCGGAGAAGTTCTGGCCCGGCAGGACCTTGCCGACCAGGTCCGGGTGGTTCGCGTCGACGCCGCTGTCGATCACGGCAACGGTGACGCCCTTGCCGGTGGACAGCTTCCAGATCTGGTCCGGTGCGTGCATGGAGTCCAGCCACCACTCCAGCGCACGCACCGAAGTAATCGGGGTATCCGCGGTGGCCACCGGGGACGTTCCGGCGAGCAGAGCACTCGCCGCACTCAGCGCTGCCGCCGCGTGCAGCAGCGCTCGTCCAGCGAACCGTGCCATGGTGCTCTCCTCGCCTGTGCGTCCGACCGTCGGTCGAAGCGCTATTGGATCACCGCAGGGTTGACCCGACTCTCGTCGTCGATCCACCCCGCCTCGTCCGCGACCAGGTAGGACGCGCGACGGCGGTTCCGGTTGCGGCCTCGTCCCTGTCCGCCGATGCCACCGCTGCCCATCGGCATCATCCCGCTACCTGCGGTGGTCTCCGCTGTCGGGGTACCCCGCTCGGCAGCCGCCTCTGCGACCAGACCGGCCCTGGCGGTCGACGAGCCGGAACCCTCGCCCGCGACCGCGCCGGACCCGCCCGCGAAACCGCTCCCACCCTCGCCCACGGCGCCGGCACCGAGACCGCTTCCGCGCCGACCAGCCGGAGACGCGGCGGGACCTGGCTCTCCACCGTGAATACCGGTCCCACCGGCGCCGGGCTTCGGCTTCGAACCGAGGGACACCCCGGTGGCGCCGCCGCCGACCGGGTGCAAGCCGACCGTCACACCGCCTGCGCCGCCACCGGTACCGTCGGAGGTTCCGCCGATGGGGCCACTGGCCCCGGAGGTCCCGCCGACCGGGGAGGTCGGAGAGGTCGGAGGCTGAAAGCCCTGGAGTGTCGTAGTCCCGCCACCGGAGGGGCTGCTGCCACCCGACCCGGGGTTAGGCGCGTGCACTGGCGTGACCGGCGTCTCGCTGCCCCCCTGGCCGGTCGTACCGGAGCCACCGGCCGAGGTCCTGACGCCCGAGGTCTTCCGAACCTTCACAGTTCCCCCACCGGAGGATCCCGTGCGCGACGTGCCACCTCCGGCCAGGGTGACGTTCCCGCTCCCGTCATAACTTCCAGAGCCCCTCGGCGGCATCAGGTCGCCAGGCGTCGGCGGGAAGTTGGGGACCGTACTGACCATCATGGTCTGCTGGGCACCATAGTAGGAGCCGCCCAGCTTCTCCATCTGGCCGATGGCCTCCTGGTGGGCCGCATCCAGCTTCAACTGCGCCTGATAGGCCGCCTGCTGGGTGACCTGGCCGCCGCCCAGCGGGGCCGACCCCGTGCTGAACAGGGGTGTTTGGCTGCCAGGCAGCTGGCCCGGGGTGTTGGTGGAGAACAGCAGCGGCTGGGCGACCTTCATGGTGCCGTCCTGACCCCGGACCATCTGCGCGCCGAGCTGGCAACTGTAGGCGTCCACGACCGACTGGGGCCCGGCCGGGATCTCCGGCAGCTTCGTGGAGCTGAGGGTCTCCCCGGCCATCATGATCGAAGTGCTGGTGTTGCTGGTGTAGATAGCCAGGGTGTCCGTCGCCGAGACGACCTGCTGACCCCAGGCGCGGAAGGAGTCACCGGCCGCGCTGGTCCACTGCAGGCCGTTGATGTGCGTCAGCAGGTCGTCGGCGAGCGTCTGCATCTGAGTGCCCGCGTCGGCCAGCGCATTGCCGACCGCGAGCACCGCCTGCGGGTCGGCACCGGCCACCATGGTGAGCAGCTTGGCGTGCGGGATCTTCTCGAAGTCGGTGGTGGCGCTCCAGGAGTCGCCTCCGTCGGACGGTCGCATGTGTCGGCTCCCCCGCCGTCGTGGTCGGTCGGAATCAGTAGGGGCGGGCGACGGGCGACGGGCCCGGCCGCGCGGTCTGGTCGCCGGTCGGCTGAGTGTCCGTCGACTGGCTTCCCTGGTTCTGCCTGGCTGCGTCGAGCTGCTGCTGCACCGTCACATAGCCCTGGCCGGGGGGCAGTGCGTTCGCCTGCGTCCGGCCCTGGATGTCCCACAGCGTGGAGACCTGGTCGGCCTCGACGTTCTGGTAGCCCACCTCGGAGACCTTGATGGTGATGCTCATCGCGTTGATCTGGTCGCTCAGGGTCTGCGACAGACTCTGCAGTTGCTGGTGCACCTGCTGGTAGGTGCCCACCAGGTCGGTTATCTCGCCGAAGCCGGATCCGAGGTGCGCAGACTCCAGCTGCTGGCCCGAAATCTGCTTGGTCGACGCCGGGCCCGCGTCCAAGGATGAGAGCAGGCCGTCCACCCGGTCGCGGAACGCCGTCAGGGTGTCTACCTCGACCTGAATGTTCGCGCTGTCCACCATGTCTTCCCCCGAGTCACATGTACCCGCCGCCATCACGAGCAGTTCCACGTTACCGCACGGCTCTGACACAGCTCAGGGCCCTTGCCGACCTGTGATGACGGCGGCGACCGCGGCGAGCGAGCGGCTGCCCGGGTCGAGGTAGTGCGAGTGGGCGGCCCCGAAGCCGCCTGGGGGGCCGTCGTCGGCCGGGAGGCGTCGGGCACCGAAGGCGGGGGCGGCCGGATCGGCGCCGAACCAGGTCAGATGACCCCGGTCCGCGCGCAGTTGCAGCAGCCCGAGCGGGGACTGGCCGGTGCCCGCCAGCAGCGCGGCCGCAGCCACCGACGGGGCCGGCAGCCGGGTCACCGGGTCGTGCGGCGCGGCGCCGACCCAGACATGGCCGTCACGGACGCCGAGTCGGGAGGCGTGGTCGGCGCCGGTGCCGGGGCTGCCGATCAGCACCAGTTCGTCGGCCGGGACGCCGCCGGGGCGCTGCGCGGCCAGGCCGACGAGCAACGAGCCGTAGCTGTGGCCGAGTGCGGTGATGTGCGGCGGCACGCCGGTGCGATGGGTGCTACGCAGCGCGCCGAGGAAGCGCTCGAAGTCGACCGCCCCGGCTGCGGCGCGGGTGGTGCGGGCGGCATCCGGGACGGTGCCCGGCGGATCGTATCCGAGCCAGACCAGAGCCGCCGTGCCCGGGCCGGAGGCCTGCTGGACGGCAAGGGCGCGGTCGGCCTCCTTCCCAGCGGCGTCGGCGAGGCGGGTGCCCATGCCCGGGACGTAGGCACAGATGTGCGTCGCGGTGTCCGGGTCACCGAAGGAGAGCACGGCTCGGCCCTGGCCCGCCGTGCCGAGGGCCAGCAGCAGGACGGGCGGACTGCCACCATCAGCCTCGCGCCGTAGCCGGTCGCGGAGCGCGAGCAGCGCCTCCGGCCGGTCCGAGTCCGCCACCAGCCGGTCCAGCAGCAGGCGGTTGGCCTGGTCGCGGACGGCGCAGGGCACTCCGTCGAGCGAGCCGACCAGCTGCGGCTGGTCCCTGACCAGCATCCGCCGGGCATCCGGGCCGAGCCGCCGCCACCAGTCGTGGACCAGACCGGGGTTGCTGCCCGGAGGCGGGAGAGCGGCCGCCAGCCGTGCGGTGACCTGGCGCAGCCTGGCATCGGCGGCCGGCAGGTCGGGGCCGTCGGGGTCGGCGGCCTGCGCGACCGACAGGGCCAGCTCGGCTGCCAGCCACTGGTCCGTCCGGTCGGCGGCGGCGCGGACCCGGTCGATCGCGGTGGCGGCGCTGGGGGCGAGCACGCCGGCGCCGGGCCTTTCCGCGTCAAGCAACTCGCCCAGCTCGGAGCGGTGCTGCCGGAATTCCTCGGCGGCCTGCCCCAGCAGCGAGCCCAGAGCCCGCAACTGCAGGTGCGCGGCGGTGAGCCGACCGCGCTGCCGGGCCAGTGCCAGCCCGGCTCGAGCGGCAGCGGCACCGCTCCAGCGCGCCCGGTACGCGGACCGTGCCGAAGCCAGGTTGTCGGCCAGCGCCCCGCAAGCCTCCGACACGTCGTCAATGAGCAGACCGGCAGCGGCGAGCGACCCCGCCTCGGGGATCAGCGTGAACAGCTCCGTCATGCCCAGCGCCCGGCCCGCAGTTCGGGACGCAGCCCGGCCGACAGCATCCCGGCACAGCTCTCCGCCTCCGCCGCACGGTAGTTGCCTGCGGTGACGAGCAGTCGATCCGCGTAGTCGTCCAGGTCGGTGCCCAGTGCGGCGAGCCACTGGCCCCAGGCGCCGACGCAGCTTCGCAGCGCGGCGGAGCTGCGCGAGCCGAGGGCGGCCACCTCGACACCCGACACCAGCCGGGCCAGCCGGGCGGCCTCCGCCGCTGCCGCGTACAGGGCGGCGGCCTCGTGATCCAGCGCCTCGGGCTCGACCGCCAGTTCGGTGCCGTCTGCTTCGTTCCCCATGACATAGCCTCCCCAGTGACTCGATGTCACCGGGGAGGCTATTCGGCTATCAAATCGTGAACGGCCCTATTCCCGCAGACGGTCACACAAAGGGATGGTTCCTCGCCGCGTGGAGGCTTCAGACACCCCGGCTCAGACGTCCTCGGCGAGCTCCAGCCACTCCAGTTCCAGCTCGTCGCGCTCCTCCTTGAGCGCCCGCAGCCGGCCGTCCAGTTCGGCGACCTTGCCGAAGTCGGCGGCGTGCTCGGCCAGCTGCGTGTGCAGCTTGGCCTCCTCCTTGTCCAGCTTCTGGATCTGCCGCTCGAGGCGCTGGAGTTCCTTCTTCGCCGTCCGGGTGTCGCCGGTCTTCCTCGGCGGCGCGGCCACCGCAACGGCGGACGCGGCGCGCTCCTCCATGGCGTGCCGGCGCTCCAGGTACTCGTCGATGCCCCTGGGCAGGTTCCGCAGGGTGCGGTCGCCGAGCAGGGCGTAGACGGCGTCGGTGGTGCGCTCGATGAAGTAGCGGTCGTGGCTGACGATCACCAGCGAGCCGGGCCAGCCGTCGAGCAGGTCCTCCAGCTGGCTCAGGGTCTCGATGTCCAGGTCGTTGGTGGGCTCGTCCATGAACAGCACGTTGGGCTCGTCCATCAGCAGCCGCAGCAGCTGCAGCCGGCGCCGCTCACCACCGGAGAGGTCCCCGACCGGCGTCCACTGCTTCTCCTTGCCGAAGCCGAAGGTCTCGCAGAGCTGACTGGCCGACATCTCCCGGCCCTTGCCCAGGTCGACCCGGCCGCGCACCTGCTCCACCGACTCCAGCACCCGCAGTGTGGGCGGGAGTTCGGTGACCTCCTGGGACAGGTAGGCCAGTTTCACGGTCTTGCCGACGACGACCCGGCCGTCGGCCGGCTGGGTGTCGCCGTCGCTGGCCCAGGCCGACTGCATGGCACGCATCAGCGAGGTCTTGCCGGCTCCGTTGACGCCGACCAGGCCGATCCGGTCGCCGGGGCCGAGGTTCCAGGTGAGGTGCTCCAGCAGCACCTTCGGCCCGGCCTGGACGGTGACGTCGGTGAGCTCGAAGACGGTCCTGCCGAGGCGCGAGTTGGCGAACTTCATCAGCTCGGCCCGGTCCCGGGGCTCGGGGACGTCGGCGATCAGCTCGTTGGCCGCCTCGACCCGGAACCGCGGCTTGGAGGTACGGGCCGGGGCGCCCCGGCGCAGCCAGGCGAGCTCCTTGCGGACCAGGTTCTGCCGCTTGGCCTCCTCGGTGGAGGCGATCCGCATCCGCTCCGCGCGGGCGAAGACGTAGTCCGAGTAGCCGCCCTCGTACTCGTGCACGGTGCCGTCCTGGACGTCCCACATCCGGGTGCAGACCTGGTCCAGGAACCAGCGGTCGTGGGTGACCACGACCAGCGCGGAGCGGCGCACCCGCAGGTGGCCGGCCAGCCAGGCGATGCCCTCGACGTCGAGGTGGTTGGTGGGCTCGTCCAGGACCAGCAGGTCGGGCTCGGCGATGAGCAGCTTCGCCAGCGCGATCCGGCGGCGCTCGCCACCGGACAGCGGGCCGATCACGGTGTCCAGGCCCTGCTCGAAGCCGGGCAGGTCGAGGCCGCCGAAGAGGCCGGTCAGCACGTCGCGGACCTTGGCGTTGCCGGCCCACTCGTGGTCGTCCATGTCCCGGATGACCTCGTGCCGGATGGTGGCCTGCGGGTCGAGCGAGTCGCTCTGGGTGAGCGCGCCCACCTGCAGCCCGCCGACGTGGGTGACCCGGCCGGAGTCGGCGTCCTCCAGCTTGGCCATGATCCGGGTGAGAGTGGTCTTGCCGTCGCCGTTGCGGCCGACGACCCCGATCCGGTCCCCCTCGCTGACCCCGACGGACACGCCGTCGAGGACGGCGCGCGTGCCGTACACCTTGGTGACGGCTTCGACGGTGACGAGGTTGACTGCCACGGGTGCTGCGCTCCTGCGGGGGCTGGGGGACGTGCGGGTGTCATGCGGTACGGACCTCCACCAGCCTAGTCGGCCGTCGACCGTCGGCGATCCGAGGTTTCGACGGGCGAGTGAGCGGCATCGGGATCCAATTCCTCATATCATCGCCATCGGCGCGACGTGATGGGTACACGGGGAGACGGGACCGGGGGTACGGGGGTGGGCTGCCGATGAGCATCAATCTGCCGGGCGAGCTGGTCTGGGTGCTGAGCCTGATCGGGGTGAACTGGCCCGACGTCGACGAGGACAAACTCCGCGCGACCGGCGACCAGTTCCGCAAGTACGCCGACTCGGTCGAGGCCGCCCGCCAGAGCGGGGACACCCACATCGCCGCGGTCGCCGACCAGAACGAGGGCCAGGCCGCCGAAGCGCTGATCGGCAAGTGGGCCAACCGCTCCAGTCCCAACATCGCCAAGCTGCACACCATCTGCTACGACTTCGCGGACGCCCTGGACATCGGGGCGGCGGCGGTGGAGACCGCCAAGTACGCCGTCATCGGCCAGCTCACCGCGCTCGCGTTCGAACTCGCGGTCGACGAGGCCGGGGCGATCGAGACCTTCGGTCTGACCGAGGCCGCCGCCGCGGCGGAGATCGCCGGCACCAGAACGGTGATCAAGGACCTGCTCAAGGCGCTGGAGAAGCAGCTGATCGACCAGGTGCTCCAGGAGGCCAAGGCGGCGGTGATCGCCGGGGTCGAGGGCATGGTCAACGAACTGGTCTTCGAGGCCACCGAGGACGCGCTCGGCACCGGCAGCGGGATCCACGCCGGCGACATCCTCAACGCCGGGAAGTCCGCCACGGTCGACTCCGCCAAGCAGAGCGTCGCCTCCTACACCACCGCCGGCGGGCTGGCCCAGCACGCCGAGCAGGCAGGCGAGGGGGCGGTCAGCGCCACCAAGGACAAGTACAGCCAGGCCGGCTCCGAGCAGGGCGGGTCGTCGTCAGCCTCGTCGTCCGGATCGCAGTCCCAGGAGACCCCGGCATGAGCAGTAGTGGGCACACCCGCACGCATCCGGACCACCTGGACGAGCAGGCCTCGCACATGCACCAGGCCGCAAGCGACGTCGAGGGCGCCGCCGGCGAGTTCGACGCCCACATAGCCGGGGCCGACTACGGCGGCGGCGACACGGCCCAGTTCGTCCACGGCATCGTCACCGGCGTCGGCGGCGCGGTCGGCGGCGGCCCCGAGGGCGCCGGCGGCAAGGTCGCCCAGCACAAGCACCAGTACGCCGACAACATGAGCACGCACGCGGCGAACTCCCGCCAGAACGAGGCCGACACCGCTGCGGCGATCGACGCCATCGCCAAGGCCAGGACGCCGGAAGCCGTCGTCGCGGCGGCCGAGCAGCATCTGCAACAGAAGCTCGCCGCAGAGGCCGCCCGACGCGAGCAGCCCGGCGAACTCCCCGGCGGTCCGCCCGGCGCGCCCAAGCCGAGCGCGCTGGACGGCATGATCAACAACATGGTCGACCGGTCCCGCGACGTAGCGGGCACCCATCCCAACAACGGACCGAACCCCGACCTGCCCACCCACACCGTCACGGTGCAGTGGAAGCCGGGGATGCCGAAGGTCCAGTTCGCTCGCAAGGCTCTCGCGCTGCGCCGACTCGGCAACGAGGGCGCCCTCTTCAAGGCCAGGGAACCGAAGGCCCGGACCGCGGCCGGTGAACCGGACGCCCGCGACAAGAAGATCACCGCGGACTACAAGGGGGCGCTGATCAACATCATCCACGCGAACGCGAACCCGGAACTCGCCGATCAGAGCGCCGCCCTGGCCAGGTCCATGCAGCCCGACCATGTCTCCGAACTCCAGCTCGGCGGCGCCGACTCCTGGCGTAATCTGAGGATGCTGCACGGGAAGACCAACCACGACGTAGGAACAGCACAGATACGGCCGTCAATCGCGCAGCTTCCCGAAGGAACGCCGATAAAGGTGAAGATAAAATGGTGGTGAGACTGACCGACCTTGAATCCATCATCGAGGAGCTCCGTGCCGCGCTTTCCGAACGCCCGGACTTCTACAATGTGAGCATCCCCCGCGGTGCGGCGCCTGAGTCGGTGCCGGCCGGAACGCCTTCGGGCTACGCCCGGCTCCTATCACTCACCGACGGGCCGACGTGCGGGACGTCGCTCACGTTCTGGAGTGCGGCGGACGTTGCGGAGCAGCAGTACTTCACAGAGCCGATCGAGGGCTCGACGCTTCCCCTCGACCCGGCCGAGTACTTCTGCTGCGGCCTGGTCGAACCCGACCCGCTGTTCATTCGCAGAAGCGACCAGTCCGTCTGGCACATCCCGGACCAGGGAATCGAGTGGCAGGATTCCAGCGTCTTCGAGAAGGCCGCGGACAGCATCGAGGAATTCTTTGTCCAGACGGTCGCCGGTCCTGCCTACGCGGATTTCGTGGGGCTGGACGAGCCCATGAGGGACCCCGACAGGCTATTCGACGAGTGGTACATTCTGCTCCAGTCGATCGGAAGATGAGGACATGGCCACCACTCAGGAACTCACCGAGCTGTTCGGGGCGGACCGCATCGCCCGCGTCGACCGCGAGGAGTGCCTTCGCTTCGGTGTGCCCGAGGCGGCGGTGACCGCACTGTCGGAGACGGGTGTCCCGGCGTTCGTCGACGTCCTGTTCACGCTGACCGTCCAGGGCGAGCCCGTCGCCTTCGATCTGCTTCCGGTGGAGGTCGGAGCGGAGCAGGTCAAGGTGCTGGTCCTCGGCGGACCCACCGACGACCCCGGGCTGCGCTACTGCCTGGACCTGGAGCGAGGCGTCGTGATCCTGCTCGCGCTGGGCGCTGAACCCCAGGCCGAGATCGTCAACAGCTCCCTGGAGACCTTCGTCGAATTCCTGTACCGCATGGGGCTGCGCGGTGCGCACACCGCCCAGGCCGATGCTCCGCAGCAACATGAGTACTACCAGAAGCTGGCCGACTACCTGCGGGCCGTCGATCCCGTCGCCTTCGCCGAGCCCGACAGCTGGTGGTCCGCGGTGTTCGAGCAGCTGACTGCCTGACAGGCGGCCGCCGACGCCGCGTCAGCGCATCAGCGCGGCGCCGGGGACCGGGCCCTCGGCGACGTGGGCGGTTCGGCAGACGGTGGAGGACCGCAGGGCCGCGGCGATGGCCCGCGCGGTGGCGGCGTCCTTGGCCAGGAAGGCGCAGGTGGGGCCGGAGCCGGAGACCAGGGTGCCGATCGCGCCCGCGTCCGCGCCGGCCCGCAGCGTCTCGGCCAGGCCGGGGCGGAGCGAGAGCGCCGCGGCCTGCAGGTCGTTGCTGAGCGCGGCGCCGAGCGCACCGGCGTCTCCCGTACGCAGGGCCTCCAGCAGCGCCTGGTCGGCGGCCGGAACCGGTACGTCGGCCTCGGCCGAGCCGCCAGCCAGGTCCCGGAGGCGGTCGCACTCCCCGTACACGGACGGGGTGGACAGGCCGCCGTCGGCGACCGCGAACACCCAGTGGAAGGTTCCGCCGACCGGTACCGGCGTCAGCAGCTCGCCCCGGCCCTCGCCCAGGGCGACGCCGCCGAGCAGGCTGAACGGGACGTCGCTGCCCAGCTCGGCGGCGAGCCCGGCCAGCTCGGCCGGGCTGCTGCCGGTACCCCAGAGGGCATCGCAGCCGACCAGCGCGGCGGCGGCGTCCGCACTGCCGCCGGCCATGCCACCGGCCACCGGGATGCCCTTGTCGATGTGGATGTGCACGTCCGCGGCGACCCCGTGGCGGGCGCCCAGCAGTAGCGCCGCCCTGGCGGCGAGGTTGCTGGAGTCGGCCGGGACGTGCGCGGCGTCGGCGCCCTCGACGGTGACCGTCAGCCGGTCGGCCGGGCTGACGGTGACCTCGTCGTAGAGGCCCACGGCGAAGAACACCGAGGCCAGGCCGTGGAAGCCGTCCGCGCGACGGCCGCCGACGGCGAGCTGGACATTGACCTTGGCCGGGACTCGGACGGTGACGGACGACGGCACGGCGTTACTACTCCCTCACGCGGTGGACAGCACATCTTTCAACAGCCGAGCACTCATTCTGCCGCAGGCTTCGCTTCCGCGATGGCGGCGAACTGCTCGACCGTCAGCGTCTCGCCGCGCAGCCGGAAGTCGATCCCGGCCGCGGTCAGCGCCTGCTCGGCCGCGGCCGCGGAGCCGGCCCAGCCGGCCAGCGCGGCCCTCAGGGTCTTCCGGCGCTGCGCGAAGGCGGCGTCCACCACGGCGAACACCTCCTGGCGGCTGGCCGTGGTCTTCGGCGGGTCACGGCGGACCAGCGACACCAGCCCGGAGTCGACGTTCGGCGCGGGCCAGAAGACGTTGCGGCCGATGGCACCGGCCCGCTTCACCTCGGCGTACCAGTTGGCCTTCACCGAGGGGACGCCGTAGACCTTGTTGCCGGGTCCGGCCGCGAGCCGGTCGGCGACCTCGGACTGCACCATGACCAGGGTGCGCTCGATGCTGGGGAAGGTCTCCAGCATGTGCAGCAGTACCGGCACGGCGACGTTGTAGGGCAGGTTCGCGACCAGCGCGGTGGGGGCGGGGCCGGGCAGTTCGGCGACGGCCATGGCGTCGTCGTGCACCAGCGCGAAGCGGTCGACCCGGTCCGGCATCCGGGCCGCGACGGTGGTCGGCAGGTGCCGGGCGAGCAGCGCGTCGATCTCCACGGCGGTGACCCGGTCGGCGACCTCCAGCAGCCCGAGGGTGAGCGAGCCCAGGCCGGGGCCGACCTCCACCACCACGTCCTCGGGGCCGACGCCGGCCGCGCGGACGATCCGGCGCACGGTGTTGGCGTCGATGACGAAGTTCTGCCCACGCTGCTTGGTCGGCCGGACCCCGAGGGCCGCGGCCAGACCGCGGATGTCGGCGGGGCCGAGCAGCGGGCCGTCGGTCGGCGCGGCGAGGCCGGTCGGCGCGGGGAGCTGGGCCGGCTCCGGGGTCGTCTCGGGGACCTCGGCCGTCTCGGGGGGACGGGTCGCCTCGGGGGGCTCGGTCGCAGGGTCTTCGGGGCTGGTGCTCACCGGCTAAGACTATCCGCCGGCGCGGTGTCCGCAGGTGGGCCAGGGAGAGGCGCCCCGCATGCGGTAAAGGGTGCGGGCACGGGCGGTCTGCTCGACGGCCGGGGCGTCCTGCGGGCGGCCGGAGCCGCCGAGGCGGTGCCAGGTGCCGGAGTCGAACTGGTACAGGCCGCCGTACCTGCCGCTGGGGTCGACCGCGTGCGGGTTGCCGCCCGCCTCGCAGCGGGCCAGTGCGGACCAGTTCAGCTCACCGGTGCCGTGGTGGATGACCGCGAGCGCGGCACCGGCCTGGTCCGGCTCGGGCACGGCGCGGCGGTGCCGCCCGGTCGGCACATGGCTGATCGGGCGCCGGGTCGGGGTCATCGACCGGGACGAGGCCGACTCGGCCGCCCGCCTCACGCCGGTCCCGGCCGACCGCACCCCGGCCGCCGACGCGGCGTCAGGAACCGCGCCGGGGACTCCGCCCGGAACCGCGTCGGGGCGGCTGTCCGAGGCCGGGTCGGCGTCCAGCCGGACCCGCTGCGGCATGCCGTCGGTCTCCAGGTGGGTGTGCCGCTGCTGGCTGACGAAGGCCCCGGTGCCGCCGACCAGCAGCGCCAGCACCAGTGCCCTGGGCAGGGTGCGACGCGCATCTGCTGAAACGTTCATCCGAAGCCCTTCGCCGTCCACCGCGCCGACTGCCACCGCGCTCTGCTGTCTGTGGAACGGTCAACGACCGGTGGCACCCCGGGACACGTCGCCGGGACCCCGGCTGACCCGGACGGCCCACCGCCGACGGCCCGCCGGGAGGCGTCTCAGCGGCCGAAGGCGCGGGCGGCGCCTCAGTAGCCGAAGGCGCGGGAGGTGTTGGCCGCGATCGCGGTGGCCATCGCGTCCTCGTCCAGGCCGCGGACGACGGCCATGGCGCGCACGGTGACCGGGATCAGGTACGGAGCGTTGGGGCGGCCCCGGTAGGGGGCCGGAGTGAGGAACGGCGCGTCCGTCTCGACCAGGATCCGGTCCAGCGGGGCGAGCGCGAGCGCCTCGCGCAGGTGCTGGTTGGCCGGGAAGGTGACCGGCCCGGCGAAGGACAGGTAGTAACCGGCCTCCGCGCAGACCTTGGCCATCTCGGCGTCGCCCGAGTAGCAGTGGAAGACGGTGCGCTCCGGCGCCCCCTCCTCGCGCAGGATCCGCAGCACGTCGTCGTGGGCGTCCCGGTCGTGGATCACCAGGGCCTTGCCGTGCTTCTTGGCCAGCGCGATGTGGCGGCGGAAGGACTCCTGCTGGACCTCCACCCCCTCGGGCCCGGTGCGGAAGTAGTCCAGGCCGGTCTCGCCCACGCCGCGGACCTGGGGCAGCGCGGCCAGCGCGTCGATCTCGGCCATCGCCTCGTCGAGGGCCGCCGTCCCCCCCGGCTCGCGCCGCTGACCGGACCAGCCGTCGGGGTCGCCCAGGACCAGCCGCGGCGCCTCGTTGGGGTGCAGCGAGACCGTCGCGTGGACCTGCTCGTAGCGGGCGGCGAGTTCGGCGGCCCAGCGCGAACCGGGCAGGTCGCAGCCCACCTGGACCACGGTGCCGACGCCGACCGAGGCGGCCTTGGCCAGGATCTCGGCCGGGTCGGCGTCCTGCATGTCCAGGTGGGTGTGCGAGTCGGCCACCGCGACCCGGAGCGGCTCCGGGACCGGCGGAGCCGCCTTCCGGTCGTCCTGCGACTTCTTCGATCTCTCCGACTTCGCCATCGGTTCAGCCGGCCTTCGGCGCTTCCGGCTTCTTCTCCTCCAGGCGGGGGAAGAGGATCTCGCCCTTGGTCACCGTCACGCCGACCGGCAGCACACCCCAGGCCGCCGCGTCGGCAGTCTTCTGGTCCGCGAGCGCGCCGAGCACGGCCTCCGCGCCCAGCGAGTCCCAGAGCAGACCGGAGACCCGCGGCATCACCGGGTTGAGCAGCACCGCGATCCCGCGCAGCGACTCGGCCGCCGCGTACAGGATGGTGGCGAGCCGCGCCTGGCCCTCCGCCGAATCGTCCTTGGCGACCTTCCAGGGCTCCTGCTCGGTGAGGTAGCCGTTGACCTGCTTGACGAACTCGAAGATCGCCGCGATGCCGCCGGCGAAGTCCAGCTGCTCGCCGATCCGGTCGTCCGCCTCGGCGACGGCCTTCGCCAGACCGTCCGCCAGCGCCGCCTCCGCCGGGCCGCTCGCGGTGGCCGCCGGGAGGGTGCCGCCGAAGTACTTGCCCACCATGGCCGCGACCCGCGAGGCGAGGTTGCCGAAGTCGTTGGCCAGCTCCGAGGTGTAGCGGGCGGAGAAGTCCTCCCAGGAGAACGAGCCGTCGGTGCCGAACGGGATCGCCCGCAAGAAGTAGTAGCGGTACGCGTCCACGCCGAAGTGGTCGGTCAGCTGCTGCGGGGAGATGCCGGTCAGGTTGGACTTGCTCATCTTCTCGCCGCCGACCATCAGCCAGCCGTTGGCGGCGACCTTGCGCGGCAGCGGCAGGCCGTTCGCCATCAGCAGGGCCGGCCAGATGACCGCGTGGAAGCGCAGGATGTCCTTGCCAACCAGGTGCACGTCGGCGGGGAAGGTCTGGCCGAACTTCGCCTGGTCGGAACCGTAGCCGACCGCGGTGGCGTAGTTCAGCAGCGCGTCGATCCAGACGTAGATGACGTGCTTGGGGTCCCAGGGGATCTGCACGCCCCAGTCGAAGGTGGACCGGGAGATGGAGAGGTCCTCCAGGCCCTGCTCGACGAAGCGCAGCACCTCGTTGCGGGCCGACTCGGGCTGGATGAAGCCCGGGTTGGCCGCGTAGTACTCCAGCAGCCGGGGGCCGTAGGCGGAGAGCTTGAAGAAGTAGTTCTCCTCCTTGAGCATCTCCACCGGGGTCTTGTGGATCGGGCAGAGCTTGGCGCCGTCCGGGCCGTCGAGCAGGTCGCCCGGGCTCTTGTACTCCTCGCAGCCGATGCAGTACGGGCCCTCGTAGCCGCCCTGGTAGATCTCGCCCTTGTCGTACAGGTCCTGCACGAACTCCTGGACCCGCGCGGTGTGCCGGTCCTCGGTGGTCCGGATGAAGTCGTCGTTGGCGATCTCCAGATGCTGCCAGAGCGGCTTCCAGGCCTCCTCCACCAACTGGTCGCACCACTGCTGCGGGGTGACGCCGTGGGCCTCGGCAGTACGCATGATCTTCTGGCCGTGCTCGTCCGTGCCGGTCAGGAACCACACCTTCTCGCCGCGCTGGCGGTGCCAGCGGGTGAGCACATCGCCGGCCACGGTCGTGTAGGCGTGGCCGAGGTGAGGGCGATCGTTGACGTAGTAGATCGGCGTGGTGACGTAGTACGCCTTCGCCCCGGTGGTCTGTTCAGTAGTGGCCGCCATGGTCCGAAATCCTATCGGCCGGAGGCCGGGCTTCCGAACCGATTACCGACCGTGACCGGTCGCTCTCCGGTGCGGACTCCGGCGATCACTCCGGCGGGGGCCATGGCGGCCATCCGTGCGACCACCGGTCCGGCTACCCCTCGGGGGTGCTGTGGTGGTGGCGGCGCAGCCGCAGGTGGAACGGCAGATGCAGCCGCCGGCGCTCGCGGCGCTCCGGGCGCGGCGCGGGGGCGACGGGGGCGGGCTCGGGCCCGGACTCCCGCTCGGCCCGGGACCCGGATCCGGTCTCGGCCCCGGGCTCGGATCGCGGCTCGGACGCGGGCTCTGTCACGGCCGGGATCCTGGCCATGAACGCGGCCTCGGCGGCGTTCCGGCGGTCGTCCTCGGCCGTCGGGTGCAAGGGGAGGTGCCAGGCGGCGGCGGCCTCGGCCACCCGGCCGGCGCGCATGATCCGTACGTGCTCGCCACCGCAGCCGGGGCAGGACGGCTTGGTGAGCGGCGAGGGGACCGGGACGCCGTTGGCCCGGTAGTACGTGCCGGAACGACCCTGCGCGTCCTTGCGGTGTCCGATCTCGTACTCCTGCTCCCAGCCGTACCCGCAGTTGAGGCAGGCGAACGCGTAGGCCTCGTGGGCCTGCGTTCCGGCGGCGGCCGTCGGCGCGGCGGGCGGTGCGGGCGCCGTGGGTTCGACCGGGGCCGTGGGGCGGAGCGCGGTGGTGGCGGGGTCTGCGGCGAATTCGCTCATGACGTTCTCCCGATGCCCCGCGGACGTTCGTCCGCGTGGGGTCTTCCTTCGGTCCAGAATTACCCCGCCGGATGTCGGGGGATTCAGTCGGGACGAATTCTTGGACCAGAGTTTGGAGTTCTTGACGCAGCGACTACCTGATCAGGGGCGGAGCTTGGGCGGTGGTGGGACCGGCGCTCACGCTGCGCGCGCTGCTCGCCACCCTACGCCCCTCCCGCACGCCCCTCCACCCCTGGCAATCCGCTGGTCAGCCCGCGTTTTTCGCCGCCACCACGGCGTCGAACACCTCGCGCTTGGGCACCCCGGTTTCGGCCGCCACGGCGGCGATGGCCTCCTTGCGCCGCTCCCCCGCCTCCTCCCGCACCGCGACCCGCCGGGCCAGCTCCACGGCGTCCAGCGCGGACGGGTCGGCCGGCGGGGCGCCCTGCACCACCACGGTGATCTCGCCGCGCACGCCGTCCGCCGACCACACCGCGAGCTCGGCCAGCGGGCCGCGCCTGACCTCCTCGTAGGTCTTGGTCAGCTCCCGGCAGACGGCCGCCGGCCGGTCCCCGCCGAAGGCCTCGGCCATGGCCAGCAGCGAGTCCTCGATCCGGTGCGGGGACTCGAAGAAGACCATGGTGCGCGGCTCGGCCGCGAGGTCGCGCAGCCGCGAGCCGCGCTCGCCGCCCTTGCGCGGCAGGAAGCCCTCGAAGCAGAAGCGGTCCACCGGCAGTCCGGACAGCGCCAGCGCGGTGAGCACCGCCGAGGGACCGGGGACCGCGGTGATCCGCACCCCCCGCTCCACGGCGGCGGCGACCAGCCGGTATCCGGGATCGGACACCGAGGGCATCCCGGCGTCGGTCACCAGCAGCACCCGTGCGCCGCCGAGCAGCGCCTCGACCAGCTCGGGGGTCCGGCCCACCTCGTTGCCCTCGAAGTAGGAGACCACCCGCCCCTTGGGGGTCACTCCGAGCGCGTTCGCCAGCCGCCACATCCGCCGGGTGTCCTCGGCGGCCACGACATCGGCGGCGAGCAGCTCCTCGGCCAGCCGCGGCGGCGCGTCGGCGACGTCCCCGATCGGGGTTCCCGCAAGCACCAGTAGTCCGCTGCCCAGTAGTCCGCTGTCCGCCGTCACTGCCGCTCCACCTGCATCGTCGTCCGTCCCGTCGCGCGTCGGCGCGCAGTGCTCCAGCGTAGTCGCCGGTGCCTCCAGGGAGCGCAAAGTGACTGGTCAGGCCCCGCCCGGCGGAGCCACGCGCAGGCCGGGACCGCCCTGCGGGGCCGGCCTGGATGGTCAGGTCGGCGTACCGCTGACAGGTCCCGCCCCTACGATGCTCGCGTGAGTGCTGACAGGGCGACAGGGACAGTGCCGGACGACGAGCTGGCGGGCGGACTCGAGGACGGGGCCGCGGCCGGACTCGGGCACGGAGCCGGGGCCGTAGCCGCTGGCGTCCGCCCGCGGCGACCGCTGAGCGCCTGGCAGCGGCGGCTCGGCCTGCTCGGCTACCGCCCGCAGCAGCGCGGGTCGCTGCGCGACCGCCTGGTGCCGCCGATGCCGGACGGGCGGCAAGCGCGCCCCGGCGCCGCCGAGGACGCGGCCGAGCGCTCGTCCAGGGTGCTGGCACGGCTGGGCGTCCGGCTGCCGGCCGGGCTGCTGCTGTGGCTGTGCCGCTGGTCCGGGTGGCTGGGGCCGCTCGCGGTCACCCTGTTCGGCGCGGTCCTGGTCTTCACCCACCTGGGCACCCCGCACGACATCATCTTCGACGAGACCTACTACGCCAAGGACTCCTGGGCGCTGTGGCACTACGGGTTCGAGGTGAACTGGCCCGACAACGTGAACTCGGTGATCCTGTCCACGCCGAACCATCTGCCGGCGCCCACCGGTCCCGAGTTCATCGCCCACCCGCCGGCCGGCAAGTGGGTGCTGGGCATCGGCGAGATGCTGTTCGGCCTCAACCCGGTCGGCTGGCGCTTCATGGTCGCGCTGCTCGGCTCGATCGCGGTGCTGATCCTGTGCCGGACCGGGCGCAGGCTCTTCCGTTCCACGCTGCTGGGCTGCGTCGCCGGGCTGCTGATGTGCGTGGACGGGCTGCACCTGGTGATGAGCCGCACCGGGCTGCTGGACCAGATGGTGATGTTCTGGGCGCTGTCCGCCTTCGGGCTGCTGGTGCTGGACCGCGACCGGAGCCGGGCCCGGCTGGCCGACGCGGTCGGTGCCACCGTCGACACCCCCGACGCCGCGCCGGACCACACGCAGGCGTCGAAGGCCCGGCTGGGCTGGCGCCCGCTGCGGATCCTGGCCGGGGTCTGCCTGGGCCTGTGCTGCGCCACCAAGTGGAACGGCCTGGACTTCCTGGCCGCCTTCGGGGTGCTGACGGTGCTGTGGGACGCGGCCGCGCGGAAGACGGCCGGCTCCCGGCACCCGTACCTGTCCGCGCTGAAGCGCGACACCCTGCCCGCCGTGCTGTCCATCGTGGTGGTCGGCTTCCTCACCTACCTGGCCTCCTGGTCCGGCTGGCTGTTCAGCAACGCCAAGGTCGGCGGCACCTACGGCGCCTACGACCGGCACTGGGCCGACGGCCGGGCCGGTCTCTCGGCGGCGAACTGGGGCCCGATCCCGCTGCCGCAGGTGAACATGACCTGGGTGCCGGCGCCGCTGCGCAGCCTGTGGCACTACCACTCGGAGATCTGGAACTTCAACACCACCCTGAGCACCCCGCACCTGTACATGTCCAACCCGTGGAGCTGGATGGTCCAGGGCCGGCCGGTGTCGTTCTACTACCCGCCGCACATCGCGCCGTCGAAGTGCGGCGCGGCGTCCTGCAGCAGCGAGGTGCTGGCGATGGGCACGCCGCTGCTCTGGTGGGCGGCCTGCTTCGCGGTGCTGTACGCGCTGTACCGGTGGATCCTGGTCAGGGACTGGCGCGCGGCGGCGATCTGCTGCGGCATCGCCGCCGGGTACCTGCCGTGGTTCCAGTGGCAGCACCGGACCATCTTCGTCTTCTACTCGGTCGACTTCGAGCCGTTCCTCTGCCTGGCGCTGGCGCTGATGGTGGGCGGGATGCTCGGACGGGCGACGGCCTCACGGGACCGGCGGGTGGCCGGGGTGATCGGCGCCGGGCTGCTGGTCGTCGCGATCATGGCGACCTTCCTCTACTTCCTGCCGCTCTACACCGCGCAGATCATCCCGTACTCGGAGTGGCAGGCCCGGATGTGGTGGCCCACCTGGATCTGAGGCCGATCCGCCGGTCACGGTTGCCTCACCGGTGTGACACGGTCCCGACATTCCCGTGGGGATCCAGACGTCGCACACGTACGATCCGCCGGAGGACACGGTGCCCGGACCACCCGGGCGCGGTCGACGACGGGGGAATCCGACGATGAGGCGTGGCGTCAAGATAGGCGTGGTGAGCGGCACCTGCGCGGTGCTGCTGGCCACCGGCGGGTACGGGGCGTACAACCTCGTCCACGCCGTCACCGGCAGTACGACCGGCGACAGCGCGGCGGCGGCCGACCAGGCGGTGCAGAGCCCCACCCCGCCGAGCGCGGCCGAGGCGCTGAAGCGGGCGCAGGACTTTCTCGGCGCCTGGCAGGCCGGACCGGCCCACTACCCGGGCGCTGCCAGTGACACCAACAGCCCGGACACCGCGCAGACCGCGCTCACCGGCTACCACGACGGGCTGCAGCTGGGCTCGATGACCTTCGGCGGGGTCGCGGCGGCGGGTCCCGACCCGGCGCAGAGCGCCGCGACCAGGGTGGCCTTCACCGTCACCGCGCAGGTCAAGGGCGGGACCTGGAGCTATCCGGGGCAGCTTGACGTGATCCAGAGCAAGGCCGGGAACACCTCGGTGAGCTGGGCGTCCAGCGTCCTCTACCCGGCACTGAAGGACGGCCAGTCGCTGACCGCGGGCGCGATCTCGGCCCAGGCGGCCGGGGTGGACGTGGTCGCGAAGGACGGCCGGACCAAGCTGTCGGCCTTCCCCTCGCTGACGGACATCGCGGCCACCATCGGCCAGCATGGCGCCGGCTCCGCAACCGGCAGCGGCAGCAGCACCGGCACCGGCGGCACCGGGGTGCAGATCGTCGACGCCTCGAACGTGCCGGTGCAGACGGTGAAGGTGTTCACCGCGGCCCAGGGCGCGGCGATCACCACCACCATCGACCCGGTGCTGCAGGCCAGGGCCGAGAGCGCGGTGCGGAACGCGGTGCTGAACGGGCTGCCCGCCTCGACGGTGGTGCTGGACTGGCGGACCGGGCACATCCTGGCCCTCGCCTACGCGAACACCGGCGGGGACGGGAACACCGCGATGCTGGGGCAGCTCGCCCCCGGGTCCACCATGAAGATCATCACGGCGGCGGCGCTGTTCGACCAGGCCGGGCTCACCCCGTCCTCGGCCGCGCCCTGCCCGGCCACCATCGCGGCCGCCAACAGCGTGTTCAAGAACGACTTCGCCGACCCGCACCCCGGCGACACGGTCACCACCGCGTTCGCCCGGTCCTGCAACACCGCGTTCATCAAGCTGGGCTTCGACAAGCTGGTGCAGCACAACTCGGACACGCACCAGCTGGGCCAGGAGGCCACCGACGTCTTCGGGCTGAACGGCAGCTGGTCCGTCGGCGGCGGCGTGGCCACGACCGACGCCAAGGTGCCGACCAACACCGACCCGGCCACCGCCGCCGCCGACCTGATCGGCCAGGGCAGCGTCACCATGAACCCGCTGGCACTGGCCTCGATCGCGGCGACGGTGCGCGACTCGGCGTTCCGGCAGCCGGTCATCCTGCCGGGCCAGCCGCAGGTGGTGGCCGGCCAGCAGATCTCCGCCGGCACCGCCCGCGAGCTGCGGACCCTGATGTCCGCCGCCGCGCACGACGCCGAGGGCACCGCCACACCGCGGCTCGGCGGCTACGGTGACGCCGGCGCCAAGACCGGGACGTCCGAGGTCGGCCAGAGCAGCATCACCACCAACGGCTGGTTCACCGCCTACAACGACCACATCGCGGTCGCGGCGCTGGTGCAGGGCGGCAGCAGCGGCGTCGGCTCGGCCGGCTACGTGGCCGCCGCGCTGATCACCGCCACCGAGTAGCCGCGGGCCCGGGCACCCGCGACCGCTCGTGCGGGTGCCCGGCCGGGGCCGGTGACGGCTCAGGTCGCGGAGCCGGCCGCCGCGCCGGTGGCCAGGTCGGCGCCCCAGCGGGCCAGCGCGGCGTCCAGGTCGAGGCGGTCCAGTCCGGCCTCGGTGGGCCACTGGTCGCGCGGGACCCGCCACATCACCTCGAACTCGATGCCGTCGGGGTCCTTGGCGTAGAAGGACTTGCTCACGCCGTGGTCGGTGGCGCCGACCAGGGAACCCCGGCGGCGCAGCTCGGCGCCCACCTCGGCCAGCTCGCCGAGGGTGCCGACCTCCCAGGCCAGGTGGTAGAGCCCGGCCTGCCCGGGGACCGGCCCCGCTGCCTGGGCGCCGACCGAGAACAGGCCGAGGTCGTGGTCGTTGAGGGTGCCGGGGGCGCGCAGGAAGGCGGCCCGGTCACCGATCTCGACCGCGACCTCGAAGCCGAAGACACCGGTGTAGAAGGCCACGGACCGGGGGACGTCCCGGACGTACAGCACGGCGTGGTTCAGACGGCGGACGGGCATGGCTGGCTCCTGGGAGTGGGTCGGTCGCCTCGGGGGCGGTGGCTGTCTCAAGCAATGGCTGTCGACCGACACAACAAAGTCTTCCCAGGAAAGTATTCCCGGGGCACTCCTCCCCACGGCGCTCCGGTCAGCTCCGCACCGGCAGCGGCACCTCGGCCGCCGGCAGATTGTCGTCCTCGGCGGCCAGCTCGGCCGCACGGGTGGCCAGCCGGGGCCAGAGCACCAGCAGGATCGGCAGCTCCAGGTAACCGAAGCGACCCGCGGGGGCCAGCAGGAAGGCGACCGCCACGCCTGCCGCGAGCCGGTCCGCCGCCGCGGTGACACTGCGCGGCGGCCGCAGCACCAGCCAGAGCGTGACCAGGGCGCCGCCCAGCGCGAGCAGCGCGAAGGAGGCGAGCCGGCCGCCCGGGCCGAGCTGGGCGAGCAGGTGCCCGGGGAGCGGGCTGTCGGCCGGGGTGCGGACCGAGGAGAGGCCGAGGGGGAAGCGGATCACCTGCTCCAGCACCGCGTGCGGGGTGATCAGGACTCCGGGCGCGATCAGGACTCCGGCCAGCGTCAGGCTCACCGCCGTACAGCGCAGCACCGCCCGGCGGCCGTAGAGCTGGGACAGCAGCAGCAGCGCGACCGGCAGGGCGGGCCAGGCGGTCCACTTGATCGCGCAGGCCAGGCCGAGGGCGAGCCCGGCCCGGGCCGCGTAGCCGCGGCCGGCGAAGGCCAGGCCGAGCAGGCAGCAGCCGATCAGCGGCAGGTCCACCCCGCCGGTGTCGGCGACCAGGGCCACCAGCGGTGAGGCGGTGACCGCCGCCAGCGCCACGCCGCAGGCGGGCACGCGCGGCGAGACCAGCGGGCCGAGCAGCCGCCAGGCGCCGACCAGGCAGCCGGTGAACACCGCGAGGAACCACACCCGCGCGTCGCTCAGCACCTGCGGCAGCCACCAGGCGTGGCCCAGCAGCACCCGGGGGATCCCGAACAGCGCCATCGCCGGCAGGTACGGGTCGTAGCCGTTCACCTGGTGCGGGTCCGGCAGATAGGGGCTGCCGGTGTGCAGCATCTGCGCCGCGGAGTACTGGACGACCGGCACCTCGCTCTGCGACCAGGCCTTGACCAGCATCAACGCCATCGGCAGCACGATCGCGCCGAGGAACGCCAGCCCGGTCGCGGTGCGGGCGAAGTGGCGACGCGGCAGGAACGCGGCCGCGCAGGCTGCCAGCAGGTAGCCGATACCGGCGATGACGCCCCAGGTCCGCTGCGTGCCCAGGTCCGACACCAGCGGGAAGCTCCCGGCCCAGGCGGCGCAGACGAGACTGCCCAGCACCCACGGGAGACGGCGGGTGTGCAGGGGTGCGGCGACGCCCCGGTCCGCCGCCGGAAGCCGGCCCGCGCGCGGTCGCGGCAGACGGAAACGCGTGGCGGCGCGGTCGGACCGTTCCTTGTCCCGTGGGACATGAGTCGTCGTCACAGTTGTCCACAGTAGGAAGCGGGACCCGTCGGTGTCGTCACGCTGGAGAGTGGAACGCGCATCACCCTGAAGGATGGCCTGATGCTCATCGTTCCTCGCCGACGATGCCGACCAGGCCGTTCTCGTAGGCGAACACCACGGCCTGGGTCCGGTCCCGGAGTTCCAGTTTGGCCAGGATCCGACCGACATGGGTCTTGATGGTCTGTTCGGACAGGAACAGTTCCTCGGCGATCTCCGAGTTGGACAGTCCCCGGGCGACCTGCCGTATCACGTCCAGTTCGCGCACGGTGAGTGCGGAGACCGCCTCCGGACGCAGGGCTCCGGAGCGGCGGCGGCGGGCCACGTCGTCGATCAGCCGGCGGGTCACCGAGGGGGCCAGCAGGGCCTCGCCGGCGGCGATCACCCGGACCGCGTTGACCAGGTCGCGGGCCGGGGCGTCCTTGAGCAGGAACCCGCTGGCACCGCGGGCCAGCGCCTCGTAGACGTACTCGTCCAGGTCGAAGGTGGTGAGGATGAGGACCCTGGGGGCGGTGGTGGCCGGCCCGGGCGCGCCGACGATCCTGGCGGTGGCGGCCAGGCCGTCCATGCCGGGCATGCGGATGTCCATCACCACCACGTCCGGCTTGAGCTCGGCGGCCAGTTGGATGGCCCGGATGCCGTCCCCGGCCTCGCCGACCAGCTCGATGTCGGGAGCGGAGGAGAGCAGCGCGCCCAGGCCGTCCCTGACCATCTCCTGGTCGTCGACCAGCAGCACCCTGATCAGCCCTGCCCTGGTTTCGTCCATACGGTGCTCCCCCGTGGTCGGTGGTCGTCCCGGCGCCCGGGTCGGTGGGGTTCGGCGGGCCGGCGGCCCGGCCAGCCCGGTCAGCTCGCGCGCTCGTCCACGGCGGCCTCCGGCGGCAGGCCTCCACGCGGCGGCGGCACTCCGTCCAGCGGCAGTTCCGCCACCACCTCGAAGCCGCCGTGTTCGCGCGGCGCCGCCCGCAGCGTGCCGCCCAGCAGTTCGGCGCGTTCGCGCATGCCGGTGAGCCCGTGGCCGCCGTTGCCGCCGGGGGCGGGACCGCCGCTGGTGCGGCCGTCGTCGGCGACATGGACCTGGACGCATTCGTCGGTGCGCAGCACCTCGATCTCGACCCGGGCGCCCGGGGCGTGCCGCCCGGCGTTGCTCAGCGCCTCCTGCACGATCCGGTAGACCGAGACGTCCACCACGGCCGGCGCCGGTTCGCGGCCGAAGGAGAGCGTGAGGTCGACCTGCATCCCGGCCTGCCGGGCGGCGCGGACCATCTCCGGGATGCGGTCGATCCCCGGCTGCGGCGCACGCTCGGCGTTCTCGTCGTCCTCGCGGAGCAGGCCGATGACCCGGCGCATCTCGGTCAGCGCGGTGGTGGAGGCCTCGCGGATGGCACCGAAGGTGCGCAGTGTCTGCTCCGGCAGTCCGGGCTGCTTGTACGGGGCGGCCTCGGCCTGGATCGCGATCATCGACATGTGGTGTGCGACCACGTCGTGCAGTTCCCGGGCGATCCGGGAACGCTCCTCCAGCACCGCCTGCCGGGCCAGACCGGCCCGCCGCTGCTCCTCGGCGGCGACCAGATGCCGTTCGGCCTCCTGGCGGGAGTGGATCGCCTCGCCGAGCACCACCACCAGGGTGACCACCACCGCGGCCACCGCCAGCACCACCGGCGGCAGCCGGACCAGCGCCACGGCCGGCAGCAGTACCGCCCCGGCGGTGAGCAGGTCGACGCCGACGGCGACGTCCCGTCCGTAGACCTGGGCGGTGACGAACAGCAGCACCACGTAGGCGATGCAGCCGCTGACCGGCCAGGGCCAGAACGGGGTGGGGGCGTGGCCGATCTCGGCGAAGGTGGTCAGGGTGAGGCCGACCGCGGAGATCCGCCAGGCCGCGAGCGGCCGGTAGGCGGCCAGCAGCAGCGGGAAGACCTGCAGCGAGGCGAGCGCCCAGGCCATGCTGCCGGGGACGATCTCGCTCAGCTGGACGTTGGCGGTGATCGCCAGGACGAACACGACTCCACCGCCGAAGGCGGCGAGGGCGTAGCGCAGACGGGTGTCGACCGGGAAGCGGATCAGCTGGACGCGCTGGTCGGGTGCCGCCCAGGCGGTCTGCCGCAGCAGTTGGGCGAGGTGGCGCACCCGGCCGAAGCCGGACCGGACGGTACGGCGTGCCGCGTCCCGGACAGGCGTGTCGGTCGGCGGGGATACGCTCCGGAGGGCTCCGTCCATGGTGGGTCGAGCTTAGTCGGCGGGGCCCGGATCAGCGCCGCTGTCGGTGTCGTCCGATTGAGGGAGTCGGCCGCGACGCCCTCTCGACGGACCGTCAGCGCGCATGCCTTTCAGAAGGCGTGGCCGAGCAGCTTCTCGACCTCGGCGCGGGTCGGCAGCGAGGGTTGCGCGCCGGGGTGGGTGGTGGTGAGCGCGGCGGCGGCCGCGGCCAGCCGGACGGCCTCGTGCAGCGGGATGCCCTCGGCGATGGCACAGGCCAGGGTGCCGCAGAAGGAGTCGCCCGCAGCGGTGGTGTCCACGGCGGTGACCGGGAACGGCGGGATGAGGAGAACAGCGCTCTCCTCACAGAGCAGCGCTCCGTCGGCGCCCAGGGTGACCACGACGGCGGCCGGGCCGCGCAGGGTCCGCGCGGCGTCGGCGACGGCATGCAGATCCGGCAGCGGGTGGCCGACCAGTGCGGCCAGCTCGGTGCGGTTCGGCACCAGGATGTCCACCATGCCCAGCAGGTGGCTGTGGTCGGTCCGGTGGTCGGCGGCGGCCGGGGCGGGATTGAGGATGACGGTGCCGCCGGCCAGCCTGGCAGCGGCCTCGACGGTGGCGTAGGGGATCTCCTGCTGCAGCAGAACGACGTCCGCGTCGCGGAGCAGCGCTCCCGACGCGGCGCAGTGCTCCGAGGAGAGAGCACTGTTCGCACCCGGGCTGACGATGATCGAGTTCTCCCCCGAGGCCCGGTCCACCGCGATCAGCGCCCGCCCGGTCGGCGCGGACTCGTCCGTGAGCACCCGCTGGACGTCCACGCCCTCCCGCGCCAGCGCCGCCCGCAGGAACGTTCCGGCCTGGTCTGCACCCACCCGCCCGACCATGGCGACCTGCGCACCGAGCCGTGCGCCCGCCACCGCCTGGTTCCCTCCCTTGCCCCCCGGATGCTCAGCCAGCGCCCCACCCAGCACGGTCTCCCCCGGTACCGGATGGTGCGGCACTGGAACGACCAGATCGAGATTGACGCTCCCCACGACTGCGATCATCGGCATGGCATCAGCCTAAGAGGCTCCGTCGATTTGTGCGGCACATGACCAGCCGGCGACCGGATGTCTGCCGCTACCCGTTCAGCACGGCCTGCATCACGGCCCTGGCGATGGGCGCGGCCAGGCCTCCGCCACTGATGTCGGCGCGGTCGGCGTTGCTGTCCTCGATCACCACCGCGACCGCGACCGGCGCGGCGGCGTTCTCACTCGGCCTGGCGTAGGCGATGAACCAGGCGTACGGGGTACCGCTGTTGTTGACCCCGTTCTGCGCGGTACCGGTCTTGCCGCCGACCACCGCGCCCGGGATCGCCGCGTTGCCGCCGGTGCCGTTGGCGACCACGTCCTCCATGGCCTGCCGGACCTGCGCGGCGACCGCCGCCGAGATCGGCCGACCGAACCGCTGCGGCCCGAAGCTCTCCACGGTCGCCCCGTCCGACCTGGTCAGCGAGCTGACCAGCTGCGGTTTCAGTTGAGCCAGTTCACGAAGCGGCTGTGGACGTGCGGTTCGACCATGGCCACCAGGCCGACCGCCGCGCCGACCAGCACCAGGCCGACGGCGATCCAGCCGACCCGCCCGGTGGCCACGTACAGCATCATCACGAACATGCCGAAGAAGAGCAGGCAGGCGAGGTGCCCGAGCAGCGCGAGGACGCCGAGGCCGAGCGCGTAGCCGACGGTGTCGGCGGGCACCCGGCCGTCGATGGCGCAGCCGACGTCGGCGTAGCCGAAGGCGGCGATCAGCACCGCGAGGACGACCAGCAGCAGCTCGGTGCCGCGGCGGGTGGGGACCCGCGACAGCGGGGCGGCGCTCCCGGCTGCGATGAGCTTGCGCACGGGCATCCCTTGCTTCGACGGGTCGTGGGCCCACAAGGAATCTAGCGAGGGATCAGCAGTTTGTCCGATTTGTCGCCCCGGCGTGTTCGCCGAGCCGGTCCCGCCCAGCCGGTCCGTCGAACGGATCAGGCGGTACCGGCACCGGGCCCGAGGTCAGCTCGCACCACGGAGGGTGAAGCCGATCTCGGCGCCGCCCTGCGGGCGGTTGCGCGCGAAGACCGTACCGCCGTGACTCTCGGCCACCTCCCGGACGATGGCCAGACCCAGGCCGGAGCCGGGCAGGCTGCGTGCCGCGGTGGCCCGGTAGAAGCGGTCGAAGACCCGGCCCAGATCGGCGTCGTCGATGCCGGGGCCGTGGTCCAGCACGGCGATCCGGCCCGGCTCCACCCGCAGCACGATCGGGGTCGGCTCGGGCGCGAACTTGGCCGCGTTCTCCACCAGATTGGTCATCGCCCGCTGCAGTGCCCCGGCCCGCCCGGTCACCAGCAGCGGCCGTCCGGGCACCGCCGAGCGCACCACCACGGTGATCTCCCGGCCGGTGCGGCGCCGGGCCAGGTCGGCCACCCGCTCGGCGAGCGCGTCCATCTCGACCTCGGTCGGCGCCTCGGTCTCCCTGCGGTCGGCTGCCAGTTCGACCAGCTCGTTGACCAGCACGCTGAGCTCGCGGGTCTCCGTCGCCAGGTCCTCCATCAGCGACACCCGGGACTCCGGCGGCAGCCGGTCCAGCCGGGGCAGCGCGGCGATGTTGGTGCGCAGCGAGGTGAGCGGGGTGCGCAACTCGTGCCCGGCGTCCTGGACCAGACGGCGCTGGTCGTCCTTGGAGCGGGCCAGCCGCCCCAGCATGTCGTCGAAGGCCCGGCCGAGACGGCCGATCTCGTCGGCGCCGCTGCGCGGCACGTCCACGTCCAGCTGGCCGGTGGAGGCGACCTGTTCGGCCGCTCCGGTGAGCCTGACCAGCCGTCGGGTGATCCGTCCGGCGAGCCACCAGCCGGCCGCGCCGGCGGCCAGCACCACGGCGGTGGCGAGCAGCGCGGTGCGCTCCAGCAGCGTGTCCAGCAGGTCGTCGGTGGCGCTCAGCCGCTCCGAGAGCTGGACCGCCCCGCGTACCCCGCCGAGGGAGACGGTGACCACCCGGTAGCGGTCGCCACCGGTGTCCTCGGTGACGTCGTGGACCTGTCCCGCCGCCCGCTCCCGGGCCAGCGCCATGTCCTTGGCGTCGACCGGCAGCGGATCGGGTTTGCCGACCTCGACCACCGAGCCGTCCGGGCCCAGTACCTGGATGCCGATGTCGCCGGACTGGGTGAGCCGGTCCTCCAGCTGGTCGTGGTTCTGGTTGGACGGCAGGAAGTCGGAGGGGTAGAGCGGCGACTGGCCGACCGCCACGAGCAGGGTGTCCAGCGAGTTGGAGAAGTCCGAGGCGCGGTCGTGCCGGATCAGGTTCGCCGCGGCGTCGTAGCCGAGGCCGCCGACCAGCACCGCGACCAGGGCGGCGACTCCGGCGAAGGCCACCGCGAAGCGGACCCGCAGGCCCGCCGGGATCGGCAGCCGGGACAGCAGGGAGGGGCCGGGCGCGGTGCTCACGGGGTGCTCGCGGCTCACGGCTCGCGCAGGGTGTAGCCGACACCGCGGACCGTGTGGATCAGCGGCGGCGCGTCCCGCAGCTCCAGCTTGCGGCGCAGGTAGCCGATGTAGACGGCGAGGTTCTTCGATCCCGGGCCGAAGTCGTAGCCCCAGATCCGGTCGTAGACCGTGCTGTGGTCCAGCACGATCCCGGCGTTCCGGGCCAGCAGCTCCAGCAGGTCGTACTCGGTACGGGACAGCGCGATCTCGGCGTTCTGCCGCCAGACCCGGCGCGCGGTCGGGTCGATCCGCAGGTCGGCGACCTCGATCACGTCGTCCAGCGGGTACGGGTCGCGCCGCGCGGACGGCGGGTCGGCCGGCACCGGCACCGGCAGGGCGCGGCGCAGCAGCGCCCGCAGCCGGGCCAGCAGCTCGTCCGCCTCGAACGGCTTCACCATGTAGTCGTCCGCGCCGGCGTCCAGGCCGGCCACCCGGTCCGAGGTGTCCACCCGGGCGGTGAGCATCAGGATCGGTGTGCGGTCGTTCTCGGCGCGCAGCACGCTGCACACCGCGAGCCCGTCGATGCCCGGCATCATCACATCGAGGACGATCACATCGGGGCGCTCCTTGTGGACCGCCGCCAGCGCCTGGATGCCGTCGGCGACCGCGGTCACCTGGTAGCCCTCCAGGGTCAGCAGGCGCACCACGGCATCACGAATGGCCCGGTCGTCCTCGGCCAGCAGTACTGTCGACGTCACGGCGATGATTCTCTCCGGGGAGCATGAGAGGGCGGTAAGAGCACCCCCTGGGGTCGCTCCAGTGTCGCTGACGACCGCGCCGACCGGGAACCTCCCGCACGGAACCCCCGCACCGGCCCTCCCGGCGGCCGGACCGCGCGGCCGCCCAGCCCCGTGGGCGCTCAGCCGGCGTCGACGCTCAGCCGCCGTGGACGGTGAGCACCGCGCCGTCGATCTCGATCCGGCGGGTACCGGTCAGGTCCCCGCGGCGCAGCGCGTCGAGGCAACGTTCGAACAGCAGCATCTCCTCGCCGTCGAGGACGGCGGCGGCCAGGTCGAGCACCTCCGCCAGACCGGCGTCGGTGAGTTCGGCGGGCAGCTCACCGGACAGCAGCACGACCGACTCCCCGCTGCTGCCCCGCACCACCGCGGTGGTGGGACCTCCCTGTACGACCAGCACGGATCCCCCCTGGTCCCGGGGGTAGCGTGCGGCTCACCTACCCCGTTCAGGGGCTGACGCTAGCCGCATATGCCGGCCCGGGCGCCGGACAAGCACGATGTTCGCTCCAACCGGTCATATCCCGACATCTGTGGAACCGGAACGGGCGGAGCCTGCGTCAGAGTGGGCCGTCACCGCGCCCTTTGCGGTCGAGGAGCGATTCCACCAGCGCGGCGACATGGCGGCGATCGTCCACCGACAGCTGCTGCAGGCTGGCGATCAGCACGTCCACCTCCGGGTCGGCGGCCCGCGCGGCGGCGGTGCCGGCGTCGACCGCGGCGGCGGTGCCGGCGTCGACCGCGGCGGCGGTGCCGGCGTCGACCGCGGCGGCGGTGCCGGCGTCGACCGCGGCGGCCGGCCCGGCGGCGTAGAGGTGGATCCCGCAGGCCTCGGCAGCGGCGCGGCGGATGGCGTCCAACGGCAGTTCGAGCCCCCGCGCCAGACCCTCCAGGGTGGCCGGGTTCGGCATCCTGACCAGGCGTTCCGTGGTCGCGAGGTGGTGCACGGTGGAGCGCGGGATACCGCCGCGACGGGCGGCCTCGCCATAGGACCAGCCCTGCCGGTCCAAGCGCTCTCTCATCAACTGCTGCAGGGCGTTGGACACCTGGCTGACGCCTCCTGACGGCGGCCCCTTCGGCCGCCTGTGGGGCTCCGATTCTACGGCGATCACCCCTCCGGACACCCCGTCAGGTGCTCCCACCTGGCCATATCTCTCTGTTACCAGTCCGTTGCAGAACGTTGTGGCCGAACCGCTTGCGGCGTCCGACGAAGCACGACTAGTGTCCAATCTCGTTGGACAAGACGTCCGACCGAGTTGGACGGAAGCCGGGGGGAACCTCCTCCGTCCGATCGCAACCGGCTATTCCTGAGGGGGAATTGACCATGCTTGAGCCGCACGAGCTGGACGCCGAATCAGCGGAGCTGCTGCCCGGCCGCGAGGCCCTGGGCAAGCTGAAGTTCAGCTTCACCAAGACCGTCAACGTCACCAAGCACGTGGCCAACGTCAGCGCCCACAACCAGTCCTTCGCCGGCAACTGGGACTCCTGCGGCGCTGCCGCGCAGTCCGGTGCGGACCAGGCGATCAGCCTCCACCAGTAGTCGCTCCCCTCGGCACCCGGCGGACGCGCCGGCACGCGGAGCGCCGCGCACCTGCACGACCTGCACGACCTGCACGACCTGCACGAACGCACCACACGCGACACCACTCACACCAGGTTCGACCACCAGAGAGAGGCACCATCATGAGCATGGACATGCACGAGCTCGACGCCGAGTCCGCCGAGCTGCTCCCCGGCCGCGAGGCCCTGGGCAAGCTGAAGTTCAGCTTCACCAAGACCGTCAACGTCACCAAGCACGTGGCCAACGTCAGCGCCCACAACCAGTC